>DATFYI010000226.1:0-11372 GCA_035315125.1 Anaerolineaceae bacterium | reverse complement strand
AGTTCATAACGTGGTTGACACGGTAGCCGCGATATTCCAAATAGCGTTTGATGATGTCGAACACCAGCGCAGACATGGCGTGACCTACGTGGGCTTTACTGTAAACGGTCGGGCCGCAAACATACATGCGGACCTCACCAGGCTGGATGGTTTCAAAGGTCTCTTTTTTGCGAGTCAGGGTGCTGTAAATTTTCAAAGACATAGCTGGATATTCTCCTTAGCGATCGTAATTGCGATCCTCTGGGCGGGCAAATATCATGCGACCTGCAGCAGTTTGCAGGACTTTGGTAACGATGACCATGATTTCCTGATTCATGTATTCCCGGCCATTCTCGATCACAACCATGGTGCCGTCATCCATGTAAGCTACACCCTGGTTTTGCTCTTTGCCTTCCTGGATAACACGGGTGCTCAGCACCTCCCCGGGCAGCAAAACAGACTTAACCGCGTTAGCCAGCTCGTTTACGTTGAGGATGGTAACGCCCTGCAGTTCAGCGATGCGGTTAAGGTTGTAATCATTGGTCAGGATAGGGCAACGCATTTGACGGGCTAGGATGACCAGTTTGTCATCTACTTCCCGTGCTCCTTCTACGTCAATGTCAGATAGACGCACCGGGATGTTGGGTTCTTTTTGAAGTTGGGCAAGCACTTCCATACCGCGCCGCCCGCGCTGTCTGCGCAGGCTGTCCGGTGAATCGGCTATGTATTGGAGCTCAGCCAACACAAAGCGAGGAATCAATAATGAACCGGGCAGAAACCCGGTTCGAGCGATATCGGCAATACGACCATCAATAATGACGCTGGTATCCAAGAGGATAGTACGGCTTTCGGCCCAATTCGTAGCGGCATCCTGGTGGTTAGCTGGTGAGGGCTGGTTGCGATTTGAGAAAGATGAGAACATTGAAAAAATATCATTTTGACGCACCACAAACACCGCTACTCCCATGTATCCGAAAACTATCACACCTACGAAAGGCAATATGCTGCCGAGTGGCTTGGGAAGCAGCGAGAGTGGGAAGGCCAGCAAAGCCGCGAAAATCAATCCAACAACCAACCCAATTAAGGATGCAAACAGACTTTGGGTCGATAATCGGTTTAAAAGGGTTCGGAGAGCACGTACCGGGCGAGTTGTGATAAAGGGAGTCAGGATAAGTCCGAATAAAGCGCCAACCAGGCCAAACGTGAATGCATATTGCTCTACTGAAAAGGTGCCGGGATTAGGTGCAATGTTTGCAGCTTGTCCAAGTGAGGCACCCCAGTACACCCCAACAATAGAGAACACGACCATCCCGATTAAACGGGTGATAAAATCAGTGCTCATAGAAAAACCTCCGAATAATCTAATTGTTAATGAACAGAATAATGAAAAAAAATAAATCCGCCAGTAGTATGGATGATAGCACGGGTGCCAATGGAAGTCAATTCTGATTAATTAACATATAAGACAAATAGTATCTTATTATATTGCATTTTATTCACCTGCCGGTCAGGCCGAGATTGCAACTCCTGGCAGAAAGGAGACTACCGTGAATTCTTTTTTTGTTCAATTTACAGTGTGCAGCCAATTTCGTCATTCATATCTTTGGTGGCAGCGGGCTGGCTGGAGGCTGCGGGTGTTCTTGCGAGCAGGCGCTGCCACAGATCACATAACATGGGTTTATAGAGCACATCCTGGTCGAAAGCCATTTTGGTCACTTTGCTGGCATCCATCCAGCGGCCGGTCTGAGCATATCCTTCAATGAAGGGGATCCATTCGTGTGGTGAATTCGAGGCCGGATTGGATGGTTTATAGCCCAGTTGTTGAACCTGGTCGCCAAGCTGCGCCAGGTTAGACCAGTCGCCAATCTGGCGGTCCAGATCGGCCTTTTCAAAATAATAACACCAGCTATGGGCTGGCTCTGAACCAAACAGCGCCGAAGGCGGATGGTAACCGGCTGTGGTGGGCTGCGACTGGATGCGGCTGAGGTTGGATAGTGAGATCATACGCAGGGCCAGTTTTGGCAAATAGGGGCTCAACTGGTCGGCGGGGTCGATCACCCACAAACAAGCAGATTTATTAGCGTCGTATTGGATCAGGAGCGTATTGGGAGTGCTGCCTTCAAAATGGAGCGTACGGAAGGTTGTATCAAAACCAATTTTCAGCGGGTTGGGGATGTTATATTCGTCATAACGCGGCTCGATGGTGTAAGCCCAATAAGCCAGTTTTTGATGGCTGCCGGGTGGCTGCGGGTAGATCAGGTTGATCATTGCTGATGTGGAAAAAAGGCCCTGATCGGCGAACATCTCAGTTTCGGTCATCAAAGCGGTATACGGCTTAATATAGGGGGCTCGCCAGAACAACTCCCAGGAAAAGCGGTTTTCGGCAGCGGTGATGCGGCGGTAGTCATCACTGGTATTGATGGCATAAATGGCCGAGACGCCGACCAGAATGGACAGAATAAAGGCTGCCTGCACCTTGTGGCGGACCAGCCAGATGATCACGGCGGCGAACAACAGCCCGGCCCCGAACATGGCAGCCTGGGCATAGCGGTTTGAATGGACGTCGAAGACCACCTGGCGCCCAGTCACCCAGGCCGGGATTGGTCCGGTTAAGATGCCGGCGATGCCCAGGATCAGCGCCTGAGGCAGATAGTTCTTCCCTTCGGCGTCCGGTTCACTGTTTTCGGTCGCATCGTTTGGCTCAGGCGCATTCAAAAATGAGAAGAAGACGAAAATAAGTACGGCGCATAGCAATCCAACAGCCCAGGCAAAATATGTGAAATGGGGCATGTTCGGATCCAGGCCCAGGTTGAATGGGCTGGCCCAGGCGCCGAAGATAATGAATATCGTATCAACCAGAATAGTGTGTGAGGTATCCAGGATGGTGGTGAGCGGTTTGGAGAAAAGGTTGTAAAGGGTATCGGCCCGGTAGGGATCTGCGCCAGTCAGGTGGATGAAAAACAACCGCCAGATGATGTAAACAAGTGTTACCACCAAATAGGGCGCATAGCGTTTGAGCGTCTGCACCAAACGTTGGCGCAGGTTGCTGTATTGCGAACTGAGCGCAAACCAGATGAATAACGGTCGCAACAACTCGACGCCTATGAAATATTCGGTGATCAAGAGCTGGCCGAGCATTGCCAGCATCGAACCGATGGAAAGCCAAAACGCCCATTTTGGACGGCGGATGGCCAGCAGCATGAGCCCAATCGACAGGAAATAGAGGACATATTGCAGCCACTGCTGGTGAAAGGTGATCGCAATTGGCTGAAGGGTGAAGACCGGATAGATCAGAAAGAGCATGGCGGCAGCGGCAGCCAGGAAGCGCGCCCTGGGCCACAGCAGGCGCAGGCACCACCACATGGCGATCGCCGAAAGCCAGCGCAGCGCTAAATCCAATATCTGCCAACCGAGCGCGGCATCCCCCAAGAGGTAGGTGAAAACAATGTGTGTCCAGCCCGAATAGGGCCGGTCTTCGGCGTAATAGGCCCAATAACCGTTCAAACCAAAAAAAGTGTGAACGGAAATTTTAGCCCAATCATCCCAATAGTAGCCTAGTTGTGAAAGAAGCAGTCCAAAACTGGCAATACAAATAACCAGCAGAGCAACCGGTACTGTCCAGGCTGGTAATTTTAGCGATTGGATTCGTTTCAAATCGGGATCCCCGCACAAGTTTTGAAGATTATTCTGGTGAAAAAAAACCAGGACAGGCTAATTATAAAACAAAGCTGTAACCTTGATTAGAAGGATTTTATGATTACCGCGATACACCACTTTCCTGATCGGATGTCTTGACCGGTCGCTCTTTCGAGGCAGATCCATGTCAGCTTCAAAAGGTGGATGAAAAAATTCGCTGCGCTAAATTATTGCAGAAGGCTTATTTAAGATGCTTTGTGGCATGGGCGGTTGGTTAGACAATCGCACAAATCGTTGGTGTGACTAATCTGAGATCAATTAAATGTAACTTTTTAATAATATCACAATACGAAATAAAACCTGTTCAGGTGGGCGGGCTGGTGCTGGCTGGATTGACGCTGATCTGCTGGATTTTCCAACCCCGATTCAGACGGACCAGCTTCAGTTGCAGGGTGCTGATGGACTTTGAAGGTAAGGGCGGAGGACGGATTTCTTCCACCTGTACTTTGACCAGAAGTTGAGTGCCCGTATTCTGGATTATTTGGACGCTGAAATCAGGCCCTCCGGCAGGGCTGCGGTCGATGCCCGCCAGTTTATCCAATTCAGATAGATCGGGTAGTGTGTTGAGGAGTTGGCTGGTAAAGTCGTTCCGCGCCAGATCGTCGCCGACTTTCCAGCGGCTCAAGAAATTGTCTACAATCGGCTGGGTAGGATTGGAGGCTAACTGCATACGCAGTTTGAACTGAGAAACATACGACTTGGATGGACATACTGCGCAGGGGCTGCTGGCGGCCACAAGAGCGGGTTGACTGATCGTCAGAATGGCGCGGCTATATGTTTGCAGGTAAAAAAGCCGGCCCTGGCAGGGCCAGGTATTGTCACTTAAGAGTGTGGAGCAGTCATTAAATTCCGAAACACTATAATCCTGCTGGGTAAAAAATGGCTGGATCATTTGTAGAAATGTGTGCACCTGAGTGGGATCGGCAGTGGTGCCACTCAAGTCCAATTCGCAGCCAGTGCCGTGCTCAGATGGCCCACTGGCCAGCGGATTTTGAAAAGGGACAATTTCGATCAAGGCCGCCTGCTGGGATAAGGCCTTCATGAGGAAACGCTGCCAATACGGACACTCAGTCGGGTCGGGCGGCACCAAATAGCCAGGCCCGGATTGGATCTGGCGCGGTGCGGCAGATGAAAGATTATAGAGTGTGTTGTTGATTGGGAAAACCGGCTGGCCGGTGGCCGAAAAAATCTGATAAATGTGCGTAACTGGCCGGCTAACAATAACAAAGACCAACACCAACAGGGTAGCCAATCCAATGGCCGGGACAATGCGATTAATGAAAGAGCGCAACTCAAAGGCCTGTGGCCATAGATTGCGATGTAGCCAGGCGGGGTGAGGGACCAGCTTTGAAGTTGTCTCTTTCAGGATAAGTTCGAGATCGCTTTCAGACAGATTGATCTGATTGGCCAGAGCGGTTAGCTGTATAGGACTGGCTAGAGGATTGTCCAAAAGCTGATGGATACGGTTGGGCTTTGCGTGTAGAAGAGCGGCAACTTCAGCCTGGCTAAGCCCACCAAAACATACCAATGCCAAAGCTTCAGATTGTATTGGGGGTAGCCAGCGCAGATCATCTGACAGCCAGGAAAGCTGGGCCTGCCATAAGTGCACAGCTTCAGAGATTGGGTCCGGATTTTCTGTAAACTTGTCAAAGGAGTGAACCGAAGAGATGTTTTCAGATGACTGGCCTCGGCGGGCGGTAAAGGCCTGTTTGTAACGAGCGATTGAAAAGATCCAGACTGCTAAGCGATCTTGCCCAGGTTCGGACCGATAGGTATCGAGCCAAGTTTGAGCGCTATACAGGGTTGAGATGGTCAGGGTGGTGGCAGCGGTGTGATCACCACGCAGCGCCAGGTGGTAGCGGTAAACGGGCAGTATAAAGCGTGTTACCTGATCATCCAGAGCAGACAGATCAGCTGGCATAAATTTATTATAGCCAAATCAGGTGAAATAACTCAATAATTATTCAGATAGATTATAGCACGCTCAACAAGCCTTGCTGGATAGAATGAGAAGATGGGTTGAAACGCTATAAATAAAATTCTCTTTTCCGGTTTTCCTGGCTGGGATTTGATCCGGATGAGAATAGGGGTTTATTTTTATGATAATTATCTTTAGTTTGGTTCTTATGGAACGCAACACAGCCGATATTGATAATGACTTAATCGTACTATCGGTTGGTCTGGAAGCCCCCAAGATATCATTGCCAACCTTGATCGGGCTCTGGTAAAATTACAAACAAACTAAAGGAGATCAAAAAATGCCCGAGCGGAAAAAAGTTACATTAGGTTTCCTGTACGAAAAGATGCGCAAAGCTGAGCCGATCACCATGATCACCTGCTATGACTATCCCATGGCGGATCTGGTCGAGAAAGCCGGTGTGGATATCGTGCTGGTGGGCGATTCGATGGGAATGACTATCCTTGGCTACGATTCAACCCTGCCGGTCACCCAGGATATAATGATGCCGCATGTGCAAGCGGTGCGGCGCGGCACGCCCAATGCCTGGTTGATTGGCGATATGCCATATATGACCTACCAACCCTCGGTTGAAACGGCCATTCGCTGTGCGGGCCGCTTTATGGCCGAAGGCGCCTGCGACGCTATAAAACTGGAAGGCGGCGCAGAAATGGCTGATCGTATATCAGGGATTGTGAAGTCAGGTATCCCCTGCATGGGACACCTGGGATTGACGCCGCAAAGTGTATCTGCTCTGGGCGGATACAAAGTGCAGGGTAAGGGTGCAGCCCAGGCTAAGAAGATCATCGATGATGCCAAAGCCATCGAAGAAGCCGGATGCTACAGCATCCTGCTCGAAATGGTGCCGGACCGGGTTTGCCAGATTATCACCAAGCGAGCCAGCATTCCGATCATCAGTCTCGGGTCGGGCCCACATGCGCACGGGCAACTCTTGATTTTCCATGATATGTTCAATCTTTATCCCAAGTTCAAGCCAAAAATGGCCAAAGTGTTTGGCGACGCCGGTAAAGCAATTGAGGATGGCTTGAAGGCCTATGTAGATGAGGTGACTTCGAAGCAGTTCCCACAGCCAGAAAACTGGTTTGGCATTAAAGAGGAAGAATATACTGAGCTAACCAGGATGCTAGGTGAAAGTTAGCCAAGCAGGCTTACAAACACAACCACATGGAAACACAAATAGTGTGGTTCTGTAATTAATGTTCAAAAAGGATTTTCAGAAAAGTAAATATGCATGGCATCCCAGGCCGGCAACATATGATACATATCTTCGCCGGCGCTATTTGCATATCCAAAATAGTTGCAGAAGACGCCAGCCGGCAACGAAACATTGATGTCAAAATACCCTGTTGTAAATTGTATTATTTTTTGCTAGAAAGTTGTAGGAGCGATTTCAATGGAAACAATTCTTTCATCCAAAAGCAAGACAGTTATCATCAGCCCGGAGCGCCCTTTTGTTATTATTGGCGAACGGATTAACCCGACCGGACGTAAGAAACTCGCCGAAGAAATGGCCGCCGGTGATTTTTCCCGCGTGCGTTCAGATGCCCTGGCACAGGTCGCAGCCGGAGCGCATGTACTGGATGTTAATGCCGGCGTATCCGTTGGGGATGAACCTGCCCTGATGCGCCGGGCAGTGGAAACGATCATGGAAGTTGTGGACGTGCCATTATGCTTTGATTCACCCAACCCTGCCGCCTTGGAAGCGGGTCTATCCATCTATACAGGCAAGGCGTTGATTAATTCGACCACAGCAGAAGATGCTGCTCTGGAGCGCGTGCTGCCATTGGCAAAGAAATATGGAGCTGCTGTTATCTCCCTATGCAACGATGAATCGGGTCCTGTGAAAGATCCACAGGAACGTCTCTTAGCAGCGCGTAAAATCATCGCCCGCGCTGCCGATTATGGCATCCCAGTTTCCGATCTCATTTTTGACCCTCTCGTCATGGGAGTGGGCACCGATTCTGACGCTGCTCGTGTTACCCTCGAGACAATTTGTTTGCTTCGACAAGAGTTGGGCGTCAACTTTACGGGTGGGGCCAGCAATGTGTCGTTTGGGCTACCCGATCGCCCTGGCATTAATGCGGCTTTTATAGCGATGGCGATCACCCAGGGTATGACATCGGCCATCACCAACCCGCTTGAGCCAGCGGTCTCCACATCGATACTGGCTGCTAATTTGTTAATGGGTCATGACGTCTATGGGTCCAAGTGGATTAAGGCCTTCCGCGCTCGTGAGAAAGCCACACAGGCCCAATAAGCTATGGTAGTGAACAAAGCAAACCCATATTGAGTATTCATGAATAAGGACGGCCAATTTTCCAGACTACTATTATGAGGATTAGTTTTGATAAAGGGCCAGCATCCAAATAACTGGCCCTTTATCTATTCTTCAGACCCTTTCCGCTCTTGATCCCGGTTTTGATCAAGCCATTTAGTAACCGTCTTACCATCAAGCGGCCTTGAAATCAGAAAACCCTGTCCATAATTACAGCCCATTCGTTTAAGGGACTGTAACTGGTCGTCTGTTTCGACGCCTTCGGCGATGGCATCCATACCCATTTCATGAGCCATCAGCACGATTGTTTGTACGAGGCCTAAATTTTTATCGGTCATGCCGATTTCTTCGACAAAAGACTTATCGATTTTGATGGTATGGATCGGAAAACGTTGGATGTAATTTAAGGCGGAATAACCCGTTCCAAAATCATCCACTTCCAATTGGATTCCTAAATCGCCGAGTTTCTTGAAAATTTCATTTGCTATAACCTGATTATCAATTAAAACACTTTCGGTAATCTCAAATCTAAGGTGTGCCGGATTGAAGCCAGTGTCTTTCAAAATCTGAAGCAGGGCGTCGATAAAATTTGGATCGGCGAGTTGTTTGCTGGAGATGTTAACATTAATGGCCAGATTGGCCTGGTTTTTAAATGCTTCCTGCCAGATCAAAGTCTGGCTACAGGCTTCACGTAGCACCCATTCACCGATCGGCAAAATGAGACCGGTTTCTTCAGCTATGGGTATGAATTCAGCCGGTAAAAGTTGGCCGCGGCTGGGATGGTTCCAACGAATCAAGGCTTCAAAGCCGATCAGATTACTGGTTTTTAAACCCAGAATGGGCTGGTAATTAAGCTCAAATTCCTGGTGATCCAGGGCGTGCCGAAGCTCATTCTCGATCTCCAGACGGGATATCGCCATGGTTCGCAAATTGGCGTTGAAGACTTCATAGCGCGCTTTTCCGTTTGCTTTTGCCCGGTACATAGCCAGATCAGCATCCCGTAAAACTTCTTCGGGACGCTCATATTCATTGATGCTGAGCACAACGCCGATGCTGGCAGTGACGAATATTTTATGGTTATCCAGAATAAAGGGCGGCTTTAAATCATTTTGGATACGATTAGCAGAATTGATAACCGACTCAAAATCGTTGGTACCTTCCAATAAGATCACAAATTCATCCCCGCCTAAGCGAGCAACCGTATCGCTGGAACGCAACGACACTTTCAGGCGCTGGGAGATTGATATCAATAACTGATCCCCGATAGAATGTCCCATGCTGTCATTGATCACTTTGAAATGATCAAGATCCAGAAAAAGGACCGAAAACGGGTGGTTCTGGCGTTTTGCATATTCGATGGCCCGGCCGAGGCGATCCATAAACAAGACCCGGTTTGGCAATCCTGTCAGTGCATCGTGCAGAACATCATGGTTGAGCTGCTGTTCAGCTTTTTTGCGCTCATTCACTTCAGTTTGCAGTTCTTGATTGGTTTCTGCCTGTTTATCCGCTTGCTGCTGAAGGCGTAATAATGCTGCTCGCAATTGTTCGTTTAAGGCGCTGTTCTCATTGGTTGCTACCAATTGGCGGATGAGTACCAGCCCAATAATAACGCCGCTGCTCAAGCTCAGGCTGAAAAAATCCATTGGAAAGTGGGTCGAGTGACTTTGTAAAAGTAGGAGGTAGACGCCTGCTAACAAGACGTATGGTAGATAGGAAACCCAGGGCGCCAATGGGGCAGGCTGTTCAGCCGGATTCTCTTGAGCCTTACCTTCTTCGGAATAAATGCTTCCAGCCTGCAGCATGCCCGCCAGCCCAAAAGTCAGAAATGCCACCACCCAGCCAAAATCCAGAATTCCTCCGCTGGTATAACCCCCGTTGAGATTCTCATATGCGAAAGTGCAATCCGTGATCACCATGATGGTAGCTCCGATTGCCAAAAGCAAAGTGGAGCTTGCAAGCCGGTTTTTTGATTGGTAATAGATGAGCAGGAGAGTTGCCCAGAGTAATAAAAAGTCGCCGACCGGATAGGAGAGCGAAAGAACCTGGGCGAGAACAGATGTAGTAAAGCTGGCGTTATGGATAGGCCCGAGCAATAAATTCCAAAAAACCAGCACGGCGGCTAACAGAACGATCGCTAAATCTAAAGATCTTTTAACCCATTCCCTGGATGTAAGCTGTGCAGTTGGTAGAATCAGGATACCTACCAAAAAGAGTGGATAAAAAACCACGTAGAAATAATCAGCTATGGATGGGAAGGGCGTCTGTCCCAGGCCAACTTCGAGGATTCCCCAAACGGTATCACCAATTGCAAAAAAAAGCACCGAAAGCGCCAGGATAGTCCAGGCCAGACCGGTTCGCTTCGAAACGGAAAAAGAGGCGCGTGCCCCATAATATAGCCCACTGGCTGCAACCATTTCCACCAAAGGCGAGGCAATATCGGTTAGAACGAGTCGTAAGTGATCTGCACGGATAAAAAATGCCAGCCCCAGATAACCGAGGAATAAGGTCACGGCTAAGATCAAAGCGAACTTAAAAGACGAGATTGATGGCTTTGAAGATACCTGGTGCATTCATTTCCCCCGATCAGGGATTAAGGTAAATAATTCACACCAGGCTTTCCTTGCAATATCAATGCCAGGATACCTTTTCTTGCAGCAGAATTTATGGCGCCATTTTCCCACTACCTACAACAGGCTCGATCAGGATTGGTTTCTTGGTACTCATTTCTCGAAAAGCCGGGTTAAGATAAGCGGCTAAAATCGTAACAAAATAAAGCACGCCAATAATCGACAGCACCTGGCGAATATTAATCCATTCGAGGCTGTAGCCGCCGATCAGCACACCTAATGGTATGGCAATATAAGCTACCGATGTTATAGTACCCAGTACCCGGCCACGGTAGGCCGCCGGTATGCGCTCGTATTGGATTGTGCTGAGGATTGGATTAATTGGCCCGGAACCCAGTCCGGCTATAAAGGCTACCAGCAAGACAATCCAAAAGGGTGGAACGAAGGCATAAACCCAGTAATGCAGGGCAACCAGGAAAAAGCCGGTAAAGAAAATTGATCGCCGGGATAGTTTCTGGCCAACTGCACCAAACAGGATAGCGCCGATTAAAGCGCCGGCGCCGCCGGCCGCCACTAACAAACCGAGATTGAGGGCATTTCCAAAGAACTGCTTGATATAAACCGGATAAAGCACGCTATAAGCCGGGGCATCCAGAAAATTGACAATCAGAACCATCACTACAAAGGCCAGCAGGAGCTGATCTCGCAAGATAAAGCGAAGGCCATCTTTTAGCTCGTGAACATATTCAGACGGCTTTCCCGTTGATTGGGCATGGCCCTTTAAGGCAGGGATCAATAATATGACGATTAGAGCGGATAACCCATAACTGATGGCATCCAGCCACAACACATTCTGTGTACTGATGATGGCAATGAG
>DATFYI010000225.1:0-12099 GCA_035315125.1 Anaerolineaceae bacterium | reverse complement strand
TTTTCATATTCTACCCTCTCCTGTCTTCTCGACTTACCTGTATTACATTAATGTGTTTGTCATTATAGCATAATAATATAAATACTATCTACATTATCTGTATTAGAAGAATCTAAGACTCTGTACCCGCTATGAGATAAGTTTTTATTAGCAGTTTGAAGGGCGTGTATGGAATTCAGGCCAGCCCAAGAAAAAAGGCCGGTGCAAAAGTTGCTGCACCCGGCCGATGGATAAAACGCAAATAAACCCGGCTGATTACGGGTTGTCCGGCTGGTGAAAAGCCCTGGCTACACAAACAGAAAAATCACGCAGAATGCGGCTACAATCGCACAATAAATAGAGAACACATATAAAGAATGCTTGCTGACATAATTGATCAGCCAGCGGATGGATAACCAGCCGATGATCGCCGCAAAGATAAACCCTACCACCAGCGGCCCGATAATTGAATGCAGGATGTGTAACTTGAGCACGGATAACGATTCATATCCACCGGCTAACAGCATAATCGGCGCCGCCATCAGGAAAGCAAAGCGGGTGGCCGACGGCCGGTTAAAATTACGCAGCATTCCGCCTGGTATGGTCGAACCGGAGCGCGACGAACCGGGAAATACTGCCAACACCTGGAACAATCCGATGACTAAAGCGTCCAGCCAGGTGATCGAGTCGAGATTTCGAGATCGTTTTCCCAACCATTCAGCTAAAGCCAGCAGGACTGCCGCGGTAAATAAGCGGATGGCGGCCTCCAGTAAAGGATTACTGAACATGTTTTGAACGACATCCTTCAACAAAAGTCCGGCTATCCCGGCTGGAATGGTGGCAATAATGACGTACCAGGCCATGCGATTATCAGCTGTAGAAAACGGCCTGGCAAAAAAGGCTTTGATCAGCGACCAGTAATCTTTCCAAAAATACACGATTAAAGCCAGCAGCGGCCCCAACTGTACCAGGACGAGAAAGGCAAAGACACCATTGTCGGACGGGATGCCGAGCAGGCGCTGGGCAATGAGCATATGGGCGGTGGATGAGACAGGGATGAACTCTGTCAGCCCTTCGATAATCCCTAAAATTAATCCATAAAATATCGTCATAGCTTGATGGTATTGATTACCCCTTTTCTCTGGCGGAGTTGAATTTTGACCTGGCTGATTATAATCCAGCTATCCGGTTGGATAAAAGGTTTTAAATCCTATTCACAAAAAAAGCCCGGCTCCCTTCACCGGGCTAGGAAACCTAAATAAATTTAGGTTGACTAACAGGATAATTATTATACACATTATACATAAAATATATCATTTATTGCAACCGAATTCCAACAACGCCATTAGAATTTTCTCATCTATGACCTTTATAGATGGCCTTCTCACAGTCTCCCTGTTCGTAGTCGTAATCGTCTTGCGCAGAATAATCCTGTGCGAAAGATTTATCGTTTCGGCACATAAATCCTTTCTGTGCCTTGGATGTAAAGAGGGGTGTAACAGCGCAAAATATCATTTTTAAAGTATAAGTCAGGATCTCCAAACACCAGTAAGTAATCAATCATATGTGTGTAGTTGCATAGTTTGATGGAGTGATCATGATAATGTAACATATCTGGCCAACTCATATGATTGCCGTAAATCGGTAGGTTGAGGCCGGTTTTGTAGCGCACAGGAAAATAATCGTCAAAGGGTTCATAATTACCCAGGTCGATCGTTCCGTTGGTCATGGTCAGGTAGTGGTCGGCATGTAAAAGCGGGTTAACACGGTTATAATATTTGTACACATTCAAAAAGTTGAGGGGTAAGAGCACCGTATTGGGCCGGATTACCGTTTGACCGGCCACATATTCCTGTAACACGGGTTCCACCGTTTCGAAACTGTTATATACACCTGCCAGCATCAGCAGGACTGCCAAAACGCACATTAGTTCGAGAATTACCGGGTAGATCCTTTTCGATTTTGACTGCAGCCCGGCCATTCTTTCTTCATTTAAAAACGCAATTCCTAAAGATGGATTGTTGGAATAAACCGGGGTGTCTGTGGCTGCCCTGTCTGGTAGAATCGGCAGACTCACCTCACACCAGGCTAATAAGAATAAAAATCCCAACAAAATCAGGCGTTCTTTCAAATAATTGCCGCTTCCAAATGCGTCGGGCATCAGCAGGTAAAGCACAAACAGTATCAAAAATAGACAAAAAAATCCATCGCCGAACTTGAAAAAGTGCACAGGCTTCGACCGGAATTGCGATAAGCGCAAAACGAGGGTTATCAAGAAGATAACCGCCATCACCCACGCTACCGCCTGGGTAGTCCAGCCCTGATATTTTGAGAAACTCACCAGGACGTTCATGGAAAAGAAATCATTCAGCAACTGGGGGGTATGACTGAGGTTAATATTGAGCTTAACACCGTCAAAGCTGGAATTTGAATAATAATTAACCAGTAAAAGCAAGGTGGGCATAACGCTAACCAGGCTTAACTCCATTGTAGCCAGTGCACGCCGTAAAGCCGCACCGTGCAGATTACGCCACTGGCTGAGGAAAACCATCACTGCAATGAATGCGATCGATCCGATAACAATCAGGTAAGTGACCATATGCCCAAAATAAACCAAAAGCAAAAGTCCGGTTATTATGAGCAACTGCCAAAAGTTAAACCCGTTACGATGTTTCCAGTAGTATCCCAGACATAAAAAAGCCAGAGGGATTGAGAAAGCAAAGCTATAAAATCCCTTTATCAAGGGGTGATTGTAGATAAATACGAAGCTAAATAACCCAAGAGACTTTTTTGCCGGATCTAAAGCACTCAGGAAATAAATAAAAGCCAGTGGAAAAACGATCACATAGATGCTGAGCAGGATTTTTTCAGCAATTAAGGGCGGAACAAATCCCATCAGCGCCGCTAAGGGGGCATGCGCCAGCCAATTCGGAAATGGGTACAGCCATAACTCGTAGATTTTCTGATAATTAAAAGACGGGTTATAGTACTGGCTCAGGATCTGAGCATTATTGAGATGGCTGGGACCGTCCTGGGTGGGCAGATACTGAAAGAGCCACAGCGGAACAAGGTAAAGCAGGATCAACCCGGCAACCAGCCATTCCAGACGTTGAAAACGGTGAACCATTGTGCGGAGATTCATTGGCAGGATCTTTAATCAGGATTTATTTTAAGAGCTGTAAAAATAGTATATCCAAATGAAAATAGGAATAACATCAATAGCACAGGTTGGAGTCTTGCCATAAAAAATCGGTTGGGAAAAACGTGTGTAAAAGAAAGTATGAACATTCCTGCCATTAATATCGAAATCAGGAATAAGGTATATGAGGCAGCGTCGGAAGGAGATTCAAAAAGTCTGGAAATTGTCAGGTAGAAACCTTTTTTGGATAGTGAAATATAAAGCAAAATAAGCGACGTTAAACTGCAAAGCAATACAAATATAAGCAGCGCCAATCGGTTAAGAGAAAAACCTATGAGAAATTGATTCTCGATATCAGATGGCGTGCTAACCACCCATAGAATAGTCAATATTTCGCAAAGGATTGTATAAATAATGAATAAATACCATGGTTTGCTATTCATAGAGAATTCAGACCAACCTTCTTATTTCTTCATTTCTGAAACAATATTTCAAATGATCATTTACAATGCCAATCGATTGCATGTAAGCATAACAAATCGTTGCACCTACAAACTTAAAACCTCTTTTTCTTAGATCCAGGCTGATTTGTTCCGAAAGAAGCGAGTTGGCCGGGATTTGATCGCTTGTCTCCCATGAATTTTGAATCGGTTTCCAGTCGACAAAACGCCAAATATAATGATTAAAACTTCCGAATTCAGCCTGAATTTTTAGAAATGCAGCCGCATTTGAAAAGACAGCCTGGATTTTCGAACGATTTTTAATGATGTTTGGATTTTGCAGCAGTTCATCGACATAATCTGAGCTCGAATTCGTAATTTTCTCCAGATCGTAATTAAAAAATGCCAGTCTTAAATATTCTCTTTTTTTAAGAACCATGTTCCAACTTAAACCAGCTTGAAAACCGTCCAGAATCAGGAACTCGAATAATTTCTGATCATCATGCAGAGGCATGCCCCACTCAGTATCATGATATTTAACCAGCGTTTCATTTTTTTCCGACCAATCACAGCGCTCTTGCATTTCTATATACCCGGCTATTCTTGAGATGATTTTACCTGATCAATTATATGCGCAAACCAAAAGACTCAAACCCTCCCTTAATCCCGTGTCCATTATAACGGGTCAGATTCAAATCCAGAAGGTAATATAATAGAACTTCATGCTTGGGAAAATAAATTACTGGATGAGAAAGGAAGGCAGTATGGCGCGCTGGGGCATTTTACTCGCAGCGATTCTTATCCTGTGTCAGTGTGTACCCGCACTCAATATAGCATCAACTCAAACACCGCCGCTCCAACCGGCCCAAAGTCCGACTCCGACGCAAACTGCAACTGCCCAACCGCCCCAAGAATTGGTAGTGGTGAACGTCTCGCCCCACCAGCCGGGCTATCGCATCCCCGCCAATTTTCTCGGCTTGAGCTATGAAGCCGGCATGCTGGCGCAAGATGATTTCGATACCCGCAGTACGACATTCATTCATTTGTTAAGGGACCTCGGCCAAGGGGTGCTTCGTTTTGGCGGCGACAGCGTTGAGAATACCTATTGGGATAACTACAATCAACCTTCGCCCAACCCTATAGCCCGAACGATCCGCCCAGCCGACCTGGATCGATTGTTTGCGTTTGCTAAACAGGTCAATTGGGGCATTATCCTGGGCGTTAATCTGGGTGATTACTTGCCTCAAATGGCTGCCGACGAGGCATGGTATGCATTGAACAAGGCCAGAGGCCAGATCGTGGCCATTGAAATAGGGAACGAGCCGGATTCGTTTGCTTTAAATGGGTTACGACCCAAAACCTGGGGGGTGCAGGATTTTCGCAGTGAATTCGATGCCTACGTAATTGCGATCCATGAGGCGGATCCTGATGCTCCCATTGCCGGACCGGCTACCAGCGAAAGCCCCCTCTGGTTCAGCCAGTTCCTGAACGGCGACAGCACCCACCTGGCGCTGGCAACCCACCACATCTATCCCCTGAACGCCTCCGCTTCAGTTCTTCCAACTTCACATCGCTATGCCAGCATCTCACAACTTCTCAGCGCCGATACCTCGGCACGGATCAACACAGAGGTCGAGGCTTTAGCCGGGGCAGCAGCCGTACAACATTTTCCGCTGCGTATAGGGGAAACAAACTCTGCTTCGCATGGGGGTAAAGATGGGGTAAGCAACGTGTTCGCATCCGCTTTGTGGGGCAGCGATTATCTGTTCATGCTGGCAACGCACGGCGTTGCGGGGGCGAACTTTCACGGCGATTCTGAGTGCACAGGTTATACCGCCATCTGCCTGGCGGCAGGCCAACACTTCCATGCGCAGCCCTTATATTATGGAATGTTGTTTTTTCACCTCGCCGCGGAAAATGGACAACTTGTGCCGGCGACGATCCAAACTTCTGTCAACGTCACGGCCTATGCCGTTATGGGCGATGACAAATCCTTACGAGTCGCATTGATCAATAAAACAGAGGATCAGGATGTAACCGTGCAGGTAAACGCCGGGCAAGCCTATCAATCGGCTTCCATCTTGAGCTTGACGGCGCCTTCACTGGCAGCCCAGGACGGGATTACCTTCGGCGGAAGCGCCGTAGCTGCCGATGGTAGCTGGACGCCAACCGCCATTGCTACGATCTCGCCTTCTGAAAAGGGCTACCAGGTCAGCCTACCGGCTGCATCAGCGCTCCTCCTGATCCTGCGCTAGCAGCTTCGTTGCTTAATTCTTTCATTCGCATTACCGGGGCGCGATTGATTTTTATTCTGGTCTCAGCCAATCCGGTCTGCTTATCTCCAATTCCTTCCTCATCCTGACGGCATCTTCGCCATCCTGATAGAAAGCGGGCAGCGTTCCAAATGGGACGAAGCCCATCTGCCGCCAGAAGGCCAGGCCGCTCCGGTTACTGGTGCGAACTTCCAACTGGATTTCAGGCACCCCCGCTGCATTCAAACGCTGCTCGAGCTCAGCCAGCAAAGCCCGGCCAACCCCAGCGCGCCGGTAGGCGGGGGCTATCGCCAGCGAGCCCAGGTCGCAAAAACCGGTCAGCAGGCGCGCCAGCAGGTAACCGGCCATGCGCCCATCCAGCTCTGCCGCCTGGCACAAGTCCGGGTTGTAATGGCACCAGCGTTCGAAATCTTCTACTGAATAAGCGTCGTAGCGGTTGAAGGAGGCACGCTCAATCTCCAGCAACTGCCGGATGTCGTCCGTCTGCCAGAGCAACTGCCGGATGGTAACTGCCGGTGTAACGATCATCTAGCTTCTCCTTGATGCGAAGTATACCTTGCTAACCGCCTGCGGCAGCGTCTCGGGCGGCATGTAGCACCAGCATTTTCAGCAGGCGCTGTTTATCCCAGCCGCCGGCCGCCGCGCTTGCCAGGAATTGTTCTTCCATAGGGTCCGGCGCAAGCTCAATCTGTTCCAAAAGCGGCTCTGCGGCCGACTCGATAAAATCGAAACGCGCCAATCCCCGGGCTTCCAACAGGTCATAGGCTTGCTGGGCCGCCCTCAAGCAGGGCAGGCCGGCCGGGTCGGCTGAACTCGCGCACGTATTCAGGATAGGCAAACCATCCAGCAAGTACAGGCTCAGCCGCTCGCCATCCGGCTGCTCCAGCAATAAGACTTCCTCAGCAGCCGGGCATTGAGCCAGCGCCTGGAGCAGCCCTTGTTCATGCTGCACGCGCAGGGCCCGCGGCTGGCCATCCCGCCAGAGCGCCAGTGGATAACGCAGACCGTCCGGGGCGGGCTTACCGGCCGGCAGCACGACAAAGCCCGGCACCTGCAGCCCGGCCTTGAACAGCAGCGGAAATAATTTGCTGTAATTGCGCGCCAGCGACAGGCCCAGGATGCCCGATCCGGTATAACGCACTTCGGCAATCTCGAGCACGCCTGGTAGCAGATAGGTCTTGTCCCAATCATAGATGCTGCACAGATTGAAAACCACGTCCGGTTGGTCCAGCCTGATGTCTGCAAACAGGGCCGAGCTACAACCCCGTTCGATCACCTCATAGCCGAGACTTACCAAACTGGAATAGATCTGCTGCATCTTTGCTGCGGTAGCCGGATCCGGTTCTGGCGGTTCGAGCAGACAAACCTTCACTTTTCCTCACAATGGCATTACGCAATAAAACATTAATCATGGCAGCATAATCCAGGCCGAAGCCGGTACAGGTGCGCACGTAACCGCTGCCTTCTTCGCTGATGCTGGGGTTCTGGTTGACCTCCAGCACGTAAGGTGTATTATCCCGATAACGCATATCGATACGGGCATACGAATCGAGACCCAGGATCTTGAAACAGCGCAGGGCCGTGGCGCTAATGACACGGCGCTCTGGCTCCGTCAAGCAGGCCGGGCAAACCGGGACGGTCTTCTGGTATGCCTCGCTAGCGGCCATCCACTTGGAATCGTAATCCAGGAAGCGGCGCTCGGGCGGCAGATCGCGAAAAACGATCTCAGAGATCGGCAAAACCTGGTCAACCCGGCCGGGCAGGATGGCCACGCTGAACTCGCGCCCGTCGATATATTCCTCTACCAAGGCGGGTTGGTGGAACTGGTTGAGAATCTGATTGACTTTGGTATGTAACTGCTGCCGGTCCTGCACGAGAGAATTCTGGTCAATGCCAATGCTGTTCTCGCAGGATTGGCATTTAACAAACAGCGGGAATTGCAGGCATCCGTCCAGCTCTTCCTCGGCAGTCTTGAATATCTGAAAACGCGGCGTGGGTATGTGGTAATAACTCAAAATGGATTTCACGCGCGCTTTGCTGATGCCCTGCGCAATCAACCACGAGCTGGTGCGGGTATGCGGAATACCCAGAAATTCGAGCAATGCGGCCGCATAAACTTCGCCGCGCGCATCATCGTGGATGCGTTCGCAAGCATTGATGGCCACTTCAAGCTTGCTGGAGCATAATGCTTCAATGCTGTGCGGGTTGTCCATATCGAAATAACGCACACGGTGCCCGAGCCTTGACAGGTGTTTTCCGATCGATAATCCCGTATCCCTCATCTCTTTTTCTTCCGGCAGGGGGTTCTTATGCGCGAAAGAGTTGTACACAATTCCAATGTTCATAGTTTCATTCCCAAGCTTTTCCCAGAAATATGCGCAGAGTTTGCTCCATTTCCCTGGATAAACCCGCACACAGATGACCGCCAATGGCTTCCGGAGACGCGATTCAATCTCGCCGGAACGGCGGCTTTGCCGGACGCTCCAACACCGGAAGGATGGCTATTGCTGAGTGAGCACGTCCAGAGCTGTTTTTTCCCTGGTCAGTGGTAATGCCTATGAGCGAATGGAACAGGTTCTTCCATAAATTTATACCCACGTAAATATCTGAAAATAGGATAGGATATGCATACTTTCAGGTATGTCTTTATTATAACCATTATTGAGTAAAATTATTATATTTATTTACCGTATTATAATACTTGGCCGGTCGTCCCAGGCGCTGGTCTTTGGCCCGACCGGCAGCAGGCCGAATTTAGTCTGGATCTCGGCATCCACCCGGCTGGACAGGCGTATACCCTGGCAGCCCTCCGGCATAGATAGCACCAGCCACAAATACTGCCGTCCCAACAAGGATCTGCTTCTGGGTCGCAGCTCCCAGTGCGGGTCTTGCTTCTGATCGCCAAAATAGCCCACCACCACCGGCGCCACCTGCCCCAGGGCGATGTCCGCTCCGATTTCCCCCAGCGAGGCGCCCACTTTCCCAACCGTAATCGAAGGCCCAAACTTCAGGCTGATTTTTTGCTGCTCGCCCTCGTATAACTCCTGCGGGTAAAGGTCGTATACTTCCGGCAGGAACGGTCCCCCCAGCGAGCGGATGGCCGCCTGGCAGCGCGCATACACAAAACGCGCCCCCCGGTCAAAATTCTTTTTTGGGATTTCAAATTCAAACACCAGCCGGGCCTTAAAAAGCCGCGGCTTTTGGCCTGAATCCAGCAGGTTTTTCATCTCGGCCGCTTTAAGCTCCTTCCAATCCGGCTTGTAGGCGCGCACCAGGCCGCGCCCGGCCTGGGCCAGCTCATCCGCCACCGGCTGAGCCTCGCTCTTGAGCGAGCGGGCAATCTTTTTTGAGACCCCGCTCAGGGCCGGTTCAGCAATGGACAACTCGTCTTCGTACCAGAACTCGCTCATCGGAAGTTCTTACCCAGCCTCACCCATCAGGACAAACGGCGCCCAGTAATACGGGTCCGGCTGCTCCTGGCGCAGCTCCAGCACGGCCTGTTGGAAGGCCAGCGCTTTGCTTTGCAGCGGCTGCCCATCCGGGCTCCAGGCTTTTTGGTAAAAGCTGCTCATCCATTGCGGGGTGGTTGGCCCGGCCGCGCTCCAGAGCGTCAGCAAATTCGAGCGAGCTCCGGCGTACAGGAAGGCGCGGCTGAGCCCGCTGATGTCATTACCCGAGTTAATATCCCTTAAACCGGCCTGGCAGGCGCTCAAAGTGACCAGCTCGGCCTGCAGACGAAGGGACATCCACTGGCGCACGGTGATGGCGCCGCCGGCCAGTTGCACGGAAGAGGCTAACGGGTCGCTGCCGTTCAAATAGGCATGACACGAAAAATGCACCAGCCCGGCTGCTTGCAAAGGGCCTTCCAATTGCTCCAGGCTGGCGGCTTCATTCAGGTGTGGGCTTGTCTTGAAATAGGCGGCGATATCCCCGGCTTCACTCAAAAGCGGTTCCTTTTCAACGGTTTCCCCGGAAGGATAGTAGCCGGCCACCAGCGCCGATTGGATGACGGGCTGGCTGGGTCTGCGCGCCAGAGTGCGGGCCAGCATGGCGGCCGAGGGCGCATAGGCCACCGCTTTTTGTTGGATAAATGGCTCGCCGTTGACCGTCAGTGCGTGCAGCGGCAGCAGGTGCAGCCAGCCGTGTGGAATGAAATACACCAGCCGGGCATATTTCAGCGCATCCTGCAGCGGCGCCAACAGCTCATCACCCAGGGCCAGCCATTTGTGGTCGTAGCGCCGGCTGGGGTTGCGGTTGAGGGTTTCATCGATGTAAGGGTTTAGAAACTCATCGAACATGCGCTGGCGGCCGATTGGCAGCGAAAAGACCTGCGGGGCGGCCTGATCGGTGCACAACACAAAGGCACCAATTTCATCCTCCTGCATATAGAATTCAACCAGGGCAGTAAGTGGGCCAAGGCTGGCAGCCAACTCCTGCAAGTTTTTCCAACTGGGGCTTTGTCCGCGGCGCAAATCCACGTAGTCTTGAGCCTGCGGATATTCCGTCACCAACTGCTTCCAAAACTGCTCCAACTGTTCCTGTAAGGTACTGCGCTGGCCGGCATACTGCGCCCGCTTTTCAGCAGACAGGTTGGCCTCGTGGGCGGCAATTTCCAGCATGCGCAATTGCGCCAGCAACTGGCTTTCTTCATTGATCCATGTTTCCGGTACACCCGCCGGTGCGGGATAATCCGCCTGCCCCATCTGATCCAGAAAAACACGCGCTTTGCCCGCTTCGGCCGCCACCAGGCCCTCACGCCGGCAGCCGGGATCGTTCGACAGACGCAGGCAGGTCATGACCATATTCCGGTACAGGGCGGCATTGGATTGCATTTCAATCTGCCGGCTGTCCGGACGGAAAGCGTAGCGAAACAACCTCTCGGTGGCCAGAAAGGCCAGGTGGTAAGCGGCGTAGGCTTCGCGCCAGCGTTTTTGTTCCAAAAATAAATCGGCCAGGCTTTGCGCTGACCGCCGGCAGTCCAGCGGAGCAGCCTCGGGCGTGCGGAAACGCAGGGCCTGCTGGTAGCATTCAATCGCCTTGCGTATGCTCTCCGCCTTATCGCGGCTCTCCACGCTCGGCAGTGCGGCGTAGGCATTGCCCAGGCTGTTCTGCGTGCTGGCGTAATCCAGCGGATAGGAGCGGGAAGAATAAACGGTCAGAGCCTGTTTATAACATTCAATCGCTTTCGGCAGGCTATCCGCCCGGTCGACAGTCGGGAGATCGTAATAAGCCTGGCCCAGGTTTTTCTGGGTCATGGCATAATCCTGCGGGACGAGCTCGCGGGTACGAAAGCGGAGCGCCTGCTGGAAGCATTCGATTGCATTACGCAGGTTTCCCGCCTTATCGATGGTGGGCAGTGCTGAATAAGCCGCGCCCAGGTTGTTCTGAGTTTCTGCATATTCCAGAGGAGCAAGCTCCGGAGTACGGTAGAGCAGCGCCTCCTGGTAGAGGTCGATGGCCTGGTTCAGGTTCTCCAGGTGATCGCCGATCAGCAGGGAATAGTAAACGCTGCCCAGGTTGTGCTGGGTGGCAGCGTATTCTAATGGGACCGTAAAGGGGCTGCGAATGCGCAGCGCCTGCTGGTAACATTGATAGGCCGTTTGCAGATTTTCCTGACGGTCGCCGGCTGGCAAGGCGGCATAGGCCAGGCCCAGGTCGTTTTGAGCGGCGGCATATTTCATCGGCTCGGCTTCGGGGGTGTAAACAAGCAGGGCCTGCTGGTAACATTCAATGGCGTTTTGCAAATTCTCGGCTCGATCCCCGCCAGGCAAGGCATAAAGAGCTGCTCCCAGGCTGCATTGCGCGGCGGCATACTGCAGCGGAGCGCTTTTGAGCGTATGGACTGACAGCACCTGGCGGTAACATTCAATCGCTTTGCGCATGTTTTCCGCACGGTTACTGCCGGTCAGACTGGAAAAAGCAACCGCCAGGTTAGTCTGGGTCTCCGCAAATTCAGATGGGGTCACCTGGCGGGTGCGGAAACGCAGCGCCTGCTGGTAGCAATCAATGGCTTTGCGCAGGTTCTGCACTCGATCACTGGTCGTTCCACTCGCTGCGGTCGCTGCGCTCGTCAGGCTCGGAAGAGCGACATAAGCCAGGCCTAAATTGTTCTGAGTGGCGGCATATTGGTACGGGTCGGTCTCCGGTGTAAAGATGTTCAACGCCCGGTGACAGCATTCAATCGCCTTGAGCAGGTTCTCGCGGCGCTCGCCTCCCGGCATGATAAAGTAAACTTTAGCCATGTTGTTCTGGGTGGCAGCAAACTGCA
>DATFYI010000224.1:0-10207 GCA_035315125.1 Anaerolineaceae bacterium | reverse complement strand
TGCGGGTAATGACCGGCGGTAATTATGGTACCAACGTGATCGCCAATGAGTTCTATCTTGAACGGTTCACCTTTGGTGACGCCGGTCGAGCCGCGGCAATCGCCGTCGTGCTGCTGATCGTGGTCGTTCCTGTGATGATCTATAACCTCCGGCAGTTCCGGGAAAGTAAGGCGTTCTAATGGCTACCACAAATACTCGCAGTTTCAAACAACAAAAGGTCCTTTCCAGCCTGCTGGTCAACGGCGTATTAATCCTGATTTGCCTGATCTGGTTGATTCCCACGCTTGGCATTTTTGTTACCTCATGGCGCGACAGCCAGGATATCTTTAACAGTGGCTGGTGGACGGTATTTCCACACGAAACTTATGTGGCCACCGGCCAACCAATCATGATTCCTGCGACGGTAGATGTGAATGGGCCGATGCCAATTCCGGGAGTGAGCGGCCAGTATACCTTTGAGCAGCTGCGTGCTGGCGTCAAGCTGCCCGACGGCCGACAATTGACCTGGTATGGCAACAAGCGTACACGCCGGATCGATGTTGCGAAATTACAGTGGGTCGGTTTCAGCACCAGCCTGACCACGAAAAACTACTCGGACGTTCTGAGTGGCGGCAATGTCAATTACACGGATATCAATGGCAACAACATCAGCCGCCAGGGCGATAACCTGGGAGGAGCCTTCTTGAACTCGGTGGCAGTGGCAGTGCCCGCCACGATCATTCCGATTTTGATCGCCGCCTTCGCTGCCTACGGCTTTGCATGGCTCAATTTTCCAGGGCGTAAATTCCTTTTCACCATCGTGGTAGCCTTGTTGGTAGTTCCGCTGCAGATCGCGCTGGTCCCGATTGTGCAGGACTACACCCATCTAGATCTAAATGGAACTTATCTGGGAATCTGGCTGGCGCATACAGGCTTTGGACTTCCGCTGGCAGTTTACTTGCTCTTCAATTACATCAGCCAACTGCCGCGTGACATCCTGGAAAGCGCTTTTATCGATGGCGCCTCCAGCTTTACTATCTTTACCCGCTTGATCCTGCCACTGTCGGTCCCAGCCCTGGCTTCCTTCGCCATTTTCCAATTTCTGTGGGTCTGGAACGACTATCTGGTTGCGCTGGTCTTCCTGGGCAGCAAGACTCTGGTGATGACCGTTGCAATTGCCAATATGGTCGGTGAGAAAGGTCAGGACTGGCAGTTGTTAACTGCAGGAGCATTTATCAGTATGCTTTTACCTTTGGCGGTGTTCTTTGCCCTGCAGCGCTTCTTTGTACGCGGCCTGCTGGCAGGCTCTGTCAAGGGTTAACTGATCTGTGATCTTAATATAAAGCAAGGGAGGAGTGGACACCGGCTGCCAGGATTGTAATTGCCTCAATGTCCACTCCTTATCCTTAATTTTGTTTATCTAAGGAGGCCCGGGGGAATATGAAAAAATCTCAACATCTTCCGGATCGCGCTGAGCGTTCTCTTATTCGCTTGCTTCCCCGCCTGGAGGCTCAATATTCAAATTACATCACCAGCCACCCATCGGAATGGCAAATCTTTCTGGACCGGCTTCAATTAAATTTTAAACGCTTATTTGATCTGCTCATCCAGATTTATGGCAGCCAATACGATTTTTATTATCATCTGGAAAACCTTTTATACAGCCTGGCTCAAGCCTGGATCGATCGCTCTGAAGGGTTGAAGAAATTAGACCAGCAACGCTGTCAAGACGCAAATTGGTTCCAAGCGAATAAAATGATAGGCGGAGTTTGCTATGTCGATTTGTTCGCTGGGAATTTGGAAGGCGTGCGCCAGCATATTCCCTATCTCAAAGAGCTCGGCCTCACCTATCTGCATTTAATGCCTCTGTTTCGCAGCCCGAAAGCGGAGAATGACGGCGGCTATGCCATTAGCAGCTACCGTGAAGTAGATCCTGCATTGGGTACAATGCAGCAATTATCTGAACTGGCTTCTGATCTGCGTCAAAATGGTATCAGCCCGGTTCTGGATTTTGTCTTTAATCATACTTCTGACGAACATGAATGGGCAAATCGTGCCAAAGCAGGGGATCCCGTTTACCAAAATTATTACCTGATTTTTCCGGATCGCCAGTTGCCAGATGCTTATGAACGCAATCTGCGTGAAATATTCCCGGATGAACATCCTGGCGCATTCACATATTTTCCAGAAATCGAAAGTTGGGTTTGGACCACTTTTCATTCATACCAATGGGATCTCAACTATCAAAACCCCGAAGTTTTTATTGCTATGGTGCAGGAAATGTTGAGTCTGGCCAATGTGGGGGTTGAGATTTTACGCCTGGATGCAGTTGCTTTTATTTGGAAAAAGATGGGTACGAGCTGTGAGAATTTGCCAGAGGCACATTTGCTTATACAGGCTTTTAACGCTGTGGCCCGGATCGTCGCTCCGGCACTTTTGTTTAAATCTGAAGCGATTGTCGCTCCTGATGAGGTGATTCGTTACATAAACCCGGACGAATGCCAGCTCTCCTATAACCCACTGTTGATGGCATTAATGTGGGAAACCCTGGCAACCCGTGAAGTGAAACTATTATCGGAATCACTACGCCAGCGCTTTAAAATACCGGATGGTTGTGCCTGGGTAAATTATGTACGTAGTCATGACGATATAGGCTGGACATTCTCGGACGATGATTCATGGAAATTGGGTATCAATGGCTACGATCATCGTCATTTTCTGAATTCTTTTTACACCGGGCAATTTCCCGGTAGTTTTGCGCGAGGACTACCTTTTCAAGAAAATCCGAAAACCGGGGATTGCCGGATCTCGGGGACTTGTGCCTCTTTGGCCGGGCTTGAAAAGGCAATTAACCAGGAGACTTCTCTTGAGGTTGACCTGGCGATTGCCAGGATTTTATTATTGCACGGGGTCATTCTTTTCATTGGCGGTATACCACTGATCTACCTGGGTGATGAGCTGGGTACTTTGAATGATTATAGCTATCGAGATAATCCAGCAAAGAGCCATGATAGCCGGTGGGTGCATCGACCTCGCACGGATTGGAATCGCGTCGAATTGCGATCAGATCCGCAAACTATCGAAGGGCGTATTTTCTCCGGTTTTCAACGCTTGATCGCGGTTCGTAAGAAAAACATTGTTTTTAGTGACGGAGATACACAAATGATCGATTGTGGGACACATGTGTTGGGATTTTTGCACACTTATCAGGCAAAACGTGTGCTTGTCTTAGCTAATTTCTGCGAAAAAGATCAGATTATCCAGGCCAACCTGTTGCGGATATATGGCTTAGGGTATCAGTTTCGGGATCTGGTTACAAATAAAAATATCCGTTTGAAGGATATCACTTTAAAACCATACCAGCTGATGGCGTTGCAATAAAACCTCTTTTACCTTAATACAAATCCCCTGGAGTATGACATCATCCAGGGGATTTGTATTAACCGTTAATGTAATTCACTGGATTCGGTAACTTCTAATGGCCTGACCCGGAACCTTGCGTGGGTGGCAGATGCTTTCTACGGCGGTTGCCCAAAACTAATAAGAATATTCCGGCTGCGTCTATTACCAGTCCAAGGAATAAATATTGGATGTGTCCGCTCATAAAACTACCGGGAAGGATATTGATGCCTTGCAAGGCCCAAAAACTTCCAACAAACAAAAATAATACTCCAATTATTGTTAAAACGATTCTCATAAAGCCTCCTTAGCTTTTATTATTAATCTTTTACCAACCAAACCCTTTACAGGTTCTGCAACTCTGCACAGAGTCTTTTTTGAATTCCATGAGATGCTGAGCTGCTTTCTTTGAATAAGGAGCTATTCATTAACATCTATTATTACAGATTATTATGAATATAATCTTAACTATTATTAAGCGTATTTAGAGATAATTTTCGGCAGCATTATTCCCATTCCCTTTTATAATAATAAAATTCGATTATTTAAAAAGAAAGGGTTGTCAGGATGTTAATTCGTGAGGCCAAATCGGATGATTCAATAGAAATTGTTCGCTTGATTCAACCATTGTCTACTAATTTGGATGAGGCAAGCCCAATAACCGGTTCCTTTGTTTGTTAAAGCCTGAACGAACGCGGTTTTGGTATACTCCTGGCAGAAGATGATGGAAAATGTGTATCTCGAAAAACATTTTTTAAGGAATTAATCTATTGGTTTGGTCGGATTGTGTTTGCCTGGATGCTTTGGAAGCTTTCGTTTAAATATGGAAATCCAAACCATACCATGCCGATGCCGAAGAATACCCCGCTCAACAACCTGCAGATCGAATTAAAAGATCCCCAGGCATCTCCTGCATAAAAACTGACCGGGAAAACATGATGAGTTAATATTGCCAGCCACAGATTGCTGTCACGGAAGCCATTACCAATCCCGGAAAAATCGCTGATTAGATGGCTGGTGCCATCCAGAGCCATTGGCAGGAGAAACACGACCAATCCCCACCAGGGCAGCGGTTTGATATTCTGACGTAAAAACCACCATATCAGCCCGAATATCCATACACTCGTATACATCGAAACCATGCGGTCGGACCAGGCAACTTTCCAACCCATGACAGTATTTCCGATAAACTGCCGCAAAATAGCGGGATCGTTGGTGTTGCGCCAGACAGTCTGAATTTGAGTCAGGGGATATGTAAACTTTTGACCAAATAAAAAGAATGACCGTTCCGGTAATTGGTGGCATAAAAATGAGTAGATAAAATAAATTACCTGTCCGGCAGGATTAAGACCGGCAACCATTAAGACAGGAGCCAAAAAGGGTAGCCCAACAAAAATTCCATAGAGAACAGCAAAAAACACGATCCAATAACGATTAAGAAAAGTTTCAAAGGAATGAATGTTCTCTTTTTTGGGAAGAACCAAAGCAGGGTGAGTGGTTTGCGCTTTAATTGTGGGCATATCTGCTCGATCTAGACAGCATCAATCTGATTAGCATTATAATTATACTTATTATACCTTAAATATCATTTATATTGGGCGCAAAAATAGCTGTTAGAAGGAATTGAACCTTCATTTTGCCCTTTAACAACAATTTCTGCTATAATTTATATAGTCTTTATGGTTTTTTTGAAATAATCTGCGGATAATGATCAGGTGGGACACATTTGTTAAAATATGGTCAAGTATCTATGGAGGGTATTTGAGAATAAGTCCATTTCGTGATGATGATGGTAAATACTCAACCTGATTAATAATGACCAATTTACAAATTTAGGCGTTCAACAGGGCGGCTTCAAATCCATCTATTGAAGCAACTTTTAAAATGGCTTTGTAGGTATTAATATCGATAAGGCCTCTAAATTTTATTAAAGGCTATGAATGGGGGTACTCATTCTGAGACCAACCCAATCTCTTAAAAAGATATGTGGTTCACCGGCCATTTTTATGAATAATTCAACAAAACACTCAGAATACACCAATAAGTTAATAGCAGCTGGTTTTGTGATTGGGTTGGTATTTAACCTGGCAGTATTCATACTCTTCAGGCCTTTCATCGTTGAAATCTTAGGTCAGCCCATCAATCAATATGTCCTGGCAATGCTAGCTGTGGCTATACTCGTCCTATTGATTCTGACCTTTGCTGGATATTATCTTGGAGCCCAAATCGATGGTATGGCACGTCAGCAAGAAGCAGTCCAGAAGGATTTTGAGGCCCGTGAGAAAGACTTACAGATTCAAAACGAACAACGCGACCTGCTTGAAAAAGTGCTCGAACGAGGTAAGCGGGAATGGGAAGGTATTTTTGACGCAGTGCAGAATGCCATCCTGGTGGTCGATAGCGATGGCAATATCATTCGCTGCAACCGGTCGGCCACACGGTGGCTGAACCGACCATTTGATCAGTTGGTTAATCAGCCCATCGACTCGATCTTTTTTGGAAGTGCGGTTCATTCAGAACAGAATATTAAATCGATGATTGGCGAGACTTATATTCCAGAAAAAGATGGTTGGTTTGAAATAACCCGCTACACTATCGTGTTAGATGAAAATTCACTGGGTACTATTTTTATTGCGCAGGATATTACTGCTCGTAAACAAGCTGAAGCAACAATTCACCAGCAAAAAGAATACCTGGAAGCGCTGGTCAGCAATAGCCCTGTGGCAATTGTCTCTCTAGATTTGGATCTGCATATATTGTCTTATAATCCGGCTTTTGAGACGATGTTTGGCATTTATGCCGGTCAGAGGATAGGGTCAAGCCTCGAGCAACTATTGGCCGAAAATGGCTTTCAACCGGAAGGTCAATCTTATTCGGAACGTGTTTTGCATGGGGAGGCAATTAAAACCTCAATCCAGTTCCACCATCGGGATGACACCACCATGGATGTGGAAGCTTTAGGTGTTCCACTGATTTTGGAAGGTGAAATTGTCGGTTTATTATGGATGTATCACGATATCACTGAGCAGGTGCAGGCAAGGCGTGCGGCTGAACAAGCTGACAGGGCAAAGTCGGAATTTCTGGCAAATATGAGCCATGAGATCCGCACCCCAATGAACGGTATCCTGGGTATGATCGAACTGGTGCTTTATACTGACTTGAATGATGAACAATACGATTATCTGATTGGTGCACGAGAGAGCGCTGAAGCATTATTAAGTGCACTAAATAGCGTTTTGGATTTTTCAAAAATGGAGGCTGGACAGCTCCAGCTTGATCCGGTTGAATTTAATCCTTTCACGATGGTTGAAGGCGTGGCGCAAATGCTAACTGGAAAAGCGGAGACAAAGGGGCTTGAGCTGGTGGCGTATATTGACCCGCGTATTCCGGCAATAGTGAAAGGTGATATCGTCCGACTGCGACAGATCTTAATTAACTTTATCGACAATGCCATTAAGTTTACCGAAAAAGGTGAAATCCTGATTCGGATGGACTTCTTGAGTACGGATGGTGAGTATGTATTGGTTAAATATAGCGTCAAAGATACTGGGATTGGTATCCAAAGAGACCGCCAAAGCGCCATCTTTGATCGCTTTGTACAGGTAGATGGCTCGACCTCGCGTAAATATGGGGGTACTGGTCTGGGGTTGGCTATTTCAAAACAGCTTGTCGAAATGATGGGTGGTGAGATTGGGGTTGAGAGCCAACCTGGCTATGGGAGTACATTCTGGTTTACCAGCCCATTAGAGGTCCTATCTGAGCTAGAGGGTGAAGATGGGAAAACGGGTAAGGATCTTAAAGGAGTACGTGTCCTGTTGGTGGTAGATAATCCTACCAATCGCCAGGTGATAACACGTATGCTTGAAGCCTTACGTTGTGATGTGGTTTCAATCTCCAATGGTATTGATGTCATCCCGGCACTATTCCGCGGTTTATTAACCAACACGCCTTACCATCTATTATTAATGGATTTGCATCTACCTGGCATGGATGGAGTCGATGTGTTAAAAGCCATCCGCAATGATCCGTTGACGCGCGACACGCGGGTTATATTAATAACTTCCATGCGCAGGCATAATGATTTAAATCAATTAAACGAATTGGGTTATGCGGGTTATCTACAAAAACCGATCAAGCAATCGCAACTCCAGGATGTGCTTGAATACGCGATGGGTCTAAGCGCCAAACTCGAAGATCATTCAAAGCGGCCAATGGTTGATTTGAAACCATCACGACCTTTATCAATTTTGCTGGCTGAAGATAATGAAATTAACCAGAAAGTGGCCAGCATGCTCTTGACCCGTAATGGACATAAAGTAGACTTGGCAAGTAATGGAATTGAAGCGTTTGAAGCATATAAAAAAAATAGCTATGACCTCATCTTAATGGATGTGCAGATGCCGGAAATGGATGGTTTGGAAGCAACCAAGCAGATCAGGTTGCTGGAAGGAAGCAAACGCCACATCCCAATAATTGCCATGACGGCTCATGCGATGCCAGGAGACCGTCAGAGGTGTTTGGATGCCGGGATGGAAGATTACATCACCAAGCCCCTTGATGCACGCAAATTGTTCCAGGTAATAGAATATTGGACAACACCTCCAGCGTTACGTAAAACCACAGGCCGCTTGGGTACCGGTCAGCTCAAAAACCCAAGCGTAGTAAAAACGCCTACTGGCGAGCCATTCCTATCTCAAACCGGAAATATAATCCATTTACCGGCCAGTAATAATGCACAAGAGGACGATTTGATTGATGTAGATAGTGCTATGGTACGGTTTAGTAATGACCGCCAATTCTATGAAAGCCTATTGAATGACTTTATCGAATCATTGCCGGATAAGATAACTGAAATGCGTTTAGTTTTGAACGATCCTTTCTTGAAACGGCTAGGCGACCTGGCGCACAATCTTAAAGGAGTTTCGGCAAATTTTGGGATCCGAAAATTGGCTGAGGCATCGGCTGAACTGGATATGAGCACACGTCAAGAAAACCGCCCTGAAGCTGTCCGATTATTTGCAGAAGTCGAAAAAATTGCCGAGAATGTTATTATTCGAGCCAGAGAGATCATGGGGAAAGTGAAACAGAGTTGAGGATGATGGAATTATGGCAAGAATATTATTAATTGATGATGAACCTATTTTTTATAAAATGATCGATCACGCCCTGAAACCAAGCGGCTACGTATTAGAATATGCCAAAACAGGGATGGATGGTCTTAAAGCTGTCCTGGTTTTCAATCCAGATGTAATCATTGTTGACGTGCGTCTACCTGATGTAGATGGATTTGAAGTTGTAAAACGTCTACGCCGGACGCCTCGTTATGCTGGAATACCCATCCTATTCCTCACCAGCCATAATGAACTGAATACAAAGCTGAAAGCGTTCGAGGTTGGTGCCGATGATTATCTGGTTAAGCCTTTTCAGCCTGAAGAGCTGGTCGCCCGCATAGGTCTACTGGTCCGAAAAAGTGAAATCTTTAAAAGCGCTCGTCCATCCGACGTGGAGCAAGAACAGGCCTGTATTACCACCATCCACAGTTTGCGCGGTGGGGTGGGTTGTTCAAGTATGGCTGTCAACCTGGCGGTCGCATATTATAACTTGTGGGGGCGACCAACATTGCTCATGGACACGGATATGCATTCAGGACAAATTGCCCTGATGCTCAATGTATCACCGGTTCACACTTTTGATGATCTGACCTCCATACAGGTATCAGAAATTGATGATGATTTGATCCGCACAATCACAACACGCCACACCAGCGGAGTTGATTTTATTGCAGCGCCGACTATGCCGGTGGCTGATGATGCGTTTACAGATGAGCTTTGGCCGGCTTTGTTAAAACGTCTTAGCTCCTTATATGAATTTATTGTCATAGATACTTCGCATAGCTTCAATAATATTTCTATTTACATGCTGAACGCAGCGGAGCATATTTTTCTGATGATGGCGCCAGATATGGTGTCGATTCGTGCGGCGATTAATTCAATACAACTATATAACAAGCTAGGCTATTCTCAAGAAAAGATCTCCCCCATATTAAATCAGACATTGCCGACAGGCGCGATTAAACAACAACAGATTGAAAAAGTACTTAAAATTCCAATCCGTTATTCGATACCCCATTCACCCAGCAAATTCATAAGGGCAATTAATTTTGGAAAACCGATCCTGAGCGCTAACCCCGATGCGCCTGTAACCACTCTATTTGAGGATATTGCTTACGAGATGAGCAAGGAAACTTTGAAAAACATACCCCCAGCTGCTCCATCACCTACCTGGAAACGGGTAAGCAGTCGATTTGCAGCAAAGAAGTAAAGGATTTTCTTTATCTGGGTGGGGAAGTTGCTTATGAGACTCCGAATTTTGATCGCGGCCGCTATCATCGTATTAGCAATTATGTGTATTTTGGCTGTTTCTGAAGTCTCACCTAAAGCTATGGCGCAACCTCCCTTCGGCCCTTTGGCCCAGTCAACTGCAGTTCCTACACGTACAAAAACTGTCGAAGTCAAAGTGACTCAATTTACCTGGCAGCTTATTTCAATTCATGATAAAAAAGTGGTATGTGAAGTAGTCATAGAACATGATGGAACGCCAGATTTCTATGAGGCTTTGAGCTACTGCCCAATAGAAACAATCCAGGCTGAGATTAACCTGGTTCCAACCCCTAAACCCACAATGACTCCACAGCCAACTCCATCCTCGTTTGATGAAACCATTCTTTACGAGTATTTCTATTGGAAGTACAAGAACTCTTTCCAGGTTACCCGAAAAGTAACTGTTCCACTCTTGGACATGATCGTCAATATTGTCGCCCCACAGGGGC
>DATFYI010000223.1:0-5571 GCA_035315125.1 Anaerolineaceae bacterium | reverse complement strand
GTTACCGCGACCTGGTGATGCTGTTTGTGCGCCGTGATTTCGTGGCTGTTTACAAGCAAACCATCCTGGGCCCACTCTGGTTTTTGATCCAGCCGTTGCTGACCACTATCATTTTTACGGTCATCTTTGGAAATATTGCCAAGTTGCCTACCGATGGACTGCCTCAGTTCCTCTTCTATATGTCCGGCACGGTCATCTGGACCTACTTTGCCGATTGCATGACCAACACCTCCAATACCTTTGTCAATAACGCAAACCTGTTTGGCAAGGTCTATTTTCCTCGCCTGGCTGTGCCGGTCGGCATGCTGATCTCCAGCCTGATCACCTTCGGCATCCAATTCGCCCTTTTCCTGGTCTTCGTGGGCTTTTTCGCTTTACGGGGCACCGTGCTCCACCCCAATTGGTGGATAGCATTCTCGCCGGTGTTGATCCTGATGATGGCTGGCTTGGGCCTGGGTTTTGGCATTATCATCTCCTCTCTCACCACCAAGTACCGCGACCTGCGCTTTTTGGTGCAATTTGGCGTGCAGCTCTTGATGTACGCCACCCCGGTCATTTACCCGGCCTCTTCCATCCCGGCCCGCTACCAGATGCTGATCCAGGCCAACCCGATGACCTCCATCGTGGAAGCCTTTCGCTACGCCTTTTTAGGGGCCGGCTCGGTCAACCCAATGGGGCTGCTTTACAGTTTTTGCTTTATGCTGGTGGTTGTCACCATTGGCACGGTAATTTTCAATCGCGTCGAAGCCACTTTTATGGATACAGTGTAGAAGATAGCTGATAGCTATCAGCAATGAGCTATTCAAGGATAAATCATACAGATGAATTCTGAAACAAAATCTTCGTATCATTCCCCTTTCCCGCTCTCAGCGATCTCCTGTAATCCATCCGCTATCCGCTACTAGCTGCCAGTTATCAGCTATCCCCTATCCCCCTATGAGCAACACCGTTATCTCTGTTGAAAATCTATCCAAAGCCTACCGCCTGGGCCAGATTGGCACCGGCACACTTTCCAATGATCTGAAGGTCTGGTGGGCCCGGCAGCGCGGCTTGCCCAACCCCATGCTTAAAATTGGACAGATTGACCACGGCAACCGCGATGGCGAGATCCTCTGGGCGCTAAAAGATGTCAATCTTACGGTAGAACAGGGCGAGGTTCTGGGTATCATCGGCCGGAATGGTGCTGGCAAGAGCACCTTGCTCAAGATCCTTTCACGTGTCACCGCCCCCACCAGCGGATGCGTAAAGGTGAAGGGACGTATCGCCAGCCTATTGGAAGTGGGCACCGGTTTTCATCCCGAGCTGACCGGCAAGGAAAATATCTATCTAAATGGCGCCATCCTGGGCATGAGCAAAGAAGAAGTTCGCCGCAAATTTGATGAAATCGTGGCCTTCGCTGAAGTAGAAAAGTTCATTAATACACCGGTCAAACGCTTTTCGAGCGGCATGTATGTACGGTTGGCCTTTGCAGTAGCGGCCCACCTGGATCCGGAGGTTTTATTAGTAGATGAAGTCCTGGCAGTCGGGGATGCAGAATTTCAAAAGAAGTCCTTGGGAAAAATGGGTGATATAGCCGGACAAGGTAGAACGGTATTATTTGTCAGCCATAATATGAATTCAATTGAGAGATTGTGCAAATCCATCATTTTGCTTAAGTCAGGCAAAGTAATCGTAGCGAGTGACGACGTCAGCGAAGTGGTGAAGTCTTATCTGGTTGGAGACCGCTCAGATCAACAAGCTAGTTTTTGGGCTTTTGACCACGAAAACTACGATAATCCCTGGTTTACACCTCAAAAGATCTTCATTTGTGATTCTAACGGAGAAATAAAAGATCCGCCCATTAACAACGACGATCCAGATGTTTGGCTTCAGTTAGAAGGGACCATTCAGCAACCGGATCCATCATTAACAATTGGATGCGCTGTATATAGTGAAAACGGTGAGCCTCTCTTTTGGTCGTATCAAACGGATCAACCGGAAGAGAAATGGCCAAAATTGAAAATTGGTAAGAACATCTTGAGATGTAACCTCCCTCCGCACTTATTGAATGAAGGCACTTACCGGGTTGAATTTTTAGGTAGCCTTCATTTCCGCCAGTGGTTATTTAAACCCGGAAAAATTAATCCCTCAATTGTTATCGATATCCGTGGGGGATTGAGCAGCTCACCATTATGGACTGCAAAACGTCCGGGTTTGCTTGCCCCAATCATTGAGTGGCATGCAATTCCATAAATAATATTTATTACAGGATTCAATAATTCCCCAAAAGGTTATCAAGAGACTGGCATAGGCAGGCCATCTTTCATTGATTATTAGCATTCATCATATGTTATTCTGTCGAGTAATCAATTTTTCGGAAAGAAATTCGTCAAACGAACAAATAAGTCAGGGTTCACTGTTTGAAAATGATTGTTATATCCTGTGAAACCTAATAGCAACCCGACTATCAAGGTATATAGCAGCAAGATTACTGCTACGCAAACGTAAACCCTGTGCAGCTTTCTATGTGAACCTAAAAGCTGATAGCCCCAGGCGAAACCTAGAAAGGCTAAAATCGCCATAAGAGGAAGTACATCAAGCTCATAACGCATCGAGGCCGTGATATAGACTAAAAGCAGCCCACCGGTTAACAATATTGTTCCTGCCAGTCCCCAAAAAAGCCAGCGAAAGAGGCGCTCTTGGGTATCAGACGCATGAGATCGAAATGAAATCGACGGTATTTGCCCCCGGCCTGTTCTCCATACCATCGACCACCTCTGGAAAAGCACCGGAACTAACGCAAAAAGGCCGAAAGGTAACGTCCAGAGAATTCCTATAACAGGTTCCGTTAAACTGTAAGGGGCGATCAAACGGATAAAAAACGGCCACTGCGATTGTTTAACCTTGGGAGCGGATAGAAAAGGAAATTTGCTGCTGAGCTGGATTGGTCGGAATAGATAGTTATAAAAGTTTGGCAGGATGTATCCAGGCGAAATAATCAGATGACCCTTTGCTGGGGAGGCCACCCCGGTCAGTTGGTAGTTGTGACCAGTCTCCAGGACAGATCCAAACCGCGCCATATCATATCCCCCCAAACCTATAACACCTAGCGCCAGGGGAAAACCCAGAACAATCATTGCCCGTATATGTATTTCTTTTGGAGCAAATTTCAAGATATAGATTGCTGTTCCGATGGATAGAAAGGCAATCGCCGGGATCAAATCCTGGCGCGAGCCGATTGAAAAGGCCCAACAGATGCCTGCCAAAGCCAGAAAACTGGTGCGAACGGTCTGCCCATCGATTGAGAGGATGGCAAAGAATAAACCAACGATCAGAAAAGCCTGCCCGCCAGTGATTGCTGCTTCATATACAGAGGGCCGGTTAAGGATATAGAGCAGCGGGTTGGCAAAACCCAGCATAATTAGCGGTGGAAGAATGATCCATCCGGGCAAATCAGGAAATAGTCTGGAACGCAAATGGCTAATTAAAGAAGCGCCAAAAATCAGAGTGACACTTTCAAATAGCAGCACCAGATCTGCATCGGTGACTTGCCGCGGGTGAACCAGCTTAACGACTGCAGCGAGTATCGCCGGAGTCGGTCCCCAATACAAATAATAATGTCCCTGATATAACGAAGCGTCCCATAATACCGGTAAGTTGCCGCGGGCTTTATAGTCATACGGATTTGCCATGGCCAGCAGTCTAGGATCTGGTTGCACCGGCAGGCTCAATTGACCTTTAAGATAACCCTGCGCTTGAAGATCGAAATAATCAGTTCCATTGTGCGGTAAAACCATCTGCCCCGAACTGATATACCAGAAGTAGCAAAATAAACCCAGCAGTACCATCGCAATTGTCAGGATAGCTGAAGTGGTTTTTACCGGCAAGGTAAACAGCCAGGCAATCGATTTCGGCGTTTTCCAGGATCTATGAAGGTTTGATTGCAGCGATCCATTAGATGAGATTGGCATAAAACACCTCGGAGGCGCAAGATTATTGTACGCCCAGGCCACCTAAATTATAATTGAATACTAGATGCTTTATCAGATGAGGACTGCCTCGTCAACGGTTTATTGCCTTTCCCAATCTCCTTACAACATTTTTGGGAAAAATATATCCGACATTGAAATAATTAATTAGGAATGGGGAGACTAAAAATACTTGAATCCCAAAATGCGATTAATATTTAGGGATACAGCTTGATTATTGTAAAAATAATGGGTGGATTGGGAAATCAATTGTTCCAATATGCCCTGGGACGGCGTCTGGCTGTAGAACGAGGGGATAAATTAAAATTGGATCTTTCCTGGTTTCAAAAGCAAACCTTGCGTAAGTACCGCCTAGATCAATATCAAATAAGCGCTGAAATTGCTGTTGAAAATGACTTGAAATATTTTGATTATATGAAACGCAAGGATTTTTTGGCGCGTGTTTTTAGAAAATATCAGTCCCTGTTGCCATACTATAGACGGCGATATGTTGTACAAATCGGAAATGAATTTGCTCCGGCTATCCTCAATGTACCCAATAATGTTTTCTTAAAGGGATATTGGCAAAGTGAGCAGTATTTCAAGCCCATTGAAAAAATCATCCGGCAAGATTTTCAATTGAATTCTCCCCTTACCCCCAATTATCAATCTTTGTCTGCCCAAATTCAATCCAGCGTATCGATCAGTATCCACATCCGGCGAGGTGATTATGCTCACAATCCACATTTTAATGCGCGCTATGGTTCCCTCACTTTAGAATATTATCAAAGAGCAGTCGAGATGATCCGATTGAAAGTTCCTGACCCGCTTTTCTTTATTTTTTCGGATGAACCTGAATGGGTTCAAAATAATTTTTGTCTGGAATCGCCATCCATCATTGTTCAAGAAGATGGCGAAAATTCAGACGTCCAACAATTATATCTGATGAGCTTATGCAACCATCACATCATTGCAAATAGCTCCTATAGCTGGTGGGGAGCCTGGTTAGGCGTATCGCCAGATAAAATCGTAATTTCCCCATCCAAATGGTTTGCCTCAAAAAATAATAATAAAGATTTATTGCCGGCTGGATGGATTAAATTATAAACTTTTCTTTTGCTTTTATTAAATCCCGTTTTTCTTAATGCTATAATTGCAGAATTCTACCAATTCCAATGTGGTTTTTTTATTCAAACCCATGAAATTACGAGCTGGAACACTTCTGGCAGCAATTCTGTCACCAATATTAGCGCTGGCTGGTCTGGCCTATCTGGGCACTTTTACCCGTATGCATTCAGACGACTTTTGCCGGGCCGCCAGCATGAACCATTTAGGTTTCTGGGTTGGTATTTTATATTGGTACAACGGCTGGTCCGGGCGCTTCACATCCATTGTCTTCTCTCTCCTGCTTAGTATCGCCGGTTCGGGCGGCGCGGCGGTTTTTCCAGTAGTTGTTATTACGTTGTGGTTTCTGGCGCTTTCTTGGGCATTAGTACCGGTTTTCCGCCAAAGTCATCTGCCCAGTCCGGTTTGGCTTGGGATGGCGGCGGCTGGCTTGATATTGCTGATTTTGTTTTCTACAACGCCCAATCTGTTTCAATCAGTTTTTTGGCAGCCCGGGCAA
>DATFYI010000222.1:0-2712 GCA_035315125.1 Anaerolineaceae bacterium | reverse complement strand
ATCGCTATAGACCGTGCAGCCATCCTGTACAGCCCATACCTGCAGCTTATCTGACGTATCAATGAAATTGTCCTCCGACCAATATCCGGTACAATGACGGAACATCGTCAAAACCTTGTCCACGCCTACTACCAGAGCAGTACCCGGACGTCGGCAGAACCACTGCATCTCTACTTCGATATCACCCGATGGGATGCCTTCAGGGGATAATCCAACCGGTAAATGGGGATCTTTACCGTTGTAGGTATAACCCTGTTCCGAGAGCACTTTTAATATTTGGGCAATGTTGACGAAATATTTATCGGTATACCATCCTTTTCTCATACGCTCAACATCAAGCTTAAAAGTAGCATTGGTCAAGCGCTTATGATCAAAAATGCTCATTTCCCAGCTCCTTTTTTGCAAAAACAGCTAAAAATTATGGGTAATTGCAAAGATTATAGCCGCCTGCAGTCGCATGTCAAGAACAAAAAAAAGAACCTGCACAGTCGTTCCCACCACGGCCTTCTGTGGTAGACTTAAAAGATCAACCGATCAAAGTGTAATTAATAATTATGGACAATTTGGCTGAAATCGGACGCTGGATACTGATAATCGGCATTGTAATTGCCGTAATTGGTGGGATCATCTGGCTGCTCAGCCGCATACCAGGGATAGACCAGTTCCCGGGCACCATAAAGATACAGGGTTCCGGTTTTACCTGTTTTATCCCTGTGCTGGCATCCATTGTTATTAGCATTGTATTGACAATTATCTTAAACCTGATCGCGCCCTTGTTCAATCATTAATCGGGCAGGCCAGATTCTGGTGAACTCTGAATTTGATCTACGACAGCTCCCTGCGGCATAGTAAAAAGCACCAGTGAGCGTGTCTTTTGACCGTACTGTTCTAAAATAGCCTGCATGCTGGCGATCACCGGCGCCCCATCGGAAAGAGGGAAAGCAATCAGGCTGGGCCCTGCACCTGATATAGCTGCGGCAGCGCCGGACTGGCGGGCTGCTTGTAATGCCTGTTCGGCGCCCGGGATCAGATTTAAACGATAGGGCTGGTGCAGGCGGTCCTGGACGGCCTTTGCCAATAAATCCAGGTCGCCGCTGCGCAAAGCCTCCAGAACCAGTGCCGTTCGGCCTAGATTATAAACGGCGTCAACCAGGGGAACCATTTTAGGTAAAGCCGACCTCGAAACAGAGGTTGGCAGATTGATTGAAGGCAGCAGCACGACAACCTTGAGCGGAGCCGGTTCAAAATGGAAAACCTCCGGCTGCTGATCATTGGTGATCACCACCACCAAGCCACCCCACAGGGCAGCCGCCACATTGTCCGGGTGTCCTTCAGTCTCGACGGCCATTTTCAAGATTTCCTGACGGCTGGCCGGCTGGCCTAAAAATGCATTCGCAGCCAAAAAGCCTGCCAGACAGGCTGCTGCGCTAGAACCCAGCCCTGAACTCAGGGGAATCTGATTATCACAATAAATTTCCACACCTTCGGGAGCTGGCTTGCCCAAAGCTGCATAAAACCGCAGGAAAGCCCGCGCGATCAGGTTATGCTCATCGGTGGGCAAGCGCTCCTTGCCTTCACCGATTATTTTGATTCGCACCCCCTGGCCGGACAACGTGAAAATTGCCCGGTTCCATAAATCCAACGCCAGACTCAAACAGTCAAAACCTGGGCCCAGGTTGGCTGTCGTAGCTGGCACGCGCACTGATACCGAAACAATATTCATTTTCCCCCTAGGATGATGCCTTCCAAAGCGCCGATCTCAGCCGGAAGCAATTTCGGCGCAGGCATGTTGTGTACAATAATATCGGGATCTTTCAACCCATGTCCCGTACAAACCGCCACCACTCGCAGCCCATGCAGATGAATACTCCCTGCCTGCAACTCGTGGGACAATCCTGCCAGGCCAGCAGCCGAGGCTGGTTCTACCCAAACACCATTCGCAGCCAAACGGCGCTGCATGGCCAGAATCTCATCATCTGTTACAGCAATAATTCTCCCACCCGATTGTTCCGCCGCTTCAAGGGCCTGTTCACCGCGCGCAGGACGACCAATTCGAATAGCCGTTGCAACTGTTTCAGGCTTTTCCACCGTATGACCCAGGACAAGTGGGGCAGATCCCGCCGCTTGAACCCCCAAGATTTTTGGAAGCCCGCTTTGTTTAAGAATATGATATAGGCGGAAACCCATCCAATAAGCTGTAATATTTCCGGCGTTTCCAACCGGCAGGCACAGCCAATCGGGAGCGCTACCCAAAACATCGCATATTTCAAAAGCGGCAGTTTTTTGGCCTTCCAGCCGGTAAGGATTAAGCGAATTAACCAGAGCAATCGGTAAACGCTGGCTGATCTGAACGACCAGGCTGAGGGCATCGTCAAACGAACCATCGATCTGGATCACCTCTGCCCCGTAGGCAATCGCACCGGCCAACTTACCAGCAGCAACTTTGCCTTGCGGGATAATGACGATACAACGCAGCCCGCAACGTGCCGCATAAGCTGCGGCGGATGCAGCCGTATTACCGGTCGATGCACAAATGACTGCCTGCGCCTTGCGCCCATAAGCCTCGCTGATCGCGACAGTCATACCACGGTCCTTGAATGAGCCGGTCGGGTTCAGACCTTCAAATTTAACATATAGATCAAAACCGCCACCCAATTCGTCCGCCAGACGCGGCATTGGGATCAGGGGAGTATTTCCCTCCAGCAAAGTCAC
>DATFYI010000221.1:0-11805 GCA_035315125.1 Anaerolineaceae bacterium | reverse complement strand
CGATTTCAAAGACCAGGACTGGAGAAATTCAATCAACCCCACTAAACCGATAAAATTCTATGTGAACTATAAAAACTTAAATGGGGTCAATATTTCTGGGTCAGCTACCGTCAGCGCCGACCAGATCACCACAGACAGCTTTAGCCTGATTTCAAGCGGCACCTCCAAGATCAATATTGGAACGTTGAATGCCCAAACGTTGGATTTGAATTTTAGCGGCGGAGCGGATTGCCAGATTTCCGGAACAGTAACAAGCCAGAATATCGTAATCAGTGGCATGGCTCATTACAATGCCGCAAAATTGGCAAGCGATCAGGCAATAATTCATATTAGCGGCGATGGGGATACTACGATTTGGTCAAAAAACAACCTGGACATCACAATTTCTGGGGCCGGATCGGTCAATTATTACGGTCAACCAAAGTTAACACAAAATATCAGCGGGTCAGGAAAAATAAATAGCTTGGGCAACCAATAAATCGTATATAACCTTCTTCAGGGATTTTCCGGATAAAGGGGGATAAACCGGAAAATCCCTTTTTGCTCCACTTTGAGTACTCTCCATTCATATCCATGCTATAATTTCACCATCGGAGAGAACTATGAGTCTTGACCCAGCAGTATTAAGCAACCTAATTAAGATTTCTACTGCATTTGGCGCTGCTTTTCTAGCTGCATTATGGTTGAGCCTTTTGGTATGGACTTATCGTGACATCCGAAACCGAACTCGCGACCCTCTCATTCGCATTCTGGCCGTTCTGGTGGTGGCGATTCTCTTTTTACCCGGCATTTTGGTCTACTTAATCATACGCCCCCCGCACACCCTGGAAGAAGAATACCAAAAGTCGCTTGAGGAGGAAGCGCTCCTACAAGGAATCGAAGACAGCCAGCTTTGCCCAGGTTGTGGGCGGCGTGTTCAGTCAGAGTGGGTTGCCTGTCCTAATTGCCATACCCTTTTGAAAAAGCGCTGTCACCAATGTGGTAAGCTGATGGAACTACCCTGGAATCTCTGCCCTTATTGTGGGACGCCTGCACCGGGCATGCGCCGCGAAAATATGACCATGGATGAAGCACTCAGCGCCCTACCCACGGATAATAACGAATAATTTTTGCGTCAGTTTTTTTCTCGACTGGGTGAGGGTAGCTTCTCGATTCTCACTCTTCATCCACAATTAGAACATTATTTTCCAGATATAATTTAACCATGCGAAATTTAACCCCGATTGAACCTATTGATTACCTGGTAATTGGTCATGTGACACAGGATCTCACTGCTGAAGGCCCATTGCTTGGGGGTACGGCCTCATATTCAGCATTAACTGCCAAGGCTCTAGGAATGCGGGTTGGCATAGTTACAGCCTGCGAGAGTACTCTAGCGCTCAATGAGTTAGATGGCATTGCAATCTCAGCCTTAGACTCTGAATACACAACCACTTTTGAAAATATTATCACTCCAAAGGGTCGGATCCAATATTTACATCACCGGGCCGCCATACTGGATACCAGCCTGATTCCAGAAACCTGGCGAAATACCCCGATTGTCCATTTTGGGCCTGTTGATCAAGAAGTAGATACCAATCTGATTCGCATCTTTCCTGATTCGTTCATTGGAATGACGCTTCAGGGCTATTTTCGAGGGTGGGATAAAGATAAGAGAGTCCATTTTAGTGAATGGCCCGAAGCTTCGTATGTCTTAGAGAAGGTCTCGGCCGCAGTCTTTAGCGTCGAAGACGTAGACAACGATGAAAACCGGATTGAAGATATGATGTCATCTATCCGTGCCCTGGCAGTCACCGAGGGCGCAACAGGAGCGCGAGTTTATTGGAACGGTGAATTACGGCGATTTATTCCACCCAAAAAAAATGTAGTCGATGAGATTGGTGCTGGCGATATATTTGCAACTGCTTTTTTTGTACGTTTCTATAACACGCACGACGCCTGGGAAGCAGCCCGGTTTGCTACCTTGCTGGCCGCCAACTCTGTTACACGCCCTGGTTTGAAAGGAATTCCAACCACTGCCGAAGTGCAGGCCAGCATGCAGGATATTATTCAGAGGGTTTGAAAAATGGCACGTGTATTTACGCTCGTCAACCAAAAAGGTGGTGTTGGTAAAACCACATCCGCAATTAATCTAGGTGCTTACCTTGGATATTTTGGCCAGCGTATCCTCCTGGTTGATCTGGATCCACAGGCCAATGCAACCTCTTCACTGGGGGTTGATAAGCGTACTGTCAAAACTGGCACTTATGAAGTACTGATCGGCGCTGCAAGCCTGGCGCCTCAAATCCTGCATAATCCGCGTTTTAAGATTTCCCTTCTCTCTTCATCCCCTGCATTAGCAGGTGCAGAAGTTGAGCTGATGGACATACCCAAACGCGAATATCGGCTTAAGGAAGCATTGGCGCCTGTCTTGGATCGTTACGATTATATTTTGATCGACTGCCCACCTTCATTGAGCATTTTGACGGTCAATGGCCTGGTGGCTGCCCAGAACGGCGTCATAATTCCTGTTCAATGTGAATACCTGGCTCTGGAAGGATTGGGACAGCTTACCCAAACCATAAACCGGGTGCGGACATCCCTTTTTACTGATCTACAGGTGCGGGGTGTAATCCTGACCATGTATGATGGACGTACCCGCCTGGCATTAGACGTGGTAAATGAAGTGCGGCGCTTCTTTCCCGATCAGGTTTTTCAAACAATAATTCCTCGCAGTATTCGATTGGCCGAGGCTCCTTCCTACGGGCAACCCATTTCAGTCTATGCCCCTGAATCGGCCGCGGCAAAAGCCTATGCCAATCTCGCCAGAGAAGTGCTCGAAAAAGATGGTATCCACATTCCGGTCCTGGAAGTATAAAAGGCAAGGGGTATGGCACGAAAAGGTGGTTTAGGAAAAGGATTAGATGCGTTGATTCCAGGAAGCAGTGCTTCCGTTGGAGACGGGAATTCGCTGTTTATCCCGGTCGACAAAATCATTCCTAACCCGCTGCAACCTCGTCATGTTCTGGACCGTGATGGGCTACAAGAGCTTTCTGATTCGATCCGGCAACACGGCGTGTTACAACCTTTATTAGTTACCTACGAACCCCAAAACGAGCAGTACATTTTGGTTGCCGGGGAACGCCGTTTGCGAGCCGCCCAAATGGCTGGCCTCGAATTCGTTCCGGTGGTTATCCGGCAGGTGACTGATCAGGAACGCCTAGAGCTTGCTCTGGTCGAAAATGTTCAAAGGTCAGACCTGACACCATTAGAAACAGCCGAAGCATATCGGCAGTTAAACGAGGAGTTTAAATTATCTCATGAAGAGATATCCAGTCGAGTTGGTAAAAGCCGGGTCTCAGTGACCAATACTCTGCGTCTGTTGAAGCTGCCTGAAACCATCAGGAAGGCTTTGGCAGAAGGAAGGATTAGTGAAGGCCATGCTCGGGCTCTCCTGGCGCTTAATAGTCCTCAAGCTCAGGTCGCGTGTCTGGAAACGATCTCGAAATATGGCCTGAATGTACGAAAAACTGAAGAGTTGGTTCGAAAATTTAGTGGCGAAAAAATGGGAAGGCCGTCCAAGTCACCCACTACACCCGAAATCAAAGCTGTGGAAGAACGTTTGAGAAACTATTTTGATACTAAGGTTACTCTGCGTCATGGTAAAAATGGAGGTAGCCTGGTTATTTATTATTATTCCGATGATGACCTGGATGCTGTTCTTAAACGGATTTTGAAGGAATAAAGATGAGGATTCTTTACAACGCAAAGATCTTTACGCCGAATCCACAAAAATCCACATTAACTGCGATATTAATAGACGATGATCGCATTCTGGCTGTTGGAAATGACGATGAAATTCTGGCCGAAGCCGGGTTACGAACAGACAAAATCAATTTAGCAGGAAAAACGGTTTGGCCCGGGCTGACAGATGCCCATATACACCTGCAAAACTATGCCCTGGCGTTACAGCGAATTGATTGCGAAACCCCAACCCGCCAGGAATGTTTACAAAGAGTTGCCGAGCGGGCTTTACGAGTGCCAGCAGATGATTGGATCTTAGGTCATGGTTGGAACCAAAATATCTGGGCAGAAGGGCCTGGCAACGCACAAATGTTAGACCGGGTCGCTCCCCACAACCCGGTCTATCTCACAACGAAATCCTTACATGCAGGTTGGGCAAATTCCGCAGCTCTCCGTCTGGCAGGTATAAATTCTGATACATCCGACCCAATTGACGGCAAAATAGAGCGAGATGCTGGAGGGAAACCAACCGGTATCTTATTTGAAACTGCCGTTGCCCTAATTGAATCAATTTTACCTAAACCAAAACTCGAACAAACAAGCCAGGCAATCCTGGCAGCTCAAACAGAGATGTGGAAGATGGGTTTAACTGGCGCCCATGATTTCGACCAGGCCAGTTGTTTTTCCGCTCTTGAAACCCTGGACCAGAGTCATCAACTTCATTTGAGAATGGTCAAGAGCATCCCGCTCGACAATATATACCACGCTATTGCAATTGGGCTGCAATCAGGTTTTGGAAGCAAGTTCCTGCGTATTGGTTCTGTGAAAATGTTTGCAGATGGTGCCCTGGGACCTCGTACGGCTGCTATGCTCAAACCTTATGAGAACGAGCTGGATTACGCTGGCTTGTTGATGTTGGATGCCGAACAGATAGCAGAATTTGGTCGAAAAGCCACCTACAATGGATTAAGTATAGCCATACATGCCATAGGCGATCGCGCCAATCATGAAGTAATCAACGGATACGCCCAAATCCGTATCTTTGAGGACCAACAAGCCCTTCCGCATCTTCGCCACCGCATTGAACACGTGCAATTGCTTCATCCAGAAGACCTGGATCGCTTGACAAAATACGACATCATTGCTTCTATGCAACCCATCCATGCTACGTCTGATATGCTGATCGCCGACCTGCATTGGGGCAAACGAGCTGCATTTTCTTATACCTGGCAGTCATTATTAGGACGCGGCGTTCACTTAGCATTCGGGTCAGATGCGCCGGTTGAAAGCCCTAACCCATTTTGGGGCTTGCACGCTGCCGTCACACGCCGCCGGGCAGACGGCAGCCCTGGAGCGGAAGGGTGGTATCCCGAACAGCGCCTGACATTATTGGAAGCTCTCAACGCCTATACGCAGGGAGCGGCTTATGCGGCCGGCCTTGAAAACCGCTTAGGAAAGCTCGAGCCAGGTTACTTTGCCGATTTAATTGTCTTAGACCTGGATCCATTTTCAATACCCGCCCAAGAAATCTACCGCATAAAACCTGAAGCAACAATGGTTGGGGGAAAATGGGTTTGGCAATCATTCTAGATCATTGGCAGATTTAAATAATGGATACGCAAACTCCCGTTCAACTTACCCCGGAAATTCTAGTTCCTCGCCTTGGTGATTATCTGGTTGAAAAAGGTATCATCAGCCTGGATGATCTCAAGCGAGCCCTTAACTTTCAGAAAACGGCCAGGGTAGGAGACTTGCAAATTACACCTCTGTTGGGACAAATTTTGATTGATTGGGGTTTGATTGATCGCACGACATTGGAACAGGCCATCACCGAACTGATCATCCAATTACGCTCCGCTCTTCAGGACGCCAATGAACAATTGGAAAAGCGCGTTCAGGAAAGGACTGCCGAGCTTGAGATGGCTTTTAGCAAACTTTCTGAGTTGAATCAGTTGAAGTCTAATTTTGTGGGAAACATCTCACATGAGTTACGAACCCCGCTGACACATTTAAATGGTTATCTTGACGTCTTGCTGGCAGGCGACCTGGGTGAATTAACAGGTGAGCAAAAACGAGTACTGAAAATTATAAGAAGATCGGCCAGTCGTTTGGACCATCTGATCGAAGACCTGATTTTATTTTCGATGAGTGAGCGCGAGCCGCTTACCATCCGCCTCGAAAAAATCGATATAGCAAATTTATGTTCAGCATTGATTGATTCGACCCAAACAAAAGCTCAGGAACAAAATATTATTTTGATATTTGAATGCCAGGAAGATTTACCGCTTATCCAAATCGACGAACAAAAGATCAGTTGGGTAATTCTGCAATTATTGGATAACGCTATCAAGTTTACAATGTCTGGGGGAAAAGTAACTTTGAAAGTAGATCGGGAAGAAAATTTCGTAAGAATTGCAGTTATTGATACCGGCATCGGTATTCCAACCGAAAGGATTGATGAAATTTTCGAACCATTTCATCAATTGGATGGATCCTCCTCCCGCAAATACGCTGGAACTGGTTTGGGTCTCGCTCTGGTAAGAAAAATCATCGAGGCTCATGGCTCTGTCATTCATGTTAAATCCGAGGTTGGCAAGGGAAGTCAATTCGATTTCCTCATAAGCTCTCTCCAAGATTCGGTATAATAAACCAATGAGGGATTTACTCAAGTGAAAAGACTGGGGCTTTAATGACTAGGACATTTCCAACGGCAGACTTCAACCCCGAATATTTAAATGCAATCAGTAAAGTTGTCGTGCAGTCATCCGAATGGAAGCCGGCACTGGATAAAATAATCAATCTTATTCGCGCTGTCTTTATTTTCGATAATCTGGCAGTTTATCTGGCAGATCCAAAAAACGAGAACCTGGAAGTGATGTATGCCCGAGCAATGGGACGAGGACGCTCGCGTGAAGAAGAAGCTGCCTGGGGCGAAAATATCGCTAACCAGATCACTTCTAAACGGAAGACTCTATTAATAGAGCCAAAGCTCAGCGATGATGAAGATCGTATAAAAAGACCTTATCTATTGGCTATCCCGCTCTTAGTAAATAAACGATACCTTGGAGCGATCGTTTTCATCCGTTTTGGTGGCCCGAGCTTCAGTCAAGAAAATATCGAACTTTCAGAATTCATTGCAAAACAAATTGCCTTGCTGGTAGAACGCCAGGACATGGAAAAAGCTTATGAATTGCTTGAAGAACAACGGCAGCTTGCCAGACTTCAAGATGACTTTATTTCGACCATTTCACACGAACTGCGCAGCCCATTAGGCTTTATCAAAGGTTACACTACCACGCTACTACGCTCGGATGCGAGCTGGGATCAAAAAACACAGCAAGAATTTCTGCAAATCATCGACCAAGAGACCGACCACTTAATGGAATTGATTGAAAACCTGCTTGATTCGTCCCGATTACAATCCGGACAACTGCATATGCAATTCCAATTTGTTCGCCTGGATACATTAATAAAAAATGTAATTGCGCGTTCCTGTTTGCATAATCCTGCTCTTATTGTCAACACAGATTTTGATAACAATCTAATGCCGATCCAGGGTGATCCTCACCGGCTTGCGCAGGTTTTCGAGAATTTGCTCGCCAACGCTGCCAAGTACGCGTCTGGCTCTGAAGTACTGATAACAATCAACCAGGAAGGCAATCATGCCCATATCTCTATTTCGGATAAGGGCCCTGGTATCCCGGAACAATATATCCCTTCTTTATTTACACGTTTTTTCCGAGTTCCTGATCAGTCCCCCAACGTTCATGGTTCCGGATTGGGGCTTTTTATTTGCAAGCAAATCCTTGAAGCACATCAAGGCGAAATATCTGCAACATCCATTCTTGGGCAGGGCACAACATTCCATATTCTTCTACCCAGCCAACCCTGAAACCCTCGAATCATAAATAATTTGAGCTCAAGAGGAGGTATCAATATTATGACTCGCATCCTGGTAGTCGATGACGAACCGCTATACCAGCATTTGTTAAAAGTTAATCTGGAACAAGAAGGTTATGAAGTGATAACGGCTGGGAATGGCGAAGATGCATTAGAAATGGTATCGAGCCGGAACCCGGATATGGTAGTTCTTGACATCATGATGCCAAAGTTGGACGGGATTACTACCTGCGAGCGTATCCGCCAATTCTCCAGCGTTCCGATTATTATGCTCACCGCCCGCGGCGAAGAACAAGATCGAGTGCGTGGGCTAAACGTTGGAGCCGATGATTACGTTGTTAAACCGTTTTCGGCTACAGAATTGGTAGCACGGGTACGAGCCGTGCTCCGCCGCGCTCAAACCACTGAGCAGGTAACTCAAAATCGCTACTTTATGCATTCGACCCTGAAAATTGATCTTGCCCGTGCAGAAGTCTGGAAAGATAATAAACCGGTTTTCCTCTCTGCAACAGAATACCGTTTATTGATCCAGTTTGCCCACCATGTCGGCCAGGTGCTTACGGCCGAAGATTTGTTAGTTGCGATATGGGGGCCCCAATACCGGGATGACAAGGAAATATTATGGGTGAGCATTGCCAGGCTCCGCCAAAAGCTTGAAGATAATCCCCATTCCCCACAACATATTGTAACAAGGGCTGGTTTGGGTTATCTCATGCCACCGATAGAAAAAGAAAATTGATGATAGAAAGCGACACCTATGACAACTCAATTTGACGAAAAGGGGAAAATCTACACCTCAGTCATAAAGAAAATTCCTTGTGATACTATTATCCAGACCGTTAATAACAGAATTGAAGGTAAAGTGCATGTCCGGCCGGACGATCGTTTAAAAGATGTTATCAACGAACAGGAGATGTTTATCGCAGTCACAGAAGCAGTTATTTACGACAATACAGGTGAAGTTGCTTATACTAGCGACTTACTGTTGGTAAATCGTGCCCAAATTATTTGGTTGCTGCCTGCCAAAAAAGTCCAATCTACCTGATGGAAATCATAAATCAAACGAATCAAACGAATACTCAATCGGCGGAATTGAGCAAGCTCAAGGATTATTTAATTGGAATGATCAATCGCCAACTTGAGGCAAACTCGGGCATTGTTGGCGATCGCCGCAAGATGATTGAAAGGTCCCTGCAAGAGGTATACCGCTCTACAAAACTCTCGCTCCCAAATACCATTCGTGAGCAACTCTTTCACGAAATTCTTGACGATATGCTGGGTTTTGGTCTTTTGCAGCAGTTTTTGGATGACCCAGAAATTAGCGAAATAATGGTCAATGGCCCTCAAAAAATATATGTTGAACGCAAAGGAAAATTAATCAAAACAAATGTTGTCTTCGATAACGACGCACAGGTATTAAAAATAATCGAGCGCATTATCGTCCCCTTAGGCCGCCGTATTGACTATGATCGCCCCACGGTCGATGCTCGCTTGCCTGACGGCTCACGCGTAAATGCAGTCATCGCACCGGTCGCTATCGATGGGCCCACCATCACCATTCGCAAATTTCAAAAGGGAAAACTATCGGTGGATCAGTTGATTGAATACGGCTCGATCACACGTAACATGGCCGATTTTGTGCGCGCCTGCGTGATCGGTCGCTTAAATATCATCGTATCCGGAGTACAGGTTCAGGGAAAACGACTTTGTTAAATGTCTTATCCAGTTTTATTCCTGAAAATGAGCGGATCATTACAATTGAGGACGCAGCTGAACTTAAGCTTCAGCAAGATCATGTCGTTCGGCTGGAAATCAAACCACCTGATCTGGAAGGGGAAAATACCGTTTCAATTCGTGATTTGGTGCGCAATTCATTACGAATGCGGCCGGATCGAATCATTGTTGGTGAAGTGCGCGGCGGTGAAGCCCTGGATATGTTGCAGGCCATGAACACAGGTCATGATGGCTCCTTGACCACCCTGCATGCTAATACCCCACGCGATACGATCTCTCGATTAGAAACGATGTGTTTGATGTCTGGGATGGACCTGCCGTTAAAAGTTGTCCGAGAACAAATCGCAGCCGCAATTGACCTGATTATTCAGCAGAGCCGGCTAAAAGATGGCACGAGAAAAGTGATTTCGATTACCGAAGTAGCCGGTATGGAGGGAGATACAGTAGTTATGACCGAAATTTTCCGCTTCGAACAATCCGGAACCGATTCTGATGGAAAAGTGCTTGGCGAATTAAAACCGACCGGCATCAGGCCATTATTTGGTCCCAGGCTGGAAATGGCTGGTTTTAAGCTTAGTCCTGAAATGTTTGGCGCAAATATTGCAAATATAATGAGCACTAATCGTAGAAGATAATCCATAAAATTATTAATCGGAGGGGTAAACAGCCTATTTATTAGCGGTGCTATAATAAAGTGGTAAAAGATTGTGGATTCGTTGCAGGGGGATGGGAAAGCTGATCCGCTTGTTGCCCATCCGATCATTTCATTATCTAATTAAAAGGTCAGGTATGAATAATCCCCAACAAATCAAGAATCTCCGCTCCAGAAAACTTGGCGTCCTGATCTATGATGCGCGCACTGCTGCTCGCAGGTCAATCGAAGAATGCGCAGGCCTGCTCGGAATACCTGTGGAGCAATATCAAGCTTATGAAAGTGGCAAACAAACCCTTTCATTACCTGATTTAGAAACTCTGGCATATTATTTTGATATTCCATTAGAACATTTCTGGAGTCATCAGTCTTTATCTGAGAACGAAACCCAGAAGAAACCTGGGCTTGAACTAAATACTCGCTTACGCCAGATAAGGGATCGGATGATTGGCGCCAGGTTGCGCCTTTTACGGAACCAGGCTAACCTTACTACTCACCAGATAGCTGAGCGCACCGGAATTTCTGAACAACAAATCAAGCAGTTTGAATTAGGTGAAGTTGCAATTCCACTGACAGATCTGGAAATTCTCGTAAAAGCTTTAGATACTCGCCTGGAAGATTTTTTTGATAGTCATGGGCCAATTGGAAATTGGAGAGCTCAAAAGCAAACCGTCAATAAGTTTATGGAATTAGTTCCGGAGATGCAAGACTTTGTATGTACGCCAGTTAACCGACCCTATCTCGAGCTGGCAATGCGCCTCAGCCAGCTTTCTGTGGAAAAATTACGTTCAATTGCCGAAGGGCTATTAGAGATAACTTATTAAAATCATGGATTCCACATCTGCTCCCACTCAATGGATTGAAAAGGCAAGTGCCGCATATCAAGCGGGCGAATTCTCGCAGGCAGCCAGATTATTTGAAAAAGCCGCCCAAGCGTATGAATTGGAGAATAACCTCCTAAATGCAGCCGAGATGCAAAACAACCGCAGCGTAGCCCTGCTTAAAGCCGGTGACAATTCGGGAGCGTTGTTAGCAGCCCAGGGTACCGATCAGATTTTTCTGCGGGCAGGCGATAAAAAGCGCCAGGCAATTGCTTTAGGAAACCAGGCCGCCGCGTTAGAAGCTGAGGGTAAAAATGACCAGGCACTAGCTTTATATCGCCAATGTTCCGACCTGTTGAAAGAAATAAATGATCTTAAAACCCGTACATTTGTTTTGAAAAGTATCTCTGCTTTGCAAATGCGCACAGGGAAACAATTTGAGGCGATGGCCAGCATGGAAGCTGCTCTGGATGCATCAGAACATCTAACATTTAGGGAAAAGATCTTGAAAAAGCTCCTCAGGGTGCCGTTTAAAATGTTGCATTAAATCTAGCTGGGCTTTCTGGCGGGCGATTTTTAACGATCTTATACCCTGGAAACCAGACGGGATTTAAAAAATCTCCGGAATTTTTCAAATGTCATTCCTTTTTTCAATTCGGCCAGCGACTAAAAAAGATCAGCCCAGCATCTCATCGTTAATTGGATTTGAATATTATGTCCATCGCCATCTAGATTGGCGCACCGCTTTTGATTGGTTGGACTATCAACCTTATTTATTGATGCAGCGAAATGATCGTTTAGTGGCCGCGCTGGCCTGCCCACCAGATCCTCCTGGAGTGGCCTGGATCCGGTTATATGCTTCCTCTTCGTCACTCTCTCCAGATGAAACCTGGGGCCCATTGTTCGAGCAAGCCTATTCAATGCTCCAGCAGCCCAATAAGGCAACCATAGTAGCCCTGGCATTGCAAGATTGGT
>DATFYI010000220.1:0-10372 GCA_035315125.1 Anaerolineaceae bacterium | reverse complement strand
AGATTTTTGAGCCCAGTGCAGCAATTGGTAGCGCTCATTGTTTCTCTTAAACTCAAATTCGGCGTTCTTACGCAGCGCGTCCGGGCTGGCGAAGAAATCGACCTGCACCGAGTGATCGATGACGACATCAACCGGGATGATTGGATTGATCCTGGCTGGATCACCTCCTAGACGCTGCATGGCATCGCGCATCGAGGCCAGGTCTACCACCACCGGTACACCGGTGAAATCCTGCATGATCACCCGTCCGGGGAAGAAAGGCATGGTCTGGCGGGTCTCGGTCTGTGGCTGCCAGGCCGCCAGATCGAGAACATCCTGGGGGGTAACGCCTTTGCTACCCACTTTGCGCAGCACAGCCTCAAGCATGATCCGGATTGAAAAAGGTAGCCGGTCAAGCTGAACATGGGCATTGGTTTCGAGCCGGTCGAGCCGGTAAATGTCAAACGCTCCCGAGCGTGTTTTTAAAATATCGCGTGAATTGAAAACATCATTTCCCATAGCGATAACATTCCTTAATCATCCATGTGTTTGATGATCTGATTGCCAAATTCTGCGGTACCTACCTGTGTGGCGTTTTCCATTTGCTTGGCGAAGTCATAAGTGACCGTTTTAGCTACAATTGCGGCTTCGATGCCTTTGATAACCAAGTCGGCGGCTTCATTCCAGCCCAGGTGGCGCAGCAACATCTCTCCGGACAATATAACCGAGCCCGGATTGATGACACCTTTTCCGGCGTATTTCGGGGCGGTGCCGTGAGTGGCTTCAAAAACAGCATGGCCGGTCTCATAATTGATATTGCCGCCCGGGGCAATCCCAATTCCGCCGATTTGAGCTGCCAGAGCATCGGAAAGATAATCACCATTTAAGTTGGTGGTTGCCAGGACATCGAATTCGCGTGGGGTAATCAGGGTTTGCTGGAAGACAGCATCCGTAATTGCGTCTTTGATTAACATTCGCCCGGATTTCAGGGCGGCATCGCGCTCTTCATTAGCAGCTTGTTCACCTTTTTGTGCATTCGTGCGTTCCCACTGCGACCAGGTATACACTTGATCACCGAATTCACGCTCAGCCAGCTCGTAGCCCCAATTGCGAAAAGCGCCTTCTGTGTACTTCATGATATTGCCTTTGTGGACCAGGGTGAGACTGCGCCGTTTATTGGCCAGGGCCCAACGCAGTGCAGCACGCACCAGCCGCTCGGTACCCTCTTGGGATACCGGCTTCAAGCCAAAACCGGCTGTATCTGGGAAACGGATTTTGGCATAGTCAGCCGGGAAATTCTCTTTTAGCAGTTTTTTAAACAGATCATTTTGAGGGGTGCCGCATTCGAATTCAATTCCTGAATAAATGTCTTCCGTATTTTCACGAAAGATAACCATATCGACATAATCGGGGTGCTTGACCGGGGAAGGAACCCCAGGGAACCAGCGAACCGGTCTCTGGCAGACATATAGATCCAGGTCTTTTCTTAATGCTACATTCAAAGAGCGGATACCCCCGCCTACCGGGGTGGTCAGCGGGCCTTTAATGCCTACCAGGAACTCTCTAAAAGCTCTGACAGTTTCATCCGGAAGCCAATTGTCGAACAGATCGTGCGCTTTGCCGCCGGCATAGACTTCCATCCAGATCAGCTTGCGCCGGCCATGATATGCTTTTTCGACGGACGAATCGAGCACGCGACTGGCTGCCTGCCAGATCTCAGACCCCGTGCCATCTCCCTCGATATACGGGATGATGGGGGCATCCGGAACGATTAATTTACCCTGATCGATTGCCAGCTTTTCACCGAACGGGGGAACTTTTATGATTGTGTATGCCATGGTTTTCATCCATCTTTCTGGTAATAATTAGAAAATAGTCGTTAACTCTTGACATATATTATCACAACCCTTATAATAATGCAACAGAATACGGGATGGCCTATCAAAATACGGGACATTACTGGAACCCCCAATGCCGACAGATAGCTTACACACATTAGCAAGAGCAGCAGCAATCCTGGATTGTTTCACTCTAGAACACCCTGAATTGGGTGTAAGAGAAACTGCCAGGTTGGTGAACTGTTCGAGCAGCGCGGCTGGACGTTTGTTAGCGGCCATGAAAGAAATGGGCATTCTTAACCAAAACCCGGTTACACGCGCTTATTCCATGGGCGCCCGGCCGCTGATTTGGGCAGGAGTCTATGCAGGTACTCTGGATATCCGTAATAAGGCTTTGCCGGCTTTGGGCGAGCTCCATCGGACAACCCACGAAACGGTCAGCCTGTATGTCTTAGATGGAAATGAAAGACTGTGTATAGAACGTTTGGAGAGCCCTCAGAACGTGCGCATCGTTGGCCGCATTGGACGCAGGCTGCCGCTGCATGCCGGCTCGGGGGGTAAAGTCTTATTGGCCTTTCTACCTCCAGCCAAACAAGAAGAAATCCTTACTACAGTTCCCTTAGATCCGCTTACACCGAATACAATCGTTGATCCCAATCAGTTGCGCGCCGAGTTGCAAAAAATTCGTCAGCAGGGTTATGCGATCAGCACCGGTGAATGGTTAACAGAAGCTGCCGGTATTGGCGCACCGGTTTTCGATCAAAACAACAATGTTATCGGCGCCCTTACCATCTCTGGCCCTACCCAACGTTTTACCGAGGATATCGTCCAGCAATATATCCCACTGGTTACCCGCGTGGCCGATCAGCTTTCTCGCGAGATGGGCTACCGAGGCCAACGATAATCGTCAACCAGGCCGCCACTCTTCATTATATTATTTGAGAATTGTGACGAGCTATTAAAACTGTTTAAGGAGCGTGTGACATGACTGTAGAACCTCAGACAAAAGTACCGATACCTGTATGGCAAAAAAGGATGATCAATCGACCAAATGATGATTGCAAAACGGTCATTTGCCAGCGCATTGGCGACCAACTGCCGGCCTGGAGGGAACGCGTCGATCGATTATTAAAGGAGAAAGGTTCTTTTAAGGTTTGCGATGTAACGGTTGAACAAATTTATCGCGGTATTCGTGACGTCCAAATCCAGGTCAGCGACATCTCCTACGTAGATCCTGTGGAAGGGATCCGCTTGAGGGGCTACACTATTCCCGAAGTGCTTGAAAAATTACCCAAAGCGGCCGGTTCGGATTATCCATTGGCAGGTGGCTTATATTATTTACTGCTTGTAAATGAAATGCCCACACTGGATGATGCCTTGTTGGTTGAGGACGAATGGAAAAAACATTTGGAGGTGCCCGGTTATGTATTTGACGTGCTGAATGCCATGCCGGCAGATAGTCATCCAATGGCACTATTCTCGCAGGCTATTTTAGCCATGCAACACGAATCGGTTTTTTCGCGTTTGTATTCTCAGGGCCTGGCAAAAACAGATTATTGGGAAGGTTACCTCGAAGACAGCATGAGTCTGACGGCCAAACTACCCAGCATTGCCGCCTATATTTACAACAAGAAATTCCGCGATGGGAATTTCATCCCACCCGATCCCTCGCTGGACTGGAGCGCAAACTTTGCCCATATGATCGGCAAAGGCGATGATCATGAATATCAGGAACTCTGCCGTTTATTCTTTGTGCTGCATTCCGACCATGAAGGAGCTAATGTCAGCGCTCATGCCTCTCATCTGGTTGCTTCGGCCCTCTCGGATGTTTATTATGCCTGTTCAGCGGGTATGAATGGTTTGGCTGGACCGCTGCACGGACTGGCCAACCAGGAGTGCTTGCGCTGGCTGTTAAGTGTTAAAGCAGATTTTCCGGAGTTGCCCAGCCGTGAAACATTGCAGGTCTACCTCCAGCAAACCCTGGATGCCGGGGTTGTAATACCTGGCTATGGCCATGCCGTTTTGCGGGTAACCGACCCACGCTTTACTGCCCAGCTTGAATTTGGTAAGAAATACATGCCGGAAGATGAGCTTTTCCAGCTTGTGAATTTAGTTTATGATGTTCTACCTCCTATTTTAAGTAAGTTTGGCAAAGTGAAAAACCCATGGCCAAATGTAGATGCGATCAATGGCACCATGCAATATCATTATGGAGTGCGGGAATTTGATATTTATACCGTTTTATTTGGCGTTAGCCGTAATCTGGGTTTATCCGCCCATGCCATCTGGGCTCGCGCGCTTGGCAAACCGATCGAACGGCCAAAGAGTCTGACAACGAAAATGCTTGAGGAAATGATTGAAAAGGATTAGTCTATGGTGTTCCAGCGAATCGTCATCAAATTTGGAACATCCACCCTCACCGCTGGTACACCCTTTCTGGAGCTGCCGCACATTTTAGATCTGGTGCGTCAGATCGCCAGGCTGCACGCCGATGGCTGTGAAGTAATCCTGGTTTCTTCCGGGGCTGTGGCGACCGGCCGCCAAGCCTTGAATTTTCCCGAGTTGCCCAAATTTATACCGTCCAAGCAAATGCTCTCGGCCATCGGCCAACCGCGCTTGATGGGCATTTATGACCAATTTTTCAGGATTTACGATAAGACGGTAGCCCAGGTGTTACTGACTCGCTCGGATCTAATCGACCGCCACCGCTATTTGAATGCTCGCAATACCCTGGAAGCCTTATTGTCCCTGCGGGTTATCCCGATTATTAATGAAAATGACACCGTAGCCACGGATGAGATTCGTTTTGGCGATAACGATAATCTTTCCGCATTGGTCGCAAATTTAATCGAAGCGGATTTGTTGGTGATGTTGACCGACCAGCCGGGTCTGTTTACAAATGACCCACGCCGCGACAATGGGGCGCGATTGATTGACGAAATTAATACACCAGAAATTCCACCAGAAATTTGGCAAGCTGCGGGAGGAACAAACAGCGCTTTAGGTACCGGAGGAATGTATACGAAGTTATCCGCAGCCGATTTAGCCCGCCGCTCGGGTACAACGGTGGTGATTGCCGGCGGAATGGATCCGGACGTACTGCTACGGGTGGCCGCCGGAGAAGCTCTTGGCACTCGTCTTACAGCGCTGGTAACAACTCTGGAAAGTCGTAAACGGTATTTGTTGGCGGGAAAGAAGTCGTCAGGTGTCCTGCAAATTGATGATGGGGCAGCCCAGGCAATTTTGCAAGGCGGTAGCCTGCTGCCGGTAGGAGTAAAAGAGGTCAAAGGGAAATTCGAGCGTGGCGATACGGTGCGCATAATGACCTTATCCGGTAAAGAGGTTGCTTTAGGGCTGGTAAATTATTCGGCCAAAGATCTGGCTGCCTTCTATGGGCGACAGTCGGCTGAAATCGAACGCTTATTGGGTTATACTTTCGGGGATGAAGTTATTCACCGCAATAACATGCTCTTATTGTAAACCGGGAGTGGCACCATGTTAGTTGAAATGGGAAAAAAGGCCAGATCGGCTTCCCGAAAACTGGCTCAGGCAACCACTGAACAAAAGAATGCGGCATTATTGAAAATCGCAGACCGCTTGTGGTCTGATCGCCAGGAAATTTTAGAGGCTAACCAGCGTGATGTTTTGGACGGTAGGCAAGCCGGGTTGACGGATCCTTTACTGGATCGCCTGAGCCTGGATGAAAACCGTTTAAACGGCATTATCAATGATTTACGCAGTGTTGCCGGATTAACTGACCCGGTCGGCGAAATTTTTGACGAAATTAGCCTGCCTAATGGGCTGCAGGTGCATAAGCAGCGTGTTCCGATTGGCGTTTTGGGAGTGATTTATGAAGCTCGACCGAATGTTACTGTAGATGTGGCCGGGTTGGCATTAAAGTCCGGTAATAGCGTCATATTAAGAGGCGGCAGTGAGACCCTGCCTTCGAATAAGGTTCTGGTAAAAGTGATCCGTACTGTGCTGGATGAAAGTGGATTGCCGGTGGATGCAGTCCAATTGATCGATGATCCGGATCGGGCCAGGGTGACTGAGCTGCTCAAACTGTATGAATTTGTGGATATGATTATTCCGCGCGGTTCAGCAGCGCTGCATACCTTTTGCCGCGAAAATAGCATGATCCCGGTGATTACGGGCGGAATTGGTATTTGCCATTTGTATATAGACGAAAGCGCTGACCTGTCATCCACGTTGCCGGTGCTGCGAAATGCCAAAGTTCAACGCCCCACGGTTTGCAACGCGCTGGATACAGTGCTGGTTCATCGCAGCATAGCAGCTATTTTTATCCCGCGCCTGGTAGATTACCTGGCAAATGATGGAGTCACTTTCCGAATCCACGCCAGCGCGGCTCCGTATGTAGGCGACCGCAATTCGGATATTGTTCAGCCGGCTGGGTCGCAGGATTTCGACACAGAATGGTTGTCTTTGGTGCTCGGTATAAAAGTTGTGGATAGCCTGGATGAGGCAATCGAGCATATTGCTGAGCACAGTACCGGTCATTCCGATGGGATAATCACCCGCAACGACGAAAATGCCGGCCGGTTTGTCAGCCTGGTCGATTCGGCCGCGGTTTATGTGAATGCCAGTACTCGTTTTACAGATGGCGGGCAGCTCGGTTTGGGATCTGAAGTGGCCGTTTCGACTCAGCGGTTGCACGCCCGTGGGCCGATGGGATTACGCGAGCTTACCATCTATAAGTGGGTGATTAAAGGCGATTATACCTACCGGAAGTAATTGTCCCCTTTATTTTAATCGAAATGGCGTACGGCCGGATGGAGCAGCCCCAACATTGTAATGGCAACTCCGATCAGACCACCTACAAAAAACACCTGCGACGCTCCGAATCGATCAATAGCCCAACCGGTTATGGCGTATCCGACCGGCAGCAGCGCATAGGAGCCCAGATAATCCAGGCTGGTCACTCGCCCCAATAATTCGTTTGGAACCAGTTCCTGCAAGGAATTCACCCAGACCTGCTCAAATCCTGCAAAGCAGAAACCCATAATCACCGCGCCAGCTTCGATTAAAAGAATATTTTTGTTCAAGCCGAAGAATGCTAACAGGCCCGCTCCGATTATCCAGCTAAAATAAGCCAGCAATCCTCGGCGACGCAGCCGGATTTTACTGCCATAGTAGATTGCTCCGATAACCGAACCAACTGAAAACAATGAATACAATGCGCCAAGCAGGCCAACCCCGGCGTGGAGATGGTCTTTGACCAGGAATGGCAGGCCCACTCCGGTAGGACCGCTCAGGGTGATATTGGAAAGACTGGCAATCGAGATTGTAATCCATAAAAATGGTGAACCGGCCACAAATTTCAGGCCGTCCAATATATCCTTCCAGGCTGTTTTGATCGACAGCTTGCTGCTGCCTGTAGATGACGATGGTTGTTGAATGAGAAAATAAGACCACTGCACCATGGGTAGAATACAGGCAGCGGAAATAATAAAAGAACCCGCATCCAGAGCAAATGCCAACGGTGTTCCCCCAAAAGCCACGATAGCAGCGCCCACCGCCGGTCCAACCACACCAGTAACTTGTGCGCTCATGCTGGTCAATGAGTTCGCGCTGGGGCGATCCGTTGGTAAGACTACTTCGGGCACCAGAGCAGAATAGGCCGGTTGGAAAAAGGCATCCACCAGACCGAACAGAATGCTGAGCAGGTAGATGTGCCAGACTTCCAACAACCTGGCAAAGGCGAACCATGCGATGATAGCTACGGCCAGCCCGCGCAGCAAGTCCGAAAACAGCATCAGCTTCTTTCGGTCTACCCGGTCCACCACCATACCACCGATCAGTACAAATAAGAGCAATGGCAGCATGGAAAATATTAAGACGGTGCCCATTGCGACGGCTGAGCCAGTTTTTTCTAATACCCACCATGCCAGGGCCAGGCGATAAATACTGTCACCCAGGCGCGAAACAGTTTGGCCGCTCCACAAAAGTGCAAAGGGTCTTTGTTTTAGAGAGCGGAAGAGGGCTGGGATGCGGATATCGTTTTTCTTTCACGCCAGGTCATAAGTAGAATAAAGAGCAGGGCAATCAGGCTGACGGATGCTCCGATAATCAGCACTTTGAAATAAGGCGCATCCGGGTGGTTTGCCACGACCTTGATGGCTAAATTGACCGATTCTTTCGGGCTATTAAGTACAACATTGCTGGGTTGCCACAGCTTGATATGCAGCCACAGGTCGTTGATCAGGATGCCTAACAGTCCAAGTTGAGCGATGCGCAGGGCAATGGCCTGGCGTCCGGTAGCATCCAACCAGCGTTGGAATTCAACTGCCGCAAAGATCAAGAAAAAGACAAAGGGCAGGCTGATGATCCTTGAGCTAACCCGCTCAGCGTCAATAAGGGGGAATGGGATCCTCATGACCAGGTTATAAACATCGCCTATGGAAAGGAACACCATACCGAAAAGGGGTAGCAGCAGTTCTGGAAAGATAGCGCCGTTGTTACGGTTTTTTAGCCAGCGGAAAAGGCCGAAGAAAAGCAAAAATCCCGCACCGACCACCCCAATATACAGATCCAATTCCCACCAACGCGCCGTACTGAAGGGGATGCTGATATTGAAAGCATCCGCCGGCGAAACAGGCGTGACCATGGCCCACAGCAAATGGCCCAGGCTGCTGTAGCCCGTGATGAAACCGTTGTCAAATTTTCCCAGCTCCAAAGATGGGGGTAGCAGCCGCACCATGCTGAGCAAACAGGTACAGACCAGGGCCTTGAGTGCAGTTGCAAAATGCTTCCAGCATAAGATTCCTACCAACCCGAGGAAGATTAATATCCAGACGAACTGGTGGAAGGAACCTTGCAATAATATAAAGAATGATAGCAGCGAAAACAGCATCACCCAGCGCCAACTATGATCGCCTTCCAGCAACTTTACGGTCAATACCGCTATCCAGGAGAAAAGAAAATATCCGCCCCAATTGGCGTGACCAACACCAAAATGTGCCACGATATGGCCGTTGAAATTAAATAACAAGAAAAGTACCGTAAATGCCATCAGCGAAAGGTTATATTTACGCCGGAACCAGAGTAATCCCCAGCTACCCAGCAAGTACAACAGGATGTTATCGAAGGCCACAAACTGGCCGACGCTCATAAACGGCATCAGCAGCATTTGTGGTGAAAGGATGACGTCGGGAATGGCCATAAAACGGTCGGTTACATTGCGCAGAGCCGATGCATCCGGCATGTGCAGTGGAAGTTGGCCGGTCATAACTGCGTTGCGGACGAAAGCCAGGCGGGCGGCTGAAACTTCGGCCCAATCCAGGTAATCGAAGGGGATATTGCCGAAATTAAAGATCTTTGCCCACAACAAAGCGCCTGCCAGGAAAAGGCCAATTATCCAGACCGGAGCCAACCACTTGATCGCCCGCTCGGCCTGAACGTTGAAAAGCGCCTGGATGACGTCTTCAATATAAGTTAATGCACGTTTGACCGTTTTAATGGCTTTTTCTCCTTCTTTTGTTCCAACAAATGTTACTGAGAGAAAGATTCTGCAGGATAAATCAGGCTGGATCTAAAATATTAATTGAGCAGGTAAGCCAGAACCCATTGGGTCGTGGCTACCAGTCCGTCCAGGTGGGTGCGTTCATAATTATGCGAAGCATCTACCCCAGGACCAATCAGGGCTTCGGCCGCGTCGCCCCCGGCTCGCCAAAAAGCGCCACCGTCCGAGCCATAATGAGGATAGATATCAACTTGATACGGGATGTTTTCGTTAACGGCCAACTGGCGCAGATGCTGAGACATACCATAATCGTAAGGTCCTTGCGAGTCTTTAACACACAGGGTGGTATGAAATTCATCCGAGGTCTGGCCTTGCCCTACAGCAGCCATGTCGACTACCAGCAGCTCAGTTACCTCAGCTGGAATACCCGTTGCTGCTCCGTGCCCGACTTCTTCGAAGTTACTGATGAGTAGATAACTTTTCTGAACCGGTTTCAAACCGGCCTCATGCATAGCCTTTACAGCGGTCACCAGGACAGCCACGCCGGCTTTATCATCCAGGTGCCGTGAACGGATAAATCCATTGACTACTTCTACACGCGGATCGAAGCAAACGAAATCTCCAACCTGAATACCGGCGGCCCGTGTTTCTTCAGGGCTGGTTGTGCGGATATCCAGCCGGACTTCCATCGTTTTTTCATCTCGCTTGCTTTCGGAAACTTCAACTCCAAAGACGTGAGCCGATGCTTTTTCCAGCAAGATTGAGCCGCGAATGCGTTGATCGTCGCTTGTACAGACGGTACATCCTTCACCTTCGATGACATTCCAGGAATATCCACCGATCTGGCTAAGCTTGAGCCGGCCATTGGACTTGATTTCCTTTACCATTGCGCCCAGAGTATCTACGTGGGCAGTCAAAGCACGCGGCCGGTCCTGGCGCTGACCGGACAATGTGGCGAGCAAAGCGCCTTTGCGTGTTTGAACCAGATCTAATTCGGGAAAAGCAGCTAAATTCTGGCGAGTATAGTCAATTGCCATTTCAGCAAAACCGGTTGGGCTCATTGTTTTCAATAGAT
>DATFYI010000219.1:0-5437 GCA_035315125.1 Anaerolineaceae bacterium | reverse complement strand
CGGAACTGCATAGCTCAGCCACATCCTCGGCCTCTACCGGACGTTTGAAATCCACATAGATCAGCAGCTTATCGATCTCCTGACTGGCAAGACGCGTATCATTGCCGGTGATATTTGCCAGGGTCAGCGTGGCAGCAGGGTCGAATTTTCCACCCTGGCTTTCAGCCTGCTTGCGAATCCAGCCGGGCATACCGGCCTGGCGCGGCAGAATGCATTCTTGTTTGTATACCCGCTTGCCTGCCTGTTCGGCCCATTTTACCAGCCAAGGGTTGTCGGTTATAAGCTCCCACTTTTTCCGATTCATCTGGTCTTCTAGTAGAAGCACCAATGCTGTAGTTTCCGGTAGCCTGTCCAGAATATCAGTAAATCGTTTTTGAGCGCTTTCGGCTTCCAGGCGCGCCAGAGGATTGGAAAGGATCACGAGCCGTCGATCTGACAGAAAAGGCATGGCAAAGACAGCATTGCGCAGGTCTTCAATGCTGGCCAGGCGACCATCCAGGCGGGTGGTGTTCATTTCGGCCGTGTTGGGGTCGCTCATGTGGTGATAAAGCCCATCCACTACCTGGGCCATGGCGAAAGTGTCATCGCCGTGCAGCACGTAAACGACCGGTTTCTCAGAGGCCGAGGCAATCTTCTCGCTCAAAGCTCAATTCCGTGTTGAAACCCGGTGGGCCGGCATGCCGTTACTTTGGTAACGCATAATCTGGATCACTTGCAGACGTCCTGGTTTCGATTCGGTGGTCAGATGAGCCTGTACGATAGGACCCAGCGGTTGGGATAGGATTAGAGTAGTAGTAACCAGCGAGATAACCAACGGCCAGCGATCTAATTTACGGCGAAAGCCGCTGCCGGAGCCGAGCATGCCCAACCAGGCGGCCGTCCCAACCAAAAGACCTGTTGTCACAAAATTGGTGCCGCAGTTGGCATGGATGGCCAGGTTCCCTTCACCCTGGTGCAGTCGCGCCAGGGCTTCATCGATGGTTTGCTGAAGTTCCTCGGTATCCACATCTCCAAAAATCCAGAACCCTCGCCAGTCGGAATAACCGGCCAGAGAAATCCCTGGCATTTTCCTGGAAAGCAAGTTGATGGTGGCATGTTCCAATGCGTGATTTCGTCTGACACTTGAAATGGGGCCCCAATTTAAGATATCGGTCAAGCCTGACATAATTCGCTCCTTTATGCTTTCTTCGCTTCCCCCACCAATGCCAGGTTTAAAGCGTCTCGCAACGAGCGCGCTTCTATCACCTGGATACCTTCGGGTAATGGCTCTCCACGCCGGGTGCGGTGCGGTATGATGGCGGCCTTAAAGCCCAATTTGGCAGCCTCTTTAAGCCGGTTGGTCATCTGTCCCACCCAGCGCAGTTCGCCCGAAAGCCCCACCTCGCCGATCAAAACGGCATCTGCTCGTACTGGCAGATCGCGCATCGATGATGCAATGGCCACCGCAACAGCCAGATCGGCAGCCGGTTCGTCGATGCGCAGCCCGCCAACCACATTGACAAAAACATCCTGTTCGCCCAGGTGAATACCCATGCGGCGGGTCAGGACAGCCACGATCAATAGCAAGCGGTTGATATCCAGTCCATTGGGTGTGCGGCGCGGATTGCCAAAGTTTGTAGGGCTGGTAAGACCTTGCAGCTCAACCAATAACGGACGTGTTCCTTCCATGGTTACGGCGATGGCTGAGCCCGGCGCGTTGACCATCCGTTCCGCCAAAAAAGCTTCGGAAGGGTTTGGCACTTCGATCATGCCCTGTTCGCCCATTTCAAAGACGCCTACTTCGGCAGTGGCTCCAAAGCGGTTTTTGACCGAGCGCAGCAGGCGAAAGGACTGGTAGCGGTCGCCTTCCAGATACAGGACCGTATCGACGATATGTTCCAGCACGCGCGGCCCGGCAATGACACCCTCTTTGGTCACGTGCCCGATCACGAAGACGGCCATTCCCGAAGATTTTGCCGCTTCGCGCAGGCGCGCAGAGCACTCCCTGACCTGGCTGACCGAACCGGCGGATGAGGTTAATTCGGGCAGGTAAACGGTCTGGATCGAATCGATAATCAATAAATCCGGACGAACGGCCGCCACATGCTCGAATATCGTATCCATGTTGGTCTCAGTCACCAACAGCAAATTGTCCGGCACGGCAGACAGAGTTTGATTCTTTTCAAGCGCAGGCTGGCGCAGCAGGCGCACGGCGCGCATCTTGATTTGCCGCTCAGACTCTTCCCCCGAAACGTACAAAACCCGGCTCTGAGCAGCCATCAGGATGGCCATTTGCAGCAGCAAAGTCGACTTGCCGATGCCCGGGTCCCCGCCGACCAGCACGATCGATCCTGGCACGACGCCCCCGCCCAGCACACGCGCAAACTCTTCAATCGGCAGGGCAATACGCTGTTCGGCGTCGCCTTCGATCTCCGCCATGCGCAGCGGCTGCGAGCGCCCGCTCAGGCCGCGCCGCATAGGGCGTTCAAACTCGCTGACCGCCGCAATGACTTCTTCGACCATGCTGCCCCAGGCGCCGCACTGCGGGCAACGCCCCAGAGCGCGCGGTGAGGTACGTCCGCATTGCTGGCAGACGAATTGCGTTTGTGTTTTCGCCATAGTAGCTCAATTATAAACCAATTGCATCCATGCCATTTTGCCCGGTTTTGGACTGCATCGACCATTTCTTGCTGGATGAATACAAAAGGAAGATAATTGTAATTATGAAACGAACGGTCTTACAGATCCCGATAAACCCGGAATTAAAGCGAGCGGCTGAGAAAAAAGCTGAGAGGCTAGGCTATTCTTCTCTGCAAGAAATGGTCAGGGTAATGTTAACCCAGATAACGTCCAGGTCTGAAGTGCGGGTCGTTGATATTTGTGAGAAATACGGGATTTCTTACCTTGGTCTATTTGGCTCGCTGGCCCGAGGGGAAGCACGAGAAGATAGCGACGTTGATTTGTTTGTCAAATTTGACGACAACGCCAATATTGGCTTATTCGAATTAGATCGAGTCCAAAGAGACCTGGAAATGAGGTTTGGGAAGAAAGTCGATTTAGTCACTAAAATGAATAAGTACATTCAGCCGGAAGCGATGAAAGATTTAAAGACCCTTTATGAAAGATAACCGGGTATATCTTCGGCAAATTGTGGATTATATGGATGATATTGACGGATATATTCAATCGACTGATTTTACTGGCTTTGAAAACAATGGTTTTTTTGCAGGACGATGTCATCCGGAAAATTGAATTAATCGGTGAAGCTGCCAAACGATTATCATTTGTCTTTTGGGAACAATATTGAGGCACTCTGCCTTTAGCAGAAGCTGTCTCCACCCGGAATAGATTGATCCATCAATACGATGATATTGATCTAAAGATAGTCTGGAACACCATTAAAAATGATTTATCGGATTTAAAAAAGAAGCTAAAAGAATTCCTTGATAAATGATATGCAAAAGAAGTTGCAGGGCACGGTTCGAGCAGTCCAAGGGGCTTAAGGACCGTCTGATCTATCTCAGTCAACCCACAATAGAGGCGCTTAATGCCTATTTAGTGTTACGAGGTTCAGCGCTGGGGCAACCCGATCTGGTCCTCGTTTACCTCCACCAGCCCCTCAGCCCACACTATTGCCAGTCGCGTTTGCGCACTTCTGGGAGACGCGCCGGGGTGACTATCTCTCCCCATCAGCTCCGACACTGCTGCGCCGCACTGCGGGCAACGCCCTAATGCGCGCGGCGAGGTACGGTCGCATTGTTGGCAGAGGAATTGGGTTCGCGTTTTAGCAATAATATTTCAATTATAAACCCGCCCACTTAACCCGCTTATAAGGGAAGCAAACCTGGTCGGCGTGTTTTTCGCCAGCCAGTTGAGCCGTACAGTGCAACGGTAGGTTGAATGTTTATATCAATTTTGATAATTTATTTCCCCATCTATATATAAATTAGTGTGAGATCCAGGGGTTTTTCAGTGTTTGAAAATATTTGCGTTATATTCAGGGATTTCTTGATGAAACTGTCCGTCTATTTGGACGGCAATATCAATGGTATGGGTCGGGTTGTACTTGATCTGGACCTTGTCACCAGCCCGCGGAATCGCATTACGTGGGACATTGATAAATGCTGTAGCAAAGAACGGCTTACCGGCCTTCGGTTTTACATCCAGCTCTAGGATAACCAGCGGGTTCATGTTTCTAGTTTGTCCCGTATCTTTTACAAATTTGACCTTTGCAGTGACTTCTATACCGTTCTGCACTAGCCATTGCACATGCTGCGTGGAGCCCTTGGCGTCCTGAGCTGATACCTGATCGTTGTCTTGATCTAGGAACTGATCACGTAGCTCCTTTGGCACAATTACAGCGCTTCCGCAATACGGACACTTAATTTCTGCCGTCCCGTTTGCCATGAGCGGTGATCCGCACTTGGGACAATCGAAACTTTTCGCTTCGGACATCGTATTTCTCCTTTTCCATTAGTGTAACAGCTATAAAAGTCCAGAAAAAGAAATATTAATTTGAATCAATCTATCTATCCTCGCTCTTTGGATAACTTGGTCAAAATGATTCGCTCAACTATTAATTATACGGAAATTTTCCAGCTTTTGTATCTAAATATTTGTGTCCAGATTGGGGGCTTCTCATGGATAAATATGGGTATTGATTGCCACGATTTATCCATAATAAGAGGTTTTTATGGATTTCCATAGCTACATAATTTCAAACAAACATGGAAATAAATGATATACCCGAAATATTCACTTTTGGAGTTATGATGACCTAAGTTTTCATTTGTTTATTTGATTACCGGACACTTTAACAAATGACGACTGCCATATAAGGTACACTATGTTTTTTCCCTGCAAGGAAGAACAGGGGTGAATCCATGGACAATGGTCAAGTATATCGTACTATCAGAATGGCTATGAAACAATTGTTTTCGACCGAATTGAAAGGTAATTTTGCTCGCAGGCTAAGCATGTTGGCAGCGATGTTAGCTGGGATTGTCCAAGCCCGAAGCTGCAAATTGCCGCGGTCACCCGCAGAAAACCTGATCTGGCTAAAGCCGACAGTCGGATCAAACGCTACAGTCGCTGGGTACAGAATGAACTTGTCCTAATCTTTATCTCCGTTAACCTTTTGGTGAAAAATTGTGTCCGGTAATCAATTCACTTTTAGGAATTATTGTTCTTTGTCCTTTTTAAATGCGATTACCCTGGGAAAAGGTAGAGGCGCAGCATGACTTTTAGGGTACTTTGCTGCGCCTCTAAGGGTTCTAAGGCATATTTTCAATCCCTGAACTCAGGGGTTGATATCCAGGGCGTGTTCGGGTTCCGGAGCTTTTTCTTCCCGGCGCAAGACAACTTCTTTCTCATCTGTCACCACGTCCACCAGGATGGTGTCGCCGTCTTCAAACTCGTTTGCCAGCACGGCATCTGACAGGCGGTCCTCAATTTTCTG
>DATFYI010000218.1:0-8140 GCA_035315125.1 Anaerolineaceae bacterium | reverse complement strand
GGCTGGTGACAGGATCTGCCGATAGTTTTACCCGGCTCTGGAATATGGACACTTCTGTCCCAGCCGAAAATCCTGAAATTTTACGAGGTCCAAATGACGAGGTCAGCCAGATAGCTTTCAGTCAGGATGGACGATGGCTCGCGGCAGGTAGTTTAGATGGCTCTGCTTTGCTCTGGGACTTGAACACCGCCAATCCACCTGCAAATCCACTCAGCTTGCGTCAAAGCAATATGCCCATCTTTGCGGTCACTTTTAGTTCATCCGGACATTGGCTGGCGACTGCCGGAGGTGGCTTGACGATCTGGCTGTGGAATCTAAAAACCGCAAACCCGCAAGCCAACCCGGCCGACTTGCTCGGCAACACAAACCCGGTCACAACCCTGGCATTCAGCACGAGCGCATCTTCAAATACCCTCGATCGCTGGCTGGCATCTGGCAGTCAAGATGGAAGTGTTCGCCTGTGGGATCTTCAAACCAGTGACCCAAATGCAGCCCCGCGTTTAATGAATACAGACCCGAATCACCCGGTAGTCGGCCTGGCTTTTAGCCCGGATTCTCACTGGCTGGCTGCCGCCAGCGGTTTTACGGTTTGGGTGTGGGATATGAGCAATCCAAAAGCTGCCCCCATTGCTCTCAAGAAACACGAGGACCGGGTCACCACACTGGCTTTTAGCCCGGATGGTCATTGGCTTGCAACAGGCAGCATGGATAAAACTGCCCAATTATGGGAGTTAAGTTCTAGCGGGCCATCCACAAACCCACTGATCTTATCCGGCCACGAGGATTCGGTCAGTGTTCTTGCTTTTAGTTTCGACAGTCACTGGCTTGCCACCGGCAGTCAAGACCATACAGTCCGTTTATGGGATTTGCACGCCGCGAATCCGGCCATCAACCCGATCGTTTTACGCGGCCATGACGACAACATCCATTCACTGGCATTCAGTTCCGACGGAAACTGGCTGGCCACCGGAAGCGATGACCACACAACCCGCTTATGGGATTTGCGTGCTGCTAATCCCGCCTCGGACTCAATTATATTAATTGGCCAGGATGGAACTATCAATTCCATAGCCTTTAGCCAAAAAAAGTCTGCAGAGAGCGGGGCCAATATACAATGGCTGGCAACCGGGAGCAGCGATCATACAGTCCGGTTATGGTTCGTCCAGTTGGGGGAACTGGAGTCTCAAGCGTGCCAGAGCGCCGGTCGTAATCTGACTTCAAAAGAATGGGCACAATATTTCCCAAATCAAGCATACGAAAAAACCTGCAATCAATTTCCTGCTACCCCATAAATAGATCCACAATTAAAGGATGATGCTTAATGAAAAAAACAAAGTCTAGACATTTTATTATTTATCTTTCAAGCATCCTTTTGCTTTTCATGGTAGCGTGCCTGACTCTTGTCCCAGCGAAAGGTAATGTCGCAACACAAAACCCCGCAGTTATACCAACCACCGCACCTATGCCATTCGAATTGACCGTCGTTAAGCTACCGGTAAAAGTTACTCATGGCAGCACGGTTTCAGATTTAGAGATAGGGCAGACACAACATATTTTCCCCAATGACATAATCGATGTAGGAGTCGGCGGCTACAGCCAACTGTTGTATTCTGACAAATTCACTGTTGAAATCATGCAGGGGGCGGAACTGGTCGTGGGCGGTATTACCACTCAAACTGGCAGCCGGACTGAAGCGATACTGTCACTAAATAAAGGACATTTGCGCGCTATAATCGGTGAAAATGCTAAAGCGGACGTAATCTTGATTACACAAGACTCACAAGTGACTACTCTATCGGATGGTACTGTGTATTCGATTTGTTATAAGCCTGGGTCTGCAGGACTGACGTGTGTCCTCGTTGAGAAGGGATCCATCGAAGTTCGGGACAAAACAACTGGAAAAACACAAATTTATCCACCGTTAATGGCCGGATATACCTTTAATGGAAAGGCTCCCCAACCTCCAGTTTGCATACACGCGGATGAATATCAAAATTGGTTGAGCAAGATGCGTTCAGGGGTAACTGTAGAAACGCTAGGCACCATGGTAGGCAGATGGATTACAGAACCGTGTACCTACGGAGCCGCCACCCCGACGCCATAAGCGACTTGGCTGACGAAGTATCTCCATATAACAGAAAAAGTCCCCGAAATCGGGGGCTTTTTGTTTATTTGCTCGCCAGATAGGGCGGTTCCTTTGAAGAGATCTAATTCCGGGATATTTCGTGTGCCATTTGTTTACAGTTCAAGTGAACCAACTTGCTTTCATAGATCCCAGCCAGCAACCAGGCCGGGTTTCGTACTCGGGTAACTCGTTCGTTCGGAAGCAGTTGAATGATCTTCTTCATCCAGGTATCATAGAGTTTGGTGATTGGCATTGGCTATCTCCGTTCTGTAAGATGGTTGGGCAAAACCGATTTTATTGGAGTTCTAGCGCCAATCACCTTTCTGTTATGAAACTGTCAGGTAGCAAGATTGGCCTATGGGACGGAGGCCGGTCCAGGGGTGGGATGGATCGGCAGAAGAAAAGGCGGGCGCGGGGCATGAGTGAAATCGAAGTCACGGATCAGGTTGCCCAGGATGGGTTCATCCTCGCGTACGTCGGGACGAGGATCCGGCCGGCCATCGCTGGCCGGGTCAAGGCGCTGGTCGTTCAGGAATATGTTCTCGATGAACTTGACATAAGCGTCGTGGCTGAGGACCTGGTGGTCGATGAAACCTGTTCTGGCGTAGGGACTGATGACCAGACCGGGCACGCGCAATCCGTAGCCGTTGATGTCAACCTTGGGCGGGACGACGTGATCGTAGAAACCGCCCCAGTCATCCCAGGAGAGGAAAATGGCGCTGCTGTCCCAATCGGGCCCTTGCATAACGGCATCGATCAGGCTGGCCGTCCAGGCCTGTCCATCGGTCAAAAGCGCGGGTGGGTGTTCACTGTTGGCGCCGCTGGGGGTGATCCAACTGACAGCTGGCAACATACCGGCCGCCGCGTCTTTATAAAAATTGGTGACATTGGTGATATTGGAAAGCTGGTTGTCCTGTTTGACCGTGTCGAAAAATGGCAGCGGGTTCCAGATACCGGGAGTTTTGGCATCCTGATGCACCGGCGGGCAATCGGCTGCATCATCTTCGCAGTCGGGCTCCGTACCGGTCTGGACGAAATAGTTCCAACTGACGTTGTTTTTGAAAAGCAGATAGGTCAGGTCGGTCCAGGCATAATCGGGATCAGGCAAGTTTTTTCCAGGCGCCTGATCGGGTGGTAAAGCCGGACTTTGCAACGCATTGATACAGCTCATCGGGTCGCCGGCGATTTTGCATTTAGCGGACCATTCCGAGACCATAAAGAGATGCTGAGGCAGACTCCAGGAGGCATTCGGCTCGAACAGGCGGTCTTGCAGGACGAAGTTTTTGGCCAGTGCCCAGTAATTTGGGATCTCGCGGGCGTCGTGATAGCCCATCACATCCGAACCGCCGCCGCCGCAGTCAGGATCGTGGGTCGCTTCGCAGTTGGCTTTGCCTGCTTCGGCCTGTGCAATAAAGCCGTCCATTTTGCCGCCATCGATATCTGCGCTGGCATTTCCCATGTTATGTGGCCCGCCCAGGTTGCGGATGGCGGGGTCGTGGAAAGGAAAAGTGCACTTGCCGGTCTTGGGGTCGTTCAAACAGACAGTAAACTGGCCGTTCTGTCTGGGCAGGCCATCGGCGCCCGGATAAGTACCGAAGTAGCTGTCGAAAGAACGATTCTCCTGCATGATAATGACGATGTGCTTGATTTTCTGGCGGGCTGCTAGCAGCAGTGGGGAGGGAGCAGCTGTTGTAGCGGTGGCAGTAGACGCCAGGGTAGAGGTTGGCACGACTGCGGTTGCAGTCGGGCTTGGCGTGGCAGTGCTAATAACAGTTGGGTTTATTATTTGTGCCGCTGGGGAAACTACGGTTGGAGTTGCGGTAGTTAAGAGGTTGCAGCTCAACAGGAAAAAAACGGAGGCCATCAATAGAATGAGTTTAATAGTTTTCATAAGCGTTTCCTGGCGACTTTATTTATTGTTCAATGGGAATTATGAGCAACATTATAGTATTAAACTTATATTCAGGAAATAAATAACGTCAATAAAAAATAGAGCACCCCCATTTTTGTCCAGATAAGCTATTGACCCTCCATTTTCTGCAAAAAATATCCTTCCAATTTGTTAACCTGGGAATTAATATGCCATAGTTATTCGGGACCCCCGGACGTTATTCTAGCATAAATGTTATAAGCAAATCGAATTTTTAACAAACGAAACCCCCCATCGATAAGGGGGTTATAAGAGGTATATTTTAAAACAGTTCTCGACCCGGGAGGGGACCCCGGATCGAGAGGAGGCAATAAACGCCCATAAAATTATAGTCATGTTCTTCTTTAATGATTGAAATAAATGAGTAAATCCTAATATTGTCCGACATAATAGGGCCCGGTAAAGGGAGCCGGGACTTTTTTGTTACCTCTTAGCCCCCATTTTCTACGAAAATAGAGGGAAAGAGGAGTGCAGGCCTGCCGGGCTACCTTACTTGGGAGGCGGTATAAGGGTTTTGGTATGGGTAGGTTTTGGAGTTGAAGTTCTTGATTTAGTGGACGTCGGTTGAGGTGTAGCCGTCGCAGGCAGCGGGCAAAGACCCGGTTCATTGCCAGTCGGCGAGAAACCGATGGCCCAACGGCAGGTATTATCCAATTCAGCCAGAGCTTTGATCGGATAGTTAGGATTGCCCGGATATGGGTTGCCGGCTTGAGCCAGGGTGAAATGGTCGTTATAATCAAACAGCTCGGGGTGCAGCCCGCCCATCTGCGTCCAAGCGCCCCACATCCATTTATATGAGTTATTAAGCAAAGCGGGTTTGAAGGCAAACCAGACCACGTTGGGTTGGGCGGGGTCCACGCGTGACCAAGCCAGATCCGGGTCGGTACCTTGGCCCGAATCGAACACTTTCTGTTCATAGCCGTTGCCCTGCGGCAGCGCTTCGACCTGCAGGGGATAATTGCCGCCCACATCGTGATCGGGATCCTCGAACACCTGCACCCCGTTCGTGCTCCAATCACCCTGGGCTGGCTGATTGGTAACGATCAGCACGTCGCCGCGCCCATCCAGATTGAGATCCAACTCCAGGGCGTAGGAAGCATCCAGTTGGTTGGTGCTGGGGTCGGTTCCTTTAAGTGTGATCGAACCATAAATCCAGGGAGTTCCATTCTGCATGGAGGTTTTCTGAATGTCAACCTGTGGGAAATAGGTATCCTGGGTATTGGCATTAAACGGGCGCTCAAAAAGATTGATATTATAATAGTCGCCGCCCTGGGGACGATGTTGGGCAGCCGTGACAGAAGAATCGCTATCCCAGATATTGATCCCGTAGGCCGCCGGCGTTCCAGGGTGGGTGAGATGGGTGATGGTGGCAGTCTGGCTGGGGGTGAATGTAGCCGGAATCTCGGTTGATGTAGGAGATAAGGCGAGGGTCGAAGTTATAGTCGGAATGGGATAGTTCGTGCTGGAAGGAATTGGCGTTGAAATGTTTAATACAGATGGCTGTGTCATGGCAACCGTGACAACGGTAGGGCTACTACTGGCGGAAGGCAAATTACAGGCCAGGCTGGCCAAAACTAACATTAATACAACCGATAGGATTGGAAAAAAAATCCTGGCATTAGCGAATTTCATATCATTCCCTCCCGAATATTATCTTTATTCAGTTTACAATTAATATAATCAAAATACAACATTTATTTCATAATTTTTTTGGAGGCACTATTCAGCTTATCGGATATACCAACCGGGAGAAATGACCTATCCTAATGATCTCTTCTTTTATTTCGAATTTGGCTAAATATCATCAAAATCCTGACTAAAAAGAACCAATATCACCCAGGCCATTGCTGAATCTCATAGTGTTTTTGCAGGGGGATTTTGCCGAGCAAGTTGGGGGTCGCTTACTCAGCAGGCGATTAAGTTTTTACCAGCAGCGGTTGAGGATTGCCCTGGCTTTTTGTTTCACACAGAATAGGATAGAATCAAAACATGATTCCGCCGGATTATGCCAATTTCTTTATGACCATGGCCGGGGTGGAGGCCTCATTGTTTGGACTGATTTTCATTGTGATCTCAATCACCCCCGGCAATCCCATCAGTTCGACTTCCTCCCTGGAGCAGCGGATCAATGTGCTGACAGCCTACAGTGCGCTGCTCAATCCGCTCATCATCGCCCTGTTTGCCTTGATCCCCCAGCAATCGATCGGTTTCGTGGCGATTATCTTGAGTTTTGAGGGACTTGTCAACAGCCTGGGCATGCTTCTGACCGTGTTGCGGATATCCGTCAAGAAAAGGGAGCGCATCCGCACCAGCGCGTATATGTTGATCGGGTGTGTCCTGTTTGGCTATGAAGCCTGGTATGCTTTGCGATTGTTCCGAACGCCTGCCGATCTGGCTGCTCTCAATGGCCTGGCAAATGTGCTGATTGTTATTACGTTTTTTGGGGTGGCACGCGCCTGGGACCTGGTCGGCATACGTAGATCTCACCTGCCAGGTTTTCTTCCTCCCAGTCCCTTTGACAGGAACAATACAGGCGATAGACCGGCCGGTAAGGACAATACCGGTTGACCCCTCTTGGTCCTCCTATTTTCGGGAGAAAATAGGGGGAAATGTTAACGCTGAACCGGCAAAATCACCGCCGGAGGCAATATATACTATTTAAATTCTATGCTAGTATTTTAAAGGCACTTTTTTCTTTCACAGGCCCGGGTTCAGGTGTGCGGCGGGTACAATGCGGGAAAATATCGAGACTGGCACGGCGGAAGCCCATAATTTCGGGTTCGAATCCGACCAACGGAAACGAACCTTGAACTTCATTCTATGGATTGCTTTTTTCGCCAGCGTCCTGCTTGGATTAATCAGCATCCATTTCGAGGATTACCAGGCCGGTTATGTGATCCTGCTGCTGAACCCGACCTGTTTGGTCTGTTTATTCCTGAATGCCAGGGGGAAATTCTATACCGCGGCCGGTATTGCCAGCGTGGTTATGTTTTTTGCAGCCGTTTACGATCTGTACAGCCGCGGCAGTTTACTGGATGATATGGGCATCGTGGCTTTCCCGGTATTGATTGTGGCGTGCAGCCTGCTGTTCGGCAAACGAGGCCTGTACGTCTTTTCCGGGCTGAGCCTGCTGGCCATCAGCGCCATCGGTGTTCTCGAAATCAACCGGCTGATTATCAACCAGCCCTCCAAAATCGATGCAAGTGATTTGACCACTGCGCTGGTGCTGGTTTTATGTGTTTCGGTGCTGGTGTGGGTCATCATTGATAACGCCCAGAAGAACCTGCAGCGCATTAAAGCTGACGATCAGGATATCCGGGTATCCTATGAGTTGACCCTGGAAAGCCTGGCAAAAGCACTCGAATTCCGCGACCGTGACACCGAAAGCCACAGCCGCAGAGTGGTTGAACTATCGCTGGCGCTGGCAAAAGAAATGGGCCTGGGCGAAGAAGATCTGGTCAATATCCGGCGCGGAGCCCTGCTGCACGATATTGGCAAATTGGCCATCCCGGATAAAATCCTGCTCAAACCCGGCGCACTCAGCCATGAAGAAAGGAGCGTGATGCAGGAACACGCCGCCCATGCCATGGAACTGCTTTCGGATATCCCGTTTTTACAACCCTGTATCAGCATTCCATATTGCCATCACGAGCGATGGGATGGCACCGGTTACCCCCAAGGCTTGAAAGGCGAAGAAATCCCACTCTACGCCCGCATATTTACGATCATCGACCAGTGGGAAGCCTTGAATTCAGACCGGCCCTACCGTAACGCCTGGCCGAGGGAAACTATCCTGAATTACATCAAAGATAACAGCGGCAAGATTTATGATCCTAAAGTGGTTGAGAAATTCCTGAGCTTGATCGGAGGCCAGCAAGAAGAAGCAGCCGGGTCTGCCAGTGACAGCAGCCATCTGTTAATGGTCAAGCAAACGACAGAACCCATCATAAAATAAGTCGAACCCTACAACCTGTCCCACAATGTTTTGCTGGCAATGGCGGGATCGTCTGTACCCAAAAAGTAACCAATATCACCCAGGTCATGGATGAATTCCATAGTTGATTTTGCAGGGGAATTTTGCTACG
>DATFYI010000217.1:0-14540 GCA_035315125.1 Anaerolineaceae bacterium | reverse complement strand
CAACCTGTTGGCTCATTGTGTTTCTCCCATCAAAATACGAAAGACCGGCGAGCGAAGTTCATTTTGAAGCCGGCTCAAGCGGGTCTCGAAAGTATTATCATAATGCAGGTGACCGTCCAAAGTATCCACAACCACGCCGGTTCCATTTTCGAGAGGCTGGCCAATTTTTAATGTGATGTTGTTCTCCGCACTGAGCCTGGCTGATATAGAGTCTGTGATCAGCTTTTGGGTGGTTTGATCGGCCCGAATTTGACCTTCTTTGACGTTGAGCTGGCCAAGCGCTTCCTGGATCAAACGATAAACGATCTGATCATAATCGGGTTGTTGTGGGATGGATGGAAGCTGCTGTCTGGCGGCCTTGAAAACGCTGTCCAGCAGTTTTTCGCGGCTTTCCAGCTCCATGGTGCGAGCTTTCAATTGCGTGGTCGAAACGGCCTGGCTCCGGATGCGATCAGCCTCCTGGCTGGCTCGATCCAGGATCTCTTTGCGTTCGACTTCGGCCTGTTCCTTTGCCCGCTGGCGGATGGTCTCGGCTTTGGCATTCGCATCGCTTTTAATCTGTTCAGCTTCTCCCCTGGCTTCACTGAGGATAGCGCCCGATAGGGCTTCGAGATTTCCTTCTTCCGATTTCATCACTTAAAACCCAATCCTTTTCCCCTACGTCCATGCAAACACGTGGTAGGAAGGTTCAAATTTTAACCCCAATCGCCCGAAGCACTATATCGCTCAGTGAAGGCTGGTCCGGACTGACGCCCTCGGGGGCTGGAATATCGACGACAAGTGGGACGGTGCTATGTAATTTAAGGTTGTCCATTCTTGCCTCGATCAATTTGGATATATCCTGGGTTACCAGGATAATACCGATATCGCTGGACGATAAGGCTTCATCCAGGGCCTGATTGGCTTCCGCGGCGTTACTGACTGCTTTACCAGCCACACCAACCAACGAGAATCCTAGCACTGCTTCAGGATGGCCGATCACTAACACTTTCATTTTCTATCCTACCGGTTCAGCACCAGGAAGGCGATGATCAAACCATAAATAGCAATACCTTCTGCCAGACCGACAAAGATCAGCGCACGACCGAAAGACTCGGGTTTTTCGGCAATGGCTCCTACTGCCGCCGCGCCGGTACTGCTGACGGCCACGCCGGCACCGATAGCTGCCAGACCGGTGGAAATTGCGGCGGCCAGGGATGCGTATTGGTCACCCGTGCCTGCTGCGGCGCTGGCACCGTGAGCGGCTGCCATGGCGGTGGAGGGTGAAAACAGCCAAACGACCCCCAGACCGGCTGCCATCAAACCCACAACTGCATTGAAACCGTTGAGACCCAAAAACAGGCCTTTGGAAGCTCCGCTCAGCCCGTGCTTGCGTTCGTGCAGGAAATAGATTACGGCTGGAATTATCGGAAGCAGGCCTACAATTATGGCGACGATTATGATCATTGTTAATCTCCTTGACTTGTGATATCCCTCTCCCTGCCTGACAGACTTACAACCTCATCTTTACAATCAGGGTAAGGTTATAGATTACTCGCTTTTGGACGGATAAAGATTGAGGGGTTCGTAGCGCTTACCCCCGCCGGTGAAGAATTTGCTAAAGAGCTCATAGTAGGAAAGACGCATGGTCTGAATGCCCACGATCAACCCCTCAAAACCAACGATGAAGATGTTGCCAAGAATAACCACGATAATGTATCCCACCAGGCCAAGCGAGCCATGCGCCAGGTCGGCCAGGACAAAGATGGCGGCGCTCAAACCACCATGGGCAACTGCAAAAGCTCCCACACGCACATAAGAGAGGCTGTTGCTCAACATACCGATGACGGTCTCGAACAGCTCAAAAAATGCCTGGATGGCGTAAGTGCCAATACTGTCTTCAATAACCGGACGATACCCTTCCACCAGGTGCTCGAGCGCTTCCGAGAACATGATTGCCAGGGCGCCGATGATCGCTCCAGTGATAAATATGCTGGATGGAACCGGGATTTTAAGGAAGACGCCACCTACCAGTCCAAGCAGCGACCAGTACAGTACCAGTCCGGCAACGCCGTTGTGATCAAACAGCAACTTACCCCAATCCTGTTCAATAAAGCAATTGTAAATATTGAGCAGATATCCCAAACTGAGTAATATCAGCCCGCCCCCGATGGCAATGGTCAGGATGGACATAATATTATCAATTGGACGCATCCACAAGGCCGGCAGCACGTTTTCGAAGCCAAACACGCTACCATACAAGAAGCCAAATACAGTTGCAGCCAGACCGCAGGCTGTGATTAAGTCGCCCAAACTTGCCATACTGTTGAGGGCTTTTATTTTGCGGTTGCTCAACAGCCAACCCACCAGCACCAACACCAGGCCCTGACCGACATCGCCAAACATGGCCCCAAATATGACCGGGAAGGTGATGGCAATCAACCAGGTCGGATCTATTTCGCCGTAACAGGGTGTAGCGTATGTGGTAACCAGCATTTGGAATGGTTTTAACCATTTGGAATTCTTCAGAGAGACGGGCACATTTTGATTTGCCCCGGAGCGTTTGATCGAATAAGTCTCGACCAGGGTCTCTTTGGATACCTGTTTGATGCGTTCTATTAAAGTATCCAGTTGAGCAGTGGGCACCCAACCAACGATCAGATAGGTATAGCGCAGACGTCCAAAATGAACGATGGCGTCCGTCAAGAGACGGCTGGCGCGCACATTCCATATCAGTTTTTGAAGCTCTTCACGGTCGGTTTTGCCCAGTTGCAGCAAGGCCTGTTTTAGCTCAACGATGTTATCCTGGGTTTTTTGGATATTGGTGTGTATCAGTTTTATGATCTCAGCCGGAGTACCTTCGTATCCATCGGGCAAACTCAAGGGGTTTAAGTAGGCGCTGCGAGCAGCCCGCTCCAATACGTCGGCGTTGCTTTGGGAGCCGGCCAGCCATACGACAGGTTTCTGGGGATCCTGACGCAACACCGTAAATACAAAGGGGATTCGCAGCAAGCTGGATTGCAGTCGTTCCACGTTAGCGGCTGGTAAGGTTCCGAGTGTTATATATAAAAATCGCTGGTTGTGCAGGGTGCTGATATCGAGGTCAATATCGGCCACCGTTTCCAACTGGCGCAGGTTGCTCTCAAGTTGCTCCAATTGTTTGTTTCCGGCGGTCAATTGCTCTGTAATCTTCTTGACATCCTGTTCGATCTTATCAATCACCGGCCGGACGATATTTAGGTCAGGCAGCGTCTCAAATTCGGTTGTTGGGGCAGGGCCTTCATCAATGCTCAAAGTTTGCATGATCGTCTGGATGCGGCGCTCAATGGCTGCATAGGCCACTGCGGATTCTTGCCAGGTATTGTTTTTATCTGCATTGGCATCCGGGCTGGTATAAGCGCTTTCGCCCTGGTGGAAAATGCCGTGGCCACTTAATACCTTCGTTACAGCCAGCACGTCCCTGGATGGAACGATCATTTCTATCTCGGTCATCTCTTGCGGATGTAACATGCGCTCTCCAATAAATTCCTAGCTGTTCAAGATGAGTGGTTTTTTTGAGGGCATTAACCCATCAACAATAGCGGTCGAAAATCCTTGATCTCCGCCTGGGTCGACTTAGCTTCAATCAGCATGGTCAGGTCCTGGATTTCGAAGTCTGCCAGTACCAGAAAGGCCAGCGGTATGCCGACATGGAAAGGGTTACCCAGAAATACTGCTCTGCACTTTTCTGCGACGTCGCGTTTGAGCTCAATTTCCAATTTAGGCAAGCCTCGGCGGGGTTCAACGAACAATTCTTCCACATTTGACAGACCTGGATAATTCTGCGATACGATGCTCGGCATGTCTGCTCCGGCTGCGATCGCTCGGATGGATTCGTCACTTACATGATAACCAAACGGCAGCGTGTAATTAATCAGCTCTTCTTCCGAAAGTTGGTGATAGACCCGGTAACGGATGACCCACATCAGGTTATTAAAATCTACCAATGGCCCAATGATACGCATAGCCTGTACCCGGTCGTCGCCGCTCAGTTGTTTAACTTCTTCCCATAATTTTCGCCAGTAAAACAAATCCAGGGCGACTTCCAATGGGAACAGGTTTTGTTCGGCTGTAAAACGCTTCATTGCGAAGGAAAGGGTATCGTAATAAACCGTGCCACGCAGCAATTCGAGTGCGGCCGCAACGCTTCCAGCTTCCGCCATAGCCTGGCCGGGCAGGACGGTCATCGAGCCCAGTGGGAATAAAACGAAGCGAATCTGGTTCCAGGAAGCTCCGGTGATGATGCCGCGCAAAATGGCTTTTAGATTGTCAATTTCATTAATGCGGTAAAACTGGCTGATCAGAGGCCGTGTAGTTTCCGGCACATTATGTATGATAGTGCTGTTTTCATCGGCCAGGCGGCCTTTTAGCTGAAAAACTGCACGCCGTGGAGTGAGTTCTTTATCTTTTACCCGATCCAGATAGGGGCCGTAAGCTGTGTTTTTAAGAAACGCAAGCAGACCGTTCAAGTCGGCTGTTTCAGTCAAGCTGGTCAGTTGCGCTGGGGTAAACAGGGTTGAATACATTACCCGTACTCGCGCATTAATAGCCGCATATCCGGAAACGCCGCCTGTAGGCATACTTTTACTCCCTACCGATGACTCGATCAATAACGTATGCAACAGCACGGTTCAAATTTGCAGCGGCAGTTATTTCTATTTGCCGAGTATATTCTTCCGCTTGAGCTAAAATACGGGCAGTCTCTTCCTGCGCTTCCGCTTTTGCAATCATTTGGCGGCCTTCTTCCTCGGCTTCCAGGCGAGATTTCTCGATAATTTCTTGAGCGTCCTGTTCAGCTTTTGCTGGCATCTGGTCTGCCTCGCTAATGGCTGTATCATGGATTATTCGCGCCTGCTTTTCAATATCAAGGACTTGTTGGATAATTTTCTCGCTCAATATTTTCTCCCTGATTGTGTCTTGAAAACGGGTTATCTGCGGAAATGTTGGTTGTCAGACAGATCCCAGAATCTCGCCTTTTCATTTATAATGGATAATACCATCAGCATCCTGAAACAAAAAACCAGTAGCGAGCGGTTGAATTTTACTTGTTTTTACGTGAAAATACAAGGCTTGTTCAAATAAGTACAGATTTAGATCATAATACGTATATATACAGGCTAATGCGTTGAAAGGATGCAGTTTGTGCGAGTTTCGCTGAGAATCCGGTTAAAATAGTATCATTCGCTAAAAAATTACTTATTCCCAGAGGAGGTTATTATGGCAGAGAATGTCCTGGCAGGTAAACCAGCTCCTCAAGAACTGCTGGTGGATGTCTCAAAACTGGTCAGCAGTTATTATGAACGCCACCCCGATCCCGATAACCTGAACCAACAGGTATCCTTTGGAACTTCAGGTCATCGAGGCACTTCACTGGATGGCAGCTTTACCGAAGATCATGTCCTGGCCATCTGCCAGGCCTTAATCGAATATCGCGCTCAGCAAAATATCACCGGCCCACTTTTTATCGGGAAGGACACCCATGCGCTTTCTGAACCGGCTGAAGCAACTGCGATTGAAGTGTTTGCCGGAAACGGTATAGAAATCCGGATACAGAAAGATAACGGCTATACACCCACCCCGGTGGTTTCGCATGCAATATTAGGCTACAACCGCGGCCGAAAAGACGGTCTGGCGGATGGGGTTGTGATTACCCCTTCCCATAATCCGCCGACGGATGGCGGCTTTAAATATAACCCGCCCAGCGGCGGACCCGCCGGACCCGAAATCACCAAAGTCGTACAGCAACGCGCCAATGAGCTGCTGCGCACCGGGGTCAAGGACATTAAACGAATGAGCCTTGAGCGGGCCAAATCTATCTCCACCACCCAGAGCTATGATTACGTTCGGCCCTATGTAAATGACCTAAAAAACGTGGTAAACCTTCAGCTAGCGGCTTCGTCTGGCCTGCATCTGGGTGTCGATCCGATGGGCGGCGCCGCAGTTTATTATTGGGATGTGATCGCAAACACCTACGGATTGGATCTCACCGTGGTCAACAAAGCAGTTGATCCTACATTTTCGTTTATGACCCTGGACTACGATGGCAAGATACGCATGGATTGTTCTTCTCCATTTGCGATGGCGCGCCTGATCCAACTCAAGGATCGCTTTGACGTAGCTTTTGGGAATGACCCGGATGTCGACCGGCATGGCATCGTGACGCCGTCCAGTGGATTGATGAACCCGAACCATTACCTGTCTGTGGCGATCTGGTATCTTTTCCAAAAGCGCACGAACTGGCGGACAGACGCCAAGGTGGGCAAGACAGTGGTTTCCAGTTCGATGATCGATCGTGTTGCCCTGGCTCTCAAACGCCCCTTAGCGGAAGTGCCGGTTGGTTTCAAATGGTTTGTGGATGGCCTGGTGGATGGCAGTTATGGCTTTGGCGGGGAAGAGAGCGCCGGAGCGTCCTTCTTGCGGCTGGATGGAACGGTTTGGACGACCGATAAAGATGGCATCATTATGAACCTGCTGGCGGCAGAGATGACGGCTGCCTTACAGCACGATCCGGGTGAGGAATATGTAGCATTGACCAGGCAGTTTGGCAACCCAGTTTACAAGCGCATCGATGCGCCGGCCAACCGGGCTCAAAAAGCGGTATTAAGCCAGCTCTCTCCGGAGAATGTAGAGGCCACCATGCTGGCAGGCGAAAAAATCCTGTCTCGCCTGACACGCGCCCCTGCCAATGATGCGCCTTTAGGCGGGCTTAAAGTAGTCACGGAAAACGGCTGGTTTGCGGCGCGCCCATCCGGGACGGAAGACGTTTACAAGATCTATGCCGAGAGTTTTACCGGCGAGGATCATCTCAACAGGATTATCGAAGAAGCACAGGCCATTGTTGGAGCGGCATTCAAAGCTGCCGGGGTATAGCTCTGCAAGCGTTCTGCAAACCGCCGCGTCTTAGCGGATTTGTTGACAGTCGGGATGGGGCATGATAAAATTTCCCGGTCTGAGCGCCCCCATTGTCTAGTGGCCCAGGACGTGGCCCTCTCAAGGCCAAAACTCGGGTTCGAATCCCGATGGGGGCATTTGGAAAAAGAGTCTCAAGGCCACCTGCGGTCGGGTTCGAATCCCGATGGGGGCATTTGTAAGAAGAGTCTCAAGGCCACCTGCGGTCGGGTTCGAATCCCGATGGGGGTATTTGTAAGAAGAGTCTCAAGGCCACCTGCGGTCGGGTTCGAATCCCGATGGGGGCATTTGTAAAAAGAGTCTCAAGGCCACCTGCGGTCGGGTTCGAATCCCGATGGGGGCATTCGTAAAAAGAGTCTCAAGGGCACCTGCGGTCGGGTTCGAATCCCGATGGGGGCATATATAGGACGATCCTCTTCAATCAATCCACTTTTGGTATGACTGATATAGATCCATTTTCTTCTAACACTGCCAGATGTACTTGACTGAGATCGCTTAAGCCCATCGAATGAACCGCTTCGAGCAGCTCTTCTTCTTCGACACCCTGGCGTTCCATTTTTCGCCGGTCTATATAACCATCCGAAAAAATCACGGTTGGCTGGCCGATCAGGGTTTGTTCTAAATTTGGGCGCCGGGAAATCAGAAATATAATCGCCGTTTCGGTTAAGATCAGTACCGCTGATGATACGAGACCTATCTCCAGACGGCCGCTGCCATAAGTCAACGTATTCTGCACGGCGTTTCCGACCAATAAGATAGCGATCACGTCGATCATGTTCATCCCGCCTACTGCACGCCTACCTAATAAGCGGACGGCAATGAATAAAATGATGATTACAATCAAAGTCCGCACAGCGATAGCAGCCAGTAGCAAAAAAGTTGGTAAATTTGGCAACATTTTGGCTCCTCTATGAGACCCGCAGTCCTCTAAAACGGTGGTGTGTTCGGTGGACGGGTGATTCTGCCGGAACGATACTGATCGAGCCATCGTTTTCCAGGACGGCCATCTGCACTCTTTCGATATCACTGATGCCATGCTCGCGCATGGCTGCCAGGACGTTCTCATTGGTGATACCCGCTCTATCCATAGGGCCTGTCAGCATTATCCCATCGCGAACGATCAGTACCGGGATGCCTAACAAAAAATTTTTGAAATTTGGCTGGCGCACGATAAACCAGGTTAAGATCCTATTCATGATCAGGATCGTGAGCGCTGCCACCAACCCACCCACCAGGGTGTTATCGTTCCCGAGCATGGCATTTTGTACTGCATTGGCGATGACAATGATCAACACCAGATCGTAAACCGACATCTGCCCCAATTCCCGCTTTCCAAGTAAGCGCAGGCCGAAGATCAGAAACAGGTAGATGAAGGCTGTTTTACCAGCGATCGCCAAGATCCCTGCAAGATCAGGGTGTGAGAAAACTGCCGAAAGCCATTGGTTCATCATTATTCCTTCTTAGACAGCCTCGATTAATAACGGATCATAAATGCCTGAACTATAATCAAGATTGTTTTTCTGGTCAATATGGAGTAAATTAAGCAAGGAGGACGTTGAATACGTAAGATTGCTGTGAGCCAGGAATTCGTAACAATTTTCTTAAATCTAGGTATCATCGCATTGCACACTTTTGTTATCTATATCTTCCTGATAGCGTGCATCAGCCAATTAAACCATCGTCTGTTTGCCCAAATTAATTTTGAAGAATTATTGATTATTACATTACTCGGCAGCGCGGTCGAAACCAGCATGATCGCAGGAGACACATCTCTGGCGGCAGGGATCGTATCCGCCGCTACGTTGTTGGCCAGTAACTGGCTTTTGGGTCGTCTGGTGGAACGTTGGGGCTGGTTTCGTCATCTCGTAATGGGTCATCCGATACTGTTGGTGAGTCAGGGCAATTTGTTAACTGCAGGTCTGCGTAAAACGATGTTGACCAGAGAGGATGTGCTGGAAAGCATTCGCAATTATGGTTTCGAGAAAATTGAGCAGGTGAAATTGGCTGTTTTAGAAATCGACGGCTCTATTTCGGTTGTGCCCATCGAGGAGAATTAAACGTCATTGATTCTTGTGCGTTAATGATTATATTCCAAGCTGAGCTGCCACACGGTTTCTGAGAGCATTTTCTGGCAAAGCGCCTGCCCACCGGTCGACAATCTGCCCGTTTTTTACCACCAGCATGGTTGGGATACTTTGGACAGCATATCGTGCGGCGGTGCGTGGATTTTCATCGACGTTTATTTTAACGATATTGAAACGTCCACTATATTCGCGAGCCCATTTTTCCATGATCGGCGCGACCATACGGCATGGCCCGCACCATGGCGCCCAGAAATCGACCAATACTGGCAAGGATGATTGCAGCACATCCCGATCAAAAGTGGCATCCGATGTATTTCTGGGGCGTTGATCATTTTGAGAACTGTTGGCCGAATGCGCTTTTGGACGGTCATTGCCTGGATTTGGTCCTTTTCCTGCGAGAAATGCTGCATGTTTGGCTAAGGCATCATTGGAAATACCCTCTTCACCGGTTATTATCGTTCCATCTCTCACTCCTATCAGGGCAGGTGTTTGATCGATATGATACCGTTGAGTTGTAGCGGGACTATCTTTGACCATCACTTTTACGATAAGAAGTTGACCGGCATACTCCTTAGCCAATTGCGTCAAAGTCTGGTCGAAAACCGGCGTCGGCGTATCATCAATAAATATCAAAAGTACCGGAAGACCGGCTGAAAGTACCCGATCGATACTCTGGTCATTTGTAATCAAGGGCGAATCAAAAGTTCTCATCAATTTATACTCCAAAAAAGATCAAATTTACAAGTATGAGTTCTTGTATTATGATTTATATTACCAAATATAGTTAGATATTAGCAATTAACTATAAGAATAAAGTCAGATTGCCGTATGAATAAAATATCAAAAAAGGAACTCTTGAAAGGAGTTTTATTATGGATTACCGCGTTCTAGGGAAAAATGGCCCGACTGTTTCGGCCATCGGATTGGGCTGCATGGTAATGTCCGGCAGTTATGGAGCGGCTAATGAAAAGGAATCCCTGGCAACGATTGATCGAGCAATCGAGTTGGGGATTAATTTTTTTGATACCGCTGATGTTTATGGGGATGGTAATAACGAGAAATTGGTGGGTAATGCGGTGCGATCACACCGAAATAAAGTGTTTCTTGCAAGCAAATTTGGAAATACAAGTGATCGAGTCGGCGCCCGAATGGGTGTCAATGGAAAGCCCGAATATGTGCAACTAGCCTGTGAAGCCAGTTTAAAACGGCTTGGTTTGGATGTGATTGACCTTTATTACCTGCACCGGGTAGATCCGGATACACCCATCGAAGAAACTATCAGTGCCATGGCAAAGTTGATCCAGCAGGGCAAAGTTCGCTTTCTCGGCCTTTCTGAAGCCGGCCCGGCCACCCTACGGCGAGCTCAAGCAACCCATGCGATTACTGCATTGCAAAGCGAATATTCGCTCTGGAGCAGGGATGTTGAGAAGGAAGTCCTGCCAATCTGTCGCGAGCTTGGAATTGGCTTTGTGCCATTCAGCCCGTTGGGACGCGGCTTTTTGACAGGGCAGTCCATTGATGTGGAGCATTTTGATAATCAGGATTTTAGACAAATTTTGCCGCGTTTCGAGCCAGAAAACTACAAAAAGAATCTTGAATTCAAGAATAAACTCGAACAGATTGCCAAAGAAAAAGGATGTACCACTGCTCAGTTGGCTTTGGCCTGGCTGCTGGTACAGGGGCAGGATATCGTCCCGATTCCAGGCACAAAACGAAGGAAGTATATTGAAGAGAACGCAAAAGCAGTTGATATCAAATTGAGCAAAAGCGATCTGGAGCGGATCGATCAGGTGGCTCCGCCGGGTGTGGCAGCCGGTCCACGTTATAACGAGCAAATGATGCGCAGGGTTGGGCTGTAGGACGGGCCAAACAAATCGTTTTATTCGTGCTGCTCAGCGGGATTTAATGGGGGTATCCCCAGAATTTCACGCGAGCCACGGAAAAATATTTTTGCAAACATATCTGCCATTTCTTCTGCAGAGTAGGGCATATTTTTTTCTAACCACCAGGTTATCATGCTCAGCAACGAACCGGCAAAATAGGTGGAAACGATCTCCAGCGGCACGTTTGGATCCGGGCTAAATCTGGCAGTATGGACTCGTTCGTTGAAATAATCCAGAGTCATATCATCGATGATGTCCCGAATACGGATAGGTGCTTTGGAGGCGCCTTGACCACTTAAAATAATACGGTAAAGATCGGCATTCTCGGCGGCGTGTTGAAATACCAATAAGATGGCTTCGCGCGGCGCTGACCCGTCAAATTCGCCGGGTGGGGGTGGAATATAACGCATGGGTAAAACATTGATGATCTGTGTTTTCAGGTCATTCGCAATCGCCTCAATGCTTTCCAATAGAAGTTCCTCTTTATCCTTGTAATGCAGGTAGAAAGTTGTCCTGCCGAGGTCGGCTCGATCGGTAATTTCCTCAATGGTTACGGCTGCATATCCTTTTTCCAGGATTAGCGACAATAATGCGTCTCGTAGCAGCCGGCGAGTGCGGTTTATTCGTCGATCTATTCGGATGGTTTCCATTTTTTCCTTTCCCGACACATGTTCACAAATAGACATAGCAAATTAATTCGTGATTGACAAAGTTATGCCCGAATGTATAATTTATGAACATATTGTTCATTTATACACATTGTATTCATTTTACCATAACTATGCGCACTTCTTCCCCTTCAGTGGCAATTTCCACAACAGGCAAAACAAGCCAGGCTGAAGCGCTTCCACTGCTTTCTTTGCGGAATGTAGTGAAGTGTTACAAGACGAGTTCAGGCGATTTCATGGCATTGAAAGGGATCAGCGCAGATTTTTATGCCGGCGAATTTGCATGTATTGTGGGGCGTTCAGGAGCTGGAAAATCCACCCTGGTCAATATGATCACGGGGGTGGATCACCTAAGCTCTGGTGAGGTGTGGGAAAATGGCATTCCAGTGCATAAGCTGAACGAAAACCAGGTGGCTTTGTGGCGTGGGCGCAATCTTGGGATTGTGTATCAAAGTTTTCGTTTGATGCCTTCATTGTGTTTGCTGGATAATGTCATGCTGCCGATGGATCTCTGCGGTATGTACGATCGTAAGAAAAGTCCTGAAAGGGCCATGACATTATTGAAGGATGTTGAGCTGGAAAATCACGCCTTCAAACCTCCGTCGGCGGTTTCCGGTGGACAACAGCAGCGTGTAGCCATTGCTCGCGCTCTGGCCAATGATCCACCAATTCTGGTAGCAGATGAACCAACCGGCCGTTTGGATTCTATGACGGCTGATATCATCGTCGAAATGTTTGAAAAGTTGGCCAGCCAGGGCAAGCTGGTCATCATGGTGACCCATGACACCAGTGTACTGAGCAAAGCCACACGTGCCATAACTATCCAGGACGGAGAGCTTATCCAGGATTCGAAAAAGACCGGCTGATTCGTTTCGTTTTGGGGCAGCGTTGGAACAACAAAAGAGAATTTTAGAAATCCGGCCGCGCTGGCGTAAAGTATTCTCGGATTTATGGGGAAATCGAATCCGCACATTACTGGTAGTTGCCTCCATCGCTGTAGGTCTATTTTCGGTGGGTATGATTGCCACAATCCATTCCTACCTGACGAACGACATGACGAAAAGTTATGCAGCCGTCAATCCTGCCAATATTCAGGTTTCTGTTTCCAGTTTTGACACCGATACGGTCGATGCGATTAAGCATGTGCCCGGTGTACTGGATGCCAATGGGGTGCGATTAGTCAACCTTCGATTGAAAGCCGGTCCGGACCAATGGATTTCAGTTACCCTGGTAGCCATCCCGGATTTTAATAAAATGACCATTAATCAAGTCAGGCAGGTGCAGGGACAATGGCCACCGGCTGACCATCAGGTAGTATTCGACCTGCATAAATTGCCGGATGCCAATGCTAAAATTGGCGATCTGGTCGAGGTCAAACTACCTGGAGAGACAACCACCCGCCAGTTAAAAATTGTAGGTACGGTGCAGGATCAAACGATTGGCTCGAGCGGTGGTGGTGGAGGTTATTTTCTGGCGCCCTTGCAAGGCTATATTACTTACGACACACTGGAATGGCTGGATCAACCCAAAGAATTGAATGAATTGTATGCGACTGTGGCGAGCGACCCAAACGACGAAGTGCATATTCGGGCTGTGGCGGATAAGGTCAGCAAAAAACTGGAAGATAACAATCACTTGGTTTTGAATTCGCTGGTGCGCAGAACGATTGACCACCCCAACAGCGTTTACGTACAGGCGATGACCGGTGTTTTGTTTATGATGGGTTTTTTTGTTGTCTTTTTAAGCACATTTCTAATCACTAACACGCTTTCGGGTTTACTAAGCCAGCAAACCGAACAGATCGGTGTGATGAAAACGGTTGGGGCACGCAGCGGTCAGATAATTGGCATTTATGTTGTGTTGATTCTCTCTTTTAGCCTGATCGCCCTGCTGATTTCAATGTCTGTTTCCGGACAAATCGGTTATCAATTTTCCAGGATATTGGGAACTCAATTAAACTTTACTGTGGGGGCATACCGCACGGTTCCTCTGGCAATCCTGTTGCAAATAAGCATTGCTCTCATTGTACCTCTGGCTGCTGGCATCTTTCCAATCCTGCAGGGGGCGCGGGTCACGGTCCAGGAGGCGTTTAATGGCACCAATGCAGCCGGTCTGGAACAAAAGAGCGACTGGATTGGAACGATTACACGAACAATCCACATCATATCCCGTCCAATGCTGATTTCATTACGAAATACATTTCGCAGAAAGGGCCGGCTTTTATTAACCTTGATCACCCTGACACTGGGTGGTGCAATTTTCATTGCGACATTCAATGTGCGTGCTTCGATGGAGGATTACATAAAAAGATTGAGCAAATATTTTGTGGCTGATGTGAGCTTAAATCTTCAATACCCTTATCGAGTAAAACGAGTGGATCAAGATATTCTCAATATTCCCGGGGTGGCCATGGTAGAAGGTTGGTCAGGCGCCAGAGTCGAGCTGCTGCAGGCAGATGATAAACCCGGTGAAGCTGTACGGTTGGTGGCACCCCCAGTGGATAGTAAACTGATTGAGCCGATTGTGACGCAGGGTCGCTGGATTGAGCAGGGAGATCAAAATGCTATTACTCTTAACGAGCTGTTTTTATCCAAATTTCCAAATTTGAAAATAGGTGACACGCTGCGGTTGAGAGTAAACGGTCAAAAGACGAATTGGATTGTGGTTGGATTTTTTCAATTTGCCGGGAAAAGTGGCGGCTATATCGGATATGCCAATTACGATTACCTGTCTCAATTAATCCATACACCCGACCAGGCCGCAACTTATGAGATCGTGACTAGCGGCCAGGACCACTCATTTCAAGCGCAAAAGGCTGAAGGAGAATTGGTCGAAAGCTATATGGACAAATTGGGTTATCATATCAGCGATGTCGGCGCTGGTAATAACACCTTGAATTCTGCGTCCAGTGGATTGAATACATTAATTGGCTTCTTATTGGTGATGGCGTTGCTTTCAGCAATCGTGGGCAGTATTGG
>DATFYI010000216.1:0-5937 GCA_035315125.1 Anaerolineaceae bacterium | reverse complement strand
AAAATTCTAAGCAAAAATCAAATCCCCATTTGCGCCGACCAAACATCCAATGCTTCTTCAACGCTGTCCAGATAAGCATCCAGAGCGACGATTCTTGGCTCGAATTGAGTCTCGTCCAGAGCAAGTTTCTGACAGGCCTTTTGCCAGGCCTGATTGCTTGATTCGTTATTCGCTAAGCAGAGCAAAGCCAGAGTCCAGGTGCGTAATAAAATCCACATTGCGGATCCAAGGTTGTCGGTTTTCAAAGTCTCAATAGCGCGCTCATAATATAACTCCCGGCAGGGATGTATACGCGGGGGACAATTTTCCATCTGGCTGGCTGTTTTCAGCGCAATTTTCCAGTTTTTTAACCAGGCCAGCCAATCTTCATCGCTAATCGGCTGGTTCAAAAATAGATCCAATAAACCTGCGGAAAGACCAGGTCGTTGGATAGCCTGGGCTCGGTCGGGAAAATTAACCATAAAACGGCGCTCTGTCAGTGGTACACCATTAAGGCATGCAATAGAATTGGCAGCGTTTTCCAGCGCCTTAAGATAGGCCAATAATTTTATCGGACCGGGGTTGTATTCAGCATTATGAAGTTCCATCCATTTCTGCCTGGCGCTTTCAGCCAGTGGACGGGCTCGCTGGAGCACATAATCCGGTTGGTAGAATTGGGCACATACACCAGCCTGCGTAAACTCAAACCAATGTTGAGTATCATACAACACAATCGGGTTCTGACATAGGAAGGCACCTAACCACGGGTCAAGACGAAGATGGCGAGGTTGGCGGTAGTCGGCCGCAGAACGGTGAGCAACATCTATGTGAACCTCGTCTGTTAAACGCACAATTTCACGGTTTATAGGCGGTTCGTCGTCATGAACGACCACAAGATCAATATCGGTTGTACCACCTAATAACGGCTCCTCCTCCAGAAGTGATCCGGTCAGATAAATGCACACCAACCGCCGATCCGATTGGGAACGTTGCTTTGCAAAATCGCGAGCCGCTTTTGTGAGTGTTTCCCGTGTGATGCGCATGAAAATCCCCTACCTACGCATGAAAGAATTTGATTACATAATTTTCTGTAGAAATACTACGATGATGATTCATTATAAAGCAGTTTTTTTGAAAATGGTTAGATTACAGATTCAGAGGGTAAGGGCAGCTCAGGTTGAAATGGGGCAAGCTGCAAAGTCTGGCGAATCCGATTTTCGACCCACTGCAAATCTTCTGACCGGCGCACAAAATCCATCTGATTGGTGTCGATGATCAGAACAGGAGCGTGGTGAACTGCCTGGTTCAAAAAGTAATAGTCATAAGCATTATTGAGCTGATCCATGTAGCTTTCTTCCATTTGCCGCTCGTACGGACGGTCACGCAGGGCTATCCGCTGCATTAAGATGGTTGTGCTGGCTCGCAGATAAACGATTAGATCTGGTTTGGTAATTTTCTCAGCCAGAGCTTCATGTACCCGATTATAGGTTTCTAATTCATCACCGGCCAGATTGATTTGAGCAAATAGCGCATCTTTTTCAAAGGTGTAATCAGCGATTAGAGTCTGATCCTGGCTAAGAATTTGATCTACACGCTCTCTTTGTTGGTGGTATCGGCTGAGCAAGAAAAATATCTGGGTTTGAAAAGCATAGCGAGCACGATCAGTGTAAAAATCACTCAAGAAAGGATTTTCTTCAAAAACCTCCAATAGAAGCTGGGCCTGAAATGCCGGCTGCAGCAATCGAGCCAATGAGGTTTTACCTGCGCCAATGACACCCTCGATTGCAAAATACATGGATTCTCCGCATATTAAATTTAATGACAGGCTAAAACATTTGGCCTATCCGCATGACTTTCAATTTAAACAAATATACCACAACAACAGTCAGGCCTGAACTTTGCAAAAAAGCTCTCCTCGAAGGTATAGGGGCAACTTAGCTATTTTGAATCGGTATTTTTTCTAATTGGTCAACCAGATGGTTAACTATATTCATGCCGCCTTGCCAGAAAGAGTCTTGACGTATGTCGATACCGGCATCTGCCAGGACTTTGACAGGGGGCTCTGAACCGCCAGCCGAAAGGAGTTTGAGATAGCGGGGTTTAAAAGATGCTCCCTCTGCCTGGTATTGCTGGTAAAGCGATAGGACCAATAGCTGACCAAATGCATAGGCGTAAACATAAAAGGGTGAATTGTAAATGTGAGGAATTGAAATCCATTCCATACGGAACTCATCGGCCACATCTACTGAATCGCCGAACTGATCGCGCAAATTCTCCAGGTAGGCACTTGCCAGATCATCCACAGAGGCATTTTGGTTGATCATCTCGTGAGCCTGGTTCTCGAATAGAGCGAAATAGGCCTGGCGCAGGATGGTTGCATAGGCATCATCCACCTGGCGGAAAAGCAAGTCGCGCTTCACCGACTCGTTGGTTTCTTCTTTTAGCATACGATCTACCAGCATCATCTCACCGAAAGTGGAGGCTGTTTCAGCCAGGGGCAGGCTGGGATGTGCAGTAAAAATGCTGTGGTCTGAGGCCAGCATGGAATGGATAGCATGGCCGAATTCATGAGCCATGGTAGCAACGTCTGAGGCTTTGCCCTGATAATTGACAAGGATCCAGGGGGTGAGGTCTGGAAGAGCCGTCAGGCAGAAACCACCGCTGCGCTTTCCTTTACGGACTTCGCTATCGAGGTGCTGCTTGGAAAATACTCGCTGCGCCATTTCGGCCATGCCCTCATCGAACCGGTTGAAGGAATCCAGCACCATATTAGCCGCCTGGGAAAAGGTATATTCTTTATCCGAGATGGCCAGCGGAGCATAGACATCATAGCGTCGTAAGCGCTCCATGCCCAGCCAGCGAGCTTTTAGCTTAAAATATCGTTGGAAAATGGGAGCATTACGCTGGCATACTTTCAGCAAAGTTGTTACCATCTCATCCGGAATATCATTTCCCAGATTGCGAGCGGCGATTGGGCTAGCAAATTTTCGTAAAGCGACCTGTTCGTTTCTCCAATCATGCACCAGGGCCTGGTATATCTGGCCCAGGATGGGAGCATCATTGCCGAAAACGCGGTAAAGTTCCTGGTAAGTACGGGCTCGCAAGTCTGGATCAGGATCACGGGCGTACACCATCAGCTCTCCACGCGTTATTTCCTGGATTTTGCCGTCCAGCTCGACATTAAAAGTGTAACGATTTGTAATTGAGTCGTACAGTCTGTCAATGGCGCTGGCACCGGTTACATTTTTAATATTAATGATCTTCTCTTCGGGCTCAGAGAGCGTATATGGCTTGAAATGACGCATTTCTTCCAACCAATAGCGATAGTCGCCGATATCGGCCATTAAGCGGTCGGCGGCGTCATCACTCAGCTCTTTCCACCACAAATCGAAAAATAACAACTGGTTTGAAATTTCAGCCACAAACTGTTCAACCCTGGCAATCAGTGTCAATGCTGCCTGATTCTGCGTATCTTCGGCTAAAAGTAAACTGGCATAAGCATAAATGCGGTTGCCCAGCCGTTCAATATTTTCTAACTGTTGGATGATCTTTAGAAATTCAGAAGGCTCCATGTTCTCATTTAACTGAGGACGAATTGCTTCAAACATATTTACTTGATCAGCCAGGCTCTTAAAAGCTGATTCCAGCTCAGGGCTATCGATCGATGGGAAAAGATCAGCCAGGCTCCAACGACTCTGTGTATAGGTTTTTTCAGGCGTAAACATAGTTTTACTCCCTTATGAAAAAAAAAGTTGGTTTAGTCCGCTAATAAAAACCTCACTGCTTTCGAAAGGATCTGATCGAAATCCGGTGGAAAGTCATGGCCAAGCTTAGGGTGTATTTCCAGCTCACATGGGACGTCGTGAGCTTTTAGTTGGTTGGCCATGGTTACGGCGCCCTGGTAACAATCGGTATCCTGCTTTCCGATGATAATGTAGCCGCGCACTTTCTTATCCTGGCAGGATTCGATCAGCGGCAGCCATGAAAACTTTTTTGGCAAATAGGGTCCAATCACAATAAATCCAATGGCTGGGATGGCCCGTGTCAACGTCAGCCAGATAGCCAGGGTGCCGCCCAGTGAGAATCCGCCTATTAACGTGCGTTTTGGATCGATAGGATACTGCTTACGTAAGGTTTTGTAATGATGGATGATTTCCTGTTCGGAAAGCATAAAGTCATTCCAAATATATCCTTCCGCAGTACCCACCTGGGTAGATTGGGGTATTGCCAGCAAGTGACCCATTTCCGATAGAGTTTTCCAATAAGGGATGGTCTGGTTAGCGTTGTTGTAGTCCCCATGCAGAGCAATAAAAAGGGGTATTTTTGTCTCGATGCCGGCTGGAAGATGTTCAGGTTGAACGGTTACCAGCGAGGGTCTGGCATTGGCCTGGGCTTCGGCGTGGCGCTGCTTGCACAAATTGACCAAATTTACGAATTCGGGATTATCTTGCAGCGGGCGCAGGTCTTCATCGTCCTGTAATTGCGCCGCTGGATACCAGATGCCTGTGTCCAGAGCATCCTTCAAAATGGAAATTGCCAGGGGATAGCGGCCCGCTTTTGCAGCCAGGCACAAACGCCAATAGAAAATTCTGGTTGAATTATCGGGAAAATGGCTGCCTTCTCGGGTGAGCAACCCATAGGCTAAGTCATATGACCCCACGTGGTAAAGGTCAATGACCCCCCGCATCAACTCTTTAATCGTCATTTCAGCCATCAACAGCTTCCCTTTTATCCTCGAATTATCTAAAATTTTGACCGATCGATTTTGTATAAATATACCCGCACCTTTCCGGAATTGCAACCTCAGTTCGATTTTTTTTGGCTGACAACTGGTATTTTTTGAGGTCATGTTGTATACTGTTTTTATTAAATCAATCATAAAAGGGTTACAAATCATGAAAGCATCAGTTTCCCAACAACACCTGGCGCACGGTTTAAGCGTTGTTTCGCGAGCTGTTTCTCCACGCAGCACCCTTCCGGTGTTGGCCAACGTGCTGGTGGCAACTGATGAAGGCCGGCTGAGGCTGTCGGCCACAAATCTCGAACTGGGTATTTCTTGCTGGATTGGAGCTCAAATTGTCGAGGAGGGCTCAATTACCATCCCGGCTCGCACGATTACCGACCTGGTGAGCACCCTGCCAAATGAAACTGTCGCCCTGTCGTTAAATTCCAAAACACAGACCCTCAATGTACGCTGTGGCTCCAATAGTACGGACATCAAGGGCATTGACGCTCAGGAATTTCCGCCCATGCCAGTGCCGGATTTGTCGGAAGGGGTTGTATTGAATGTGGCGGACTTCAAAGAGATGATCCAACAGGTGGTCTTTGCGGCATCGACGGATGAGGCCCGGCCTGTTCTGCAAGGTGTCTTAATGAACGTAAACGGTAATGAGGTGCTGCTGGCTGCCACGGATGGTTTCCGTATCTCGGTTCGCAAGGCGGCTTTATCCAACCCGGCCAGCCACCCAATGACCGCCATCATCCCGGCCCGTGCGCTCAGTGAGCTGGCTCGAATTGCAATGGATGGAGAGTCGACTATTACCATGGTCATGTCAGCGGCACGCGGACAGGTCATCTTTCACATGGATGACGCCGAGCTGGTGTCGCAGTTGATCGATGGGAACTTCCCGCCATACGATGCAATTGTGCCACGCTCATTTAAGACCCACACCATTCTTTCAACGGCAGCTTTCTTGAAGGCCTGCAAGCAGGCCGAGATTATTGCCCGCGACGGCAACAATGTCATCCGCTTGAATATCTTGCCGCATGGCGACCAACCCGGTCAGGTAGAAATCTCGGCCCAAACCGAAGAGACCGGATCGAGTGAAGTAGTGGTAGATGCTACCATTGATGGTTCAGGTCTGGTAATTGCATTTAACGTTCGCTTTTTAAGAGAAGTTTTGGATGTAATTAAATCTCCAAGCGTGGCCTTAGAGACCAATGCGAACAATACTCCTG
>DATFYI010000215.1:0-6418 GCA_035315125.1 Anaerolineaceae bacterium | reverse complement strand
TCTGGATTACCCTGGTATTGATCGCTGCCTGGGCACTGAAAGATGCCAAGCCCCGGTTCCCATTCAGCAGTCAACTCAGGAATGGCCTGATCTTATTACTTTCTTTTGTGCTGGTTCTTCCGGCAACTTATGCAATTCAATACGGATCGCGGCTGACATTTCCGCCAGAGAGCATCGTTGAATCTACTTTGCAGGGAATTCAGGCTACTGTAAATGTAGATTTGAAATATGGCGAGGTCCTTTTTATGGATCAAAGACAACTGCTCACCTTTGGAAAAATAACGAATGTACCACTGGTGGGGGATTATGAGAAAAAATACATAATGGATCAGGCTCTGGCCGGAAATTCTACATATTTTCAAACGTTTTATCAGGATTTAGCTCACAATCGCTTTTCAATGATTGTCAGCGAACCGTTAGAAACATTCCAGCAGCGCCCGGGAGAGATTTTTGGCGACGAAGGAGACGATTTCGTAAAATGGGTATCCATACCGGTACTGTGTTATTATCAGCCAGTGGCCACCTTCCGTGAGACGGGTGTCCAGTTACTGGAACCTCGACCTGTACCCCTGCATGACCCGCAGCATTGTCCTGTCGTAAAATAACCAGGGAGTCGTAAAGCGGATGGATTTTGAGAAAGAACTGGAAAAGAAAGGAAAACAGCACCGATATAATTTTCATGATATCGTTTCTTTTCAGATATTTACAGACGATCCATTGGCAGAGTCTTACATCGAAGCTGAATATCTGCACCACGAGGGAGTTAGCAGAGATGCCAAATTACCTTCAGTTCGCCTGTATTTCCAACACAGAGAAGGGATTTTCCAGATACCGGATGGGTTTACGGCCTATATCCAGCAAGGGCAGGCCCGCTGGGCTTATCAACTGTGGATTGCTCCTGACAGGATTGTGATCAAAGTTATTGGCAATCAAACAGATATCCCGACCATACAACACATTTTGGTCCATCCCAGCCTGCGTTATCTGGCCTCGCACAGGGGTGTATTGATGCTCCATACCGGCGCAATTGCTAATAAAGACTGTAGCCTGATTTTTTCGGGCTCAGTGGGAATGGCTAAACGCATCATTTGCTCAATACTCCTGACCTACGGCGATTCAAACTGGAAGATGCATGCGGATGATTATACCTTTTTGGGATTAGGACCGGTCAGCCTGGCCTATCTGAACCGCCTGCCGGTGGATGCGAGATTACTGAAAATGGTACCAAACCTGAACGAACGGCTGAGCCCACAAGAGCGCCTGCAGTTGACGATTATTGGAAGGATGCGTGAGTGGAGCGGCAGCCAGGATCGCTGGCCCTTACGCAAGGACGCCCAAGAGATATGGCCGGAAAGAAAATTTTGTATGTACGCTAAGCCAGTTGCTTTGATGGCTTTGCGGCTGGACAAAAGTAATGAACCGGCTATTGCTGCGATCGATGATTTACCGGGATTTGTGAATGAATTGTTGGAAATGAATTTTAAAGAAACCAGGCACTTTCTCAACCTGGTGAACAAGAGCCGTGCCGTGCCTGATAGCACAGCTTGGCTGTCAGCCTGGAAGAAACGTGAGCAGGTACTCATTGAAAATCGCCTGGCCGAAATACCCGCTTATCAATTACATCTCCCCGATATTACATCCCGCCGTAAGACCTTACAGCCTGCACTGCTTGAATTATTAGCAAGATTTGTCGAAAATAACGGAGCACTCCCCAATCTTGACCAACCCGGGAGGGTCAGTTGACCAGGCGACAACTCTGGGGCGTTATAACGTGGCTTGGATTTACCCTTTTGGCCGTAATGGCTGCGATCGACCTCTACAGTATCGATTTTTCCATCCACTGGCCGGTTTCCCTGCTGACAGTCCGGAAATATTTACTGCTCCTGGCAGTTTTCATTTTCGTAGCCGCCTGGGGATACGTTTTTTGGCTCATTTGGAAGGGAAAGCGCCCACCATTACTGGAGCGGGCGCGCGCCCTGCTGGCAAGAATGCCCCTCTGGCTGCGTGGATTGGTGAGCCTGGTAATCCTATTATTTCCGGCTTATTTCTTTTTATACAATCACTTTGGACTCTTTTTTAGCAATAAGGCTTATTGGCTAAAATTAGCCCTGGTATGCGTTTCGGCGTTAATTGCATATCTGGTTTTTTCCCCACGCGGCAGCGGTCTAATGGGCGTCTTGCAATACTGCAGCTTGGTTTGCCTGGCTGGAGTATTCTATTCAATAGGTGCCGGCTTAAACCAGGTAACCAATTATCCCTTCTCGCTCAGTTGGTCAGAAGGTAATCGTTTCTGGGATTATTCGATGATGTTTGGCATCAATCGCTATATCATCCCGGCTGGCAAGCCGGCAGTAGCTTTTATTGAAAAAGGCAGACAGTTTTTATGGTCGATCCCTTTCTTGATCCCACAATCCGGGATCGAAGTGATGCGCTTGTGGGATGAACTGGTATGGATTATCCCGGCATTGGTATTGGGCTGGGTAGCGGTAATCGGACAGGGAAAAATTGCGAGTAAAAACGGGGTTGCCAGATTACTGACGTGGGAGATTTTTTTTGGTTTTTGGTGCTATCTTTTCCTGACGCAGGGACCAATTTACCCGACGCTGGTATTGTGCGCCATCCTGGTAGTCATTGCAGTGCGACTCAAGAAACTGTGGATCAGCAGCCTGCTGCTGTTGCTGGCCGGTTATTATGCCTATATCAGCCGCTGGACCTGGATCTATGCGCCCGGATTGTGGGCCGGAATGCTAGCCTTGTTGGAACTTCAACAACCCGAATTTAAAAATGGAAAATGGAAAGAACTAACACGCCCGATTATGCTGGGCCTGGCAGGTTTTCTGGGTGGGCAGTTTTTACCACCCGTGGTCGATCTGGCAACCTCCAGACTTAATCAAAATGGTGCGTTGGGGCTGGTGATTGATCCAACCGACACCATTACCCACGCTACCCTGTTATTTGGGCGGCTTTTACCAAATGCCACCTATTCTCCAGGCATATTACTAGGAACTTTATGGGCCGGCTTGCCCATTGTCATTTTGTTGGTTTGGAGTTGGAAGAAGGGTCTGTGGCAACCAAACTGGCTCCAGCAACTCGGAATCCTTCTATCGGGTCTGGCTTTTTTGGGAGTAGGTCTGATAGCCAGTATTAAAATCGGCGGCGGCAGTAACCTGCACAACCTGGATATGTTTTGGATCTTCCTGGTGTTGGTGTGCGCCTGGGCTGGCAAGGAAATCGTCCAACGAATACCAGAAAACGGCACTGTCCGAAACAGCCTAGTTTTTCTGGTATGTCTGTCAATGGTATTACCGGTTACTTATACAATACAATATGGGGCGCCCCTGAGTTTGTCAGCTCAAGACTTTACACAGAGTTCATTGACCAGTATCAATAAAAACGTGATGAAATATAACCAAAAGGGCGAAGTGCTTTTCATGGACCAAAGGCAGTTGCTAACTTTTGGTTATATCCAGGGCGTTGCGCTCACATCGGATTATGAGAAAAAGTATTTGATGGAAATGGCGCTGGAAAATAATGCCAGTTATTTTGAACAATTCGACCAGGACCTGGCCCGGCACCGGTTTGTATTAATTATCAGCCAGCCGTTGAATATTGTTTTCAAAACGGAAGATGTCAACTTTCCCGATGAAAACAACGCTTATGTGAAATGGGTATCTATCCCAGTCTTGTGTTATTACCAACCTTTAAGAACCTATTCTCAAATTGGCGTGCAACTATTGGTTCCCAGGAAAGAAACCTTACAAGATACACGATTTACCTGTCCGAATTAATTAATATTTGCAGGAGAGTAGTGTGGGCATTTTAATAAGGGTCCTGGATAATTTTGGTTATTTGGCCATCTGGTCTGCCCTGTGGATTCTGGGCGGGATATGGATTGTCCGGCGCGCTTTTAACCTTAACAAAGTTGAACAGGCCATGATTGGTCTGGCGACCGGTTTGATGATCGAAACCTGGCTGGCCAATATCTTAGGCCAATTACTACCGGTGATGACGGCTTTCTGGCTGGCGGCTGGACTGGTCTTCTTAGCAGGTATCCTGGTCTGGCTGCCGCTCTCACGGCAAAAACTCGGCGCGCTGTTCCAGATTACGATTTCACCCTGGCAGTGGGTTGCGCTGGCGCTGTTGTCTTATCTATTTATTGCAATTGGACGAGGGCTTTCTTTATTTGATGATTATCTGACCCTACCTACCACTTCTCTCATCGCAACCGGGGATATTCCCCCACATTTTGCACTCAACCCGAGCATCCGCTTTGATTATCACTACCTGGTACTTTTATTCTCGGCTCAATTGTGGCGGATCGGTAATTTCCATGCCTGGAATTCGCTGGATTATGCTCGGGGTCTGACTTTTGCAATTTCGGTTGTGTTAACCGGCATCTGGGCCAAACGGCTCACACGCAGCACGATGGCAGGATATTTGACAGGCATATTATCCATCTTTGGCGGTGGAGTGCTGTGGCTGCTGTTATTCTTGCCCCAGGATTTGATGCAACATATCTCCTGGAACATCCAAATGATTGGGTCTGCATTGGACACTGCCCCAGATTTATTGGGCGCCCTACAGAAGCCGTGGAGGATTATCGGCGGACCCCCCATTCAATTCCCGTTCGTGTTCCTCTCAGGGATCAGCACGACTTCATTGATCAATTTTATGGGCGGTGCAGGCGGGATTATCTGGATTGTGCCAATCTTATTGATCCTGATACACAATCGTGGGCGGAACTGGCTGGCCTGGGTGGTTACGGCTATCTTCCTGGCGTCTTTTGCATTGACCAGTGAAATTCTATTCGTATATTATGCCTTTGGGATCGTGTTGGTTGCAGTCATTTATGCCATCGCCCACAAGACGATCCGTTTACCGCAAAAATTATGGGCCTGGTTGATCACCATGCTCGCAGCCGGTCTGATCAGCCTATTGCAAGGGGGCGTCATCACCGGGACGTTCTTCAGCACGATTCTGGGCGATTTGGGGATCGATCTGGCAACTCCGTCATACAATGCCTTTAGCTTTTACCTGACCTGGCCGCCAAAACTGGTTTCTCAGCACCTGGGCATCCTTGCTTTAACCAACCCGTCGCAGTTGTTGGTCGCACTGCTCGAAATTGGACCAATCATTTTTGTACTGCCGCTGGTTGTCATTTGGGGAATTAAGGCCTACCGGGCGCAACGCTGGTTTGAAGCCGGTTGGATTTTTGCCACGCTGGCCGGCCTGGTTTTAGTGTTTGTGCAATATAGCGGGACTGGTGGAATCGTGCCATTTGATAAATGGCAGAGCTCTATTATCAACCTATGTAAGCTCTATGCCGTACCTTTAGTATGGTTATGGGCAAAAGATCGGGCTGAAATTCTCAAGCCAGTTCTGAGCACCATATTCATGGCTACAATTCTGGGAGGAATAGTGATTTTTTCCCTGGAAATTATCGCTGTTCCAAAACCAACCTATTCTTACTATCTTACCAGTCTGGATGCACGCGCAGAACATGATTTTTGGAATAAACTGCCGCAGGGGGCGCTGATTTTCGATCCAGATCCATATCGCTCGCCGGTAATATTTGGACGACCGACAGATTCTTCGATCAGCTGGTATCAAAATACACCAGGATGGCAGAAGCTCTTTAATGCCCCCAACCCGGTCGATTTGCGAGCGGCAGGTTTTAGTTATGTCTATCTCGATTTAAACTACTGGGACCAAATCGGCCCGTCCTACGATCAGATGCTGCAATCTGCCTGCGTCCATTTAGTCAAAGAATATACCCAGGACACTCCTAGTAATGATTTTCGCAGGCTGTTAGATATACGCGATTGTAAATAGGTATAATAGTACAATCAGTATCGAATCAGCGCGGGAAATGGCAAATCAGAATGACAAATCAAGAGGTAGCCGACATATTTGACCGAATTGCTGATCTCTCTGAAATAAACGGCGAGATCGTTTATAAGACCCTGGCGTATCGCAAGGCAGCCGAAAGCTTGCGCAACCTGCCCGAAGATATTAATGTCGTTGACCAGCAAGGGCGCCTGACTGAAATTCCTGGAGTTGGAAAGGCAATTGCAGAAAAAATCCATGAGCTGCTCAAGACAGGCAGCCTGGAATATTTGGAAAAGCTGGAGCAAGAAGTTCCGCCTTCTTTGCTCGAGCTCTTACAGGTACCGGATGTAGGACCACGCAAAGCAGCCTTGTTTTGGAAAGAGGCCAATATAACCAACCTGACTGAGCTGCAAGAAGCTGCCCAAACCGGGCGCTTACGCAATCTGCCGGGTATGGGTGAAAAATCCGAGGCTCGCATCCTGGCGGGTATCGAAGCGCTCTCGCGTCGCAGCAAGCGAATGCTGCTGGGAACGGCCTGGCCAATTGCAAAAGGCTGGCTGGAGTGGCTGCGAGAGTTGCCGGGCGTGAA
>DATFYI010000214.1:0-4596 GCA_035315125.1 Anaerolineaceae bacterium | reverse complement strand
CCTCACACTCACTGGGCCATTGAGAAGTTATTTGTACATGAAGTCTGCAATCTTCAGCAAGGCGCAGCCCTTTCGAACAGTTTTCAAATGGAAACCCAGGTGGATAAAGGCCACGGACGGCTTGAGAAACGGACCCTTTTGGTCAGTGACTTGCTTAATGGGTATTTAGATTGGCCGGATGTCGCTCAGGTCTTTCGAATAGAACGAATTGTGGTCGACAACTTTACTCACCTGCGGACACGACAAGTGGTTTATGGTTTGACGAGCCTATCGAAGGAGCAGGTCGCTCCCAAGCAACTGCTAGGCTTAGTCCGGCAGTACTGGGGAATTGAGAATGGTTTACATTATCGCAGGGATGTGACGATGCACGAAGATGCAACACGTTTGACAGTCGGTAGTTCCGGACATAATATGGCCATCCTGAATAATCTGGTGCTGGGATTATGCCTTCAGAACGGCTTTCATAATCTGGCTAAGGCACGACGTTTCTTTGGCGCAAGACCGAAACAGGCTTTTAACCTCATTACTTCCGCTAAACCTGCTTTCTTGTGAAAGCCGTGAAGTAGAGCAGGCAGCCTAGAGGTTAAAGGGGGTAACCTATATTACAATAAGAGTATGCATGTAATCTTAACACATGAGCAAGCAGATTTTGATGCGCTGGGAACGCTTTTAGGCGCCAGTTTGCTCAGTTCGGATGATCCCAACCCGGTTTTGCCGCGCCGAATGAACCGAAATGTGCGCGCATTTCTGAATCTATACGGAGCAGAGCTGCCTTTTATTGAAGCGCGTGATTTACCAGGCGACCCGATTGATGTCATAACCCTGGTAGATACCCAATCTATGGTAACGCTAAAAGGCCTGAGCCCCAATACCCGGGTTTATGTTGTGGATCATCACCAGCAGCGGGCTGATCTGCCAAAGGAATGGAACGTGAACATCGAACGGTTGGGCGCCTGTACCACCTTGTTTGTGGAGGATTTGCGCGATCATAATGGCAACTTAAGCCTGGTTAATGCAACCCTATTATTGTTGGGCATTTATGAAGATACCGGCTCATTGACTTATAGCAGCACCACTCCTCGGGATGTGCGTGCAGTTGCCTATTTGCTTGAACAAGGCGCCAGTCTCAAAATTGCCAGTGAATACCTCAATCCTCCGCTTTCGCCTGATCAACGAAGATTGTATGAACGATTGTTGGCAACTGTTGAAACACTTACTATTTTGGGTCAGACGGTTATGATTGCGCGGGCGCCAGCGGAAGAGTTGACCGAAGAAATTTCCAGCGTGGCGCACAAAATACGAGATCTGCTCGATCCAGACGCACTGTTTTTGCTCGTGAGCACCCCGGAAGGTATTCGGATCGTTGCACGTTCAACCAGTGATCAGATCAATGTGGCCAGGATCACTTCCCATTTTGGCGGGGGTGGGCATGAACGCGCCGCAGCAGCATTAATCCGTTCGACACAGGCGATGGATGTTATTCAAAAAGAGAAGTTATTACAATCTATTTACGATGAGCTTGTGCGCATCCTGCCGGAGCATATCCAACCGTCCATTACGGTCAGGCAAATCATGTCGCGCAGACCGTTGGTACTCAGCCCACAGATAACTGCTGAAAAAGCTGCTCAGCTCATGCAAAAGTATGGCTATGAAGGTTATCCGGTTGTAGAAAACGGCAAAGTGATCGGTCTTTTGACCCGGCGTGCAGTCGATCGGGCGCTTTCCCACAAACTAAACCTGAAAGCCAACAGCTTGATGGAAGCCGGAAAAGTATTTGTAAATCCACAGGATTCGATCGATTCACTCCAGCGCCTGATGTCCGCCAGTGGCTGGGGTCAGGTGCCGGTAATCGACCCTGAAAGCGGTGAAGTGATTGGGATTGTAACCCGCACTGATCTATTTAAAAGTATGGTTGGCACCGAAGCGCTGGTGCCTGGCAAGAAAAACCTGGCAGACCGACTGCAAATGGCTTTACCAGCCGGACGCTTAGCTCTGTTGAAACTTATCTCTGAACAGGCTCATGACCAGCATATCCCGCTTTATATCGTAGGCGGATTCGTGCGAGATCTGTTGCTGGAACGTCCCAGTCAGGATTTCGATCTTGTGGTTGAGGGGGACGCAATAAGCCTGGGACAAGCCCTTGCCAATCGTTTTGGCGGACGGATTGTCAGCCATAGCCGGTTTGGGACGGCTAAATGGGCTATTTCTGACATTCGCACCAACTTGCTAGAGCAGATGAAGCATGATCAGGCATTGAAACTATCAGAGCCAATTAATGAAATGGATCTTCCTGAAAGCCTGGATCTGATCAGCGCAAGAACTGAATTTTATGATTACCCAACTGCCTTACCAACGGTCGAGCGCGGCAATATCAAGCTAGATCTTCATCGGCGTGATTTCACTATCAACACCCTGGCACTACGTTTGGATGGGCGTCATTACGGAGAATTATACGATTACTGGGGAGGTCTAAATGATCTGCGCCGCGGCTTGGTAAGGGTGCTCCATTCACTTTCCTTTGTAGACGATCCAACTCGTATTTTGCGAGCTGTCCGTTTCGAGCAGCGCTTCAATTTCCAGATTGAAGCCCGCACTCGCCAACTGATGGGTGAAGCTCATGCGATCTTACACCAGGTATCTGGCGACCGATTGCGACATGAATTAGACTTGATGTTATCGGAAGAGCGGGTTGGAGCTATGCTGGCTCGCCTGGATGAAATGGGTTTGTTGGGCGCTATTCACCCCGAGTTAAAGTGGGACCATGATCTAAGCAGGCTACTGGAGCAAGCCGTAAAAACCCCCATTGATCCAATTTGGGAGCTACCTGAGCGGATTGGACACACACCTATTGCGCGCCTATTGGCTTATCTGATCTGGCTGGGACGACTGCCCTCCAAACAAGCTGACAGCATAGCTACACGACTTCGGTTTCCGAACACAATGAGGCTACCGCTGCTTTCAACCTGCCAGTTATGGAGTGATCTGCCCGGTTTAATGGACGCCAGACCGAGCGAAATAACGGCTCGACTGGAGCTGATGCCCCGCTCATCCCTATATGCCATATCGATTCTGACACCTTCTACAGAGGCCAAAACACTGCTCTGGCAATATATTTCCAATTGGCGGTTGATCCACCCATTTACGACTGGCGATTTGTTGCAGAGCTTGAGCGTAAAGCCCGGCCCGGCCTATCACCAGATTCTGGAAAATTTGCGCGCGGCCTGGCTGGATGGGATAGTTTCAAGTCAGGAAGAGGAGCGGGCTTTGTTGCAAAAATCTCTTCAAACCTTGCCCGAAGTGGATTAATAGTGTGATAATAAGGCAAATCTGGCTACTTACACTTTTGGAATTAGGAATCGGAAACTTAGCAGGTGATTTCGCTTCGAATGGATACAACCCCCTCTAAGATTGACATTTCTTGGTTAAACACTGTTGTTATTCGGAACCTGGTCAGCGCCGACTTACCCGGGCTTGAATGGGAAGGAGAATTTACTCATTTCAGACGAGTTTATGCTGAAGCGTACGAACGTGCTTTACGGGGCCTTTCCGTCCTTTGGGTAGCGGATTTGCCATCTAAGGGGATCATTGGGCAGGTTTTTATTCAATTGATCTGTGACCGATTGGAGCTGGCTGACGGCCAGCAACGCGCGTATCTTTATTCCTTCCGCATACGCCCGGCTTATCGTAGCTCAGGTTTAGGAACTAATATTTTGCAAGTGGTCGAAAACGATCTGCGTTTGCGCGAATTTAAAATGGTCACCTTGAATGTTGCAAAGGATAACATCCGTGCTCAAAAGCTTTACGAAAGATGCGGATACCGGATTGTTGCTCACGAACCTGGGGTGTGGTCTTTTATGGATGAGTGCGGCGCCTGGCATCAGGTAGAAGAACCGGCCTGGCGTATGGAAAAATATCTCTAAGCGCTTTTTTGCTCGGATTGTATCTCAATTAAATCATCGAGGGGTTCTATATGTTTGCGACTGTAATTCAAGCAATCATCTTAGGTATTGTTCAGGGAACGACCGAGTTTATTCCCATTTCAAGCTCGGCGCATCTCATTATTGTGCCGTGGCTGTTCGGTTGGAATGATCCCGCATTAACCAGTTTATCTTTTGATGTGGCATTACATTTGGGTACATTACTGGCCGTACTGATCTTTTTCGCTCAAGATTGGATCAGGCTAATTGGCGCCTTACTGATGAGTATGAAGGAGCGCAAGATTGGTTCAGATCCAGACCGACGAATGGCCTGGTTTGTGGTTATCGGTACGATACCGGGAGGGATTGTAGGACTATTGGGGGAGAGTAAAATTGAAGTGCTTTTTCACCAACCCGGGGTTCCGATTGCTCCGCAAACCATTATTATCATGGCGATCATCATTGCTTTATTGGGCTCTGCCTTATTTATTGCTGACCAGGCGGTCCCCCATGATAAAGATGGGAAGGAATTGACCCTTAAAGAAGTGATGATTATTGGATTTGCTCAGGCGCTGGCCATATTCCCGGGTGTATCCCGTTCAGGCAGTACCATAACAGCCGGGCTGGCGTTAGGTTTGAAACGAGATGCGGCGGCCAAGTTCTCCTTCTTGTTATCTGC
>DATFYI010000213.1:0-12254 GCA_035315125.1 Anaerolineaceae bacterium | reverse complement strand
AGATCAATAGCAAAGGCTGCATCTCATCCATTAGGCGTAGGAGATGCCCTTTATCGTTATACTACGCAGCCCAGCATTGTAGAAACAGTACCTTTTGGAGCGTTTCGTCGTGACACATTTCTTCGTCTGGGCAATTTTGATGAAAGTTTATTAACGAATGAAGATTATGAATTTAATGCACGCCTTCGTCTTCAAGGCGGTAAGATCTGGCTTGATCCAAAAATTCGCTCAGTATATTTTTCACGACCAAACCTGGCAGCTCTGGCTCACCAATATTGGAGGTATGGTTATTGGAAATGGCGCATGCTACGGCGCTACCCAGCGACTTTACGCTGGCGTCAAGCCTTGCCGCCTCTGTTTACCGCCAATTTGATCATTTTAGGGCTATTGTCACCCTGGTTTCGGTTGGCAAGAATAGGGTTAGGAATTGAAATTGGCTTGTATTTGTTTGTTTTATTAATCAGCTCTTTTCAGGTGGCTGTACAACAGAAGGATATCGGACTTTGGTTTGGTATACCACTGGCAGTAGCAACCATGCACATCTTCTGGGGAGCTGGTTTCTTATGGAGCCTGGTCACAAGTATAGTTAAATGAGCAATGGTAGAAACTGACGAAATTGATACTTACCGAGCAATGCAAAGACCGGTCCGATGGCGTTTGCGACCAGAAGAACGTCGAGTTGTTTTATTAATTGGGGATCTGGTTATTAATTATTTTGCATTATTCCTGGCATTATATTTTTGGGCAAGCAGCGACCACTGGTTGAGTTTTTCTATTCAATTCGTAAAAGAAAGAACAGATTATTGGTTTTATCTATTGCCATTGTTCTGGGTGCTGCTAATAATCGAGTTGTACGACGAACGGGCAGCTAGCCGGCGAAGCGAAATAGTCCGGGGTGTCGCTATCGCAGCCGTGATCAGTCTCGGTCTTTATTTCATGCTTTATTTTTCATCTTCGCCGCGATCGTTACCCCGTAGAGGTGTGGCTGGTTTTATTATTGCCGCATCGTTATTGACCATCTTATGGCGGTTGATTTATATCCGAATATTCACGGCTCCCATGTTTATGCGGAGAGTACTTATTATCGGGGCCGGAAGAGGAGGCACAACTTTAGTTCATGTTGTTAAAGAAATCTGGCCTCAGCCTTTCTTCCTGGTTGGATTGATCGATGATTGTAAGGATAAAATTGGCGCTCAAATTGATGGCTATACTGTCTTGGGTGATAGTCAGAAAGTGCTATCGATTATTGAAAAAGAGCACATCACTGATTTGATCTGTGCTATTTCGGGCGAGATGAGTCCAGAACTGTTTCAAATGCTATTAAGTGCCGAGGAACGCGGCATTGAAGTAACTACCATGCCGGTTATTTACGAGGAATTATTAAGGCGAGTTCCCATCTTTTTACTACAATCGGATTGGATCTTGCGATCTTTTTTGGATCAAACTCATACCGGTGGTTTTTATGAGATGACCAAACGCTTAATGGATATTGCCGGTGGGCTTTTTGGAGTAATTTGCACGATCATTTTATTTCCGTTCATTGCCCTGGCAACATTGATTGATACCGGATTACCTATCTTTTATCTTCAAAATCGGCTAACCCGGAATGGCAAAATTTATAGAATCATCAAATTTCGGACAATGTGCAAAGATGCCGAAAAAGATGGCAAGGCACGCCCAGCCAGTGAAAATGATAGTCGAGTGACTAGGGTTGGAAGAGTTTTGCGTAAAAGCCATCTGGACGAGCTGCCCCAGTTTATTAATGTGATGGTTGGAGATATGAGCCTGGTTGGCCCGCGCGCTGAGCGGCCAGAAATAATTGAAGAGTTGCAGAACAAAGTTCCATTTTATAGAGCTCGCTTGCTGGTAAAACCCGGTTTAACAGGTTGGGCCCAAATTAATTATGGTTATGCCTCTGGTGCAGAAGCAAATGCGGTGAAATTGGAATACGACTTGTATTATATAAAGCATCGCAACATCTTATTGGATTTCACGATCATCCTGCGAACGCTCGGGACAGTCGTCGGATTCCGAGGTCAATAAAAAATGAAGGCAAAGCCGACTCTCCGTAATCGCAACTTTTTATTTTTAGATATGTTACTAATTGTTGTGTCAGTGTTAGGTAGTTATGCTTTAAGACTGGAATGGGGTCCTGCCTTTTTGTTTTATTTACCCTCGGCTTATTGGATGATTGGTATATCCCTGATTATTAAGCCAACCGTTTATTATTTTTTTGGGCTTTACCGTAGAATTTGGTTGTATGCCAGCGTTCAGGAATTAAAGATGATTGTTGCGGCAGTGACGACTGCCTCTTTGATTGTATCTGTGGTCATTGTAACCATCTTTACGTTAGGGGCATTTACCGGTTTTCCACGCTCCGTTCTGATTATTGATTGGACGCTTTCTTTATTAATGGTCGGAGGTTTGCGGTTTACTGCCAGGCTGTTAGCAGAAAACAAGGTATTGGCGTCAACTCCCGGTTCCAATGGGCATCCCCGTCACGCTTTGATTGTTGGAGCTGGAGATGCCGGCGCATTAGTAGTGCGAGAACTTCAAAAGAACCCGCAGATTAACATGGTACCGGTTGGTTTCCTGGATGATAACCCGTCCAAACAAAAACAACAAATTTATGGTATCCCAGTAGTTGGTACGATTACCGATATGGCGCATGTGTTAGCATCCAAACATGTTGACGAAGTCATTATTGCCATCCCAAGCGCGCCTGGGCGGGTGGTACGTTTGGTTGCCGATGTATGTCGTTTAAAAGGGGTACCATTCCGGACAATGCCAGGTATTTATGAGTTGCTGGGTGGTAAAGTAAGTGTCAGCCGTTTGCGTGAAGTGGATATTACAGATTTGTTGCGTCGGGAACCGGCTCGCATCCAAGACGAGCGAGTTGGATCAATCCTTTCCGGTAAAGTTGTTTTAGTCACGGGGGCAGGCGGCTCAATTGGGCGTGAGCTTTGCCGCCAGACCTTGCGTTGGGGGCCATCAGAGCTCATCTTGTTGGGTCATGGGGAAAATAGTATATTCGAATCATTGCTTGAACTTAAAGAAAACTTTCCATCAGTTATTATCCATCCTGTCATTGCTGATATTAGAGATAGGCCGCGTATCCAGGCGATATTTTCTCATTACCAGCCACAAGTGGTCTTCCACGCTGCAGCACATAAGCATGTGCCTCTCATGGAAGTGAATGTTGAAGACGCCGTTACCAATAATATCCTGGGTACATCGAATATTGTTGAGGCCAGCCTGGCTCAAAACGTTGAACGCCTGGTAATGATCTCGACGGATAAGGCCATTCGCCCAATCAATGTAATGGGGGCTACCAAGCGGATCGCAGAAATGATTGTATTGGACGCGGCTGGACGCTCGGGTAAATCATATTCTGTGGTTCGATTTGGGAATGTCCTGGGAAGTCGTGGTAGTGTTGTACCTCTTTTCAAACGCCAGATCAGCCTTGGTGGTCCGGTGACTGTTACACACCCCGATATGCAACGTTATTTCATGACCATTCCTGAGGCAGTTAACCTGGTGCTTCAGTCGGCCAGTATGGGTGAGGGCGGAGAGTTATTTATACTGAATATGGGACAGCAAGTTAGAATCCTCGATTTGGCAGAAGACCTGATCAGGCTGTCAGGATTGGAGCCTGGTAAAGATATTGAAATTGTATTTTCAGGTGTTCGTCCGGGTGAAAAGTTGAGCGAGGATTTGTGGGAGGAGGGTCACGATTTTCAACCTACTGCTCACCCGGATATTTTCCGTTTGGACCGAAAGGAAGAGCTGCGGGGTGAGGATTTACAGCATGCTATCCACGAGCTTGTGCAACTCTCCAAAGAATGCGATGCCAAGGCAATTATGAATTTGCTGGATGAGCTAGTACCTGGCTCGGCAGTATCTGCCAGCCCACCAATAGAAATGACTTCGATTGACTGATGCCGATTCAAAACGAAACACAGTGGGATGAATTTCTAAGCCATTACCCGCAGTCTCACATCCTACAATCTTCAGGATGGGGTCAACTTAAATCTAACTTTGGCTGGCTGCCGGTCAGAGTGGTGGTTGAACAAAGCGGTGCGCAAATATTATTCCGCAGGCTCCCGGGTGGTTTCAGCCTGGCGTATATACCCAAGGGTCCGGTTGGCAAAAATTGGCAGAGTTTATGGCCCGATGTTGACCGCGTTTGTCGAGCCAAGCGGGCTATCTTTTTAAAATTGGAACCAGATAGCTGGGATCAATTTGAGCTTGAATTAGATTCCCAAATGAGCGGATTTCTTACACAAGCCAGAACCATCCAGCCTCGCCGTACAATTGTTGTTGATCTGAACGGGCCGGAAGAAGTCTGGCTTGAGCGGATGAAGCAAAAGACTCGTTACAATATACGCCTGGCAGAACGTAAAGGCATTGTAGTTCATCCAGCAAAGGATTTGAAAGCCTTCAGCCAGATGATGCAGATAACCGGTATTCGGGACGGATTTGGTGTTCACACACTTGAATATTACCAGTGTGCCTACGATCATTTTGCTCCAGGCGGTCATTGCGAATTATTACAGGCGGATTATGATGGTAAACCGCTGGCAGCATTGATGGTGTTTGCACAAGGAAAGAGAGCCTGGTATTTTTATGGGGCGTCAAATGATGAAGAACGCAACCGCATGCCAGCCTATTTGCTCCAATTTGAGGCAATGAGGTGGGCCGCTAAAAAAGGCTGTAAAGAATATGACCTATGGGGTGTACCGGACTTAGATGAAGAACAATTAGAGGCTAACTTTAATAATCGTTCGGATGGTTTATGGGGAGTTTATCGTTTTAAACGGGGTTTTGGTGGAAATATCATGCGATCGGCTGCCGCTTATGACCGGGTATATTCTCCTGTTCTTTACAAGTTCTATCTTTGGTGGAGTGAGAAACGAAAAAAGGATATTGATTAACGAATGGACTCTGTCAGTTGGGATCAATTGATATCCTCTTTGCCTAAGGCTCATATTTTGCAAACCTGGGAATGGGCCAAACTTAAAGAGAACAACGGCTGGCATATGTTGCCTAAAACCTGGCAAGATGATTCGGGAAAAGTGCAGGCTGCCGCTATGGTGCTTGAGCGCTCTATCTGTTTTAGTGGCCTACGCATTATCTATATTCCACGCGGGCCAATTATGGATTGGAACGACATTACTCTCCGAAAACGTGTCCTTGACGATCTTCAAGAATTGGCCATCAGCCGCCAGGCTATCTTTATTAAAATTGATCCCGAGGTTGTTCTGGGCAGTGGCATTCCCAATACTACAGATGCTCAAGAAAATGAAAGCGGGCGTTTGGTTGAACTTGATCTAAAAGGGCGAGGATGGCGGTTATCAGACAGCCAGGTTCAGTTTCGAAATACTGTCTGGTTGGATTTAAATGGTTCCGAAGAAGATCTGCTTGGCCGCATGAAGCAAAAAGCTCGTTATAATATTCACCTGGCTGAGCGAAAGGGAGTTTGCCTGCGATTTGCATCCTTAACAGATCTAACAACTCTTTATCAGATGTATGCCGAGACATCCGTACGGGATGGTTTTGTTATTCGGCCTCAGAGCTATTACCAAAATATTTGGGAAACTTTTATTCAGAATAATATGGCTGAAGGTCTGATTGCAGAAGTGGATGGAGAACCAGTCGGTGGATTGATGTTGTTTCACTTTGCAGGCAAAGCCTGGTACCTCTATGGCATGTCTCGTCAGGCACATCGGGAGAAAATGCCCAATTACCTGCTCCAATGGGAAGCGATGCGGCGAGCAAAGGATTTGGGCTGCACCTGTTATGATCTCTGGGGGGCTCCGGATGTTTTTAATGAAACCGATTCAATGTGGGGTGTTTTTCGTTTTAAAGAAGGGCTTGGTGGAAAAGTAATCCGATTTCTTGGCGCCTGGGATTATTCACCCAGACCTGTCTATTATTTACTTTATACCCGGTTGTTACCCCGCCTGTTGGATTTGATGCGGCGAAGAGGAAAAGCGCGTACGCGCCAGGAGATAATGTTATGATCCCGAGAGTTCGTTTTGCCATTCTCCCAACACCGGTTGAAAGCCTGCCACGTCTGAGCACTGCTTTAGAAGGCCCACATCTTTGGGTAAAACGAGATGACATGACTGGCCTGGCCTTTGGCGGTAATAAGACGCGTAAATTGGAATTCGTAATGGCTGAAGTTCAGGCAAACGGGGCGCGTACATTAATCACGGTTGGGGCTGCACAATCCAACCACTGCCGACAAACGGCTGCTATGGCTGCTCGATTCGGTTTGGATTGTATCCTGGTGCTCTCTGGGGATCCATCAGTGAATATTTCTGGGAACGTGCTAATTGACCGCTTGTTTCATGCAGAAATTGTTTGGACCAATCGGAATGAGCGCTCAAAAGTATTGGAAAAGACCTTTGATCGAGCCTGGAGCGAGGGAAGGCGACCTTATTTGATACCATTGGGTGCTTCGAATGCAACCGGCGCTCTGGCTTATGCGGACGCATTTAATGAACTAATGCAACAGCATGTTAACCCGGATTGGATTGTTCATGCATCCTCTTCTGGGGGCACTCAGGCTGGATTACTTTTAGGGGCGCGACGGACTCGTTGGCAAGGTAAAATATTGGGCATTAGTGTAGACAACCCAGCTCAGGAATTAAAAACGACTGTAGCTGCTTTAGCAAGTGAAGCATCAGAGCGATTAGGTGATATGATCTTGTTTAACCCGGAAGACGTTTTAGTGAACGACGATTACCTAGGGGCTGGTTATGGTGTAATGGGAGATTTAGAACGGCATGCAATCCGATTGTTTGCCCAGCAGGAAGGTCTCTTGCTGGATCCAGTTTATACCGGTCGAGCTGCCGGTGGTTTAATCGATTTGATACAAAAAGGGTTTTTTAAACACGAAGAAACGGTGCTCTTTTGGCACACGGGCGGCACACCTGCTTTATTTGCTGAGCCTTACTTTAACCAGCTAAATAACTTTTAAAGGTTTATGATGGTGAGATGGGTCGCAGTGCGGGCTGGAAGTTGTTTCCGGTATCATTGGTAATCTGGGATAAATTGGTTCCGTTGATCGTCATTCGATAAAGATTGCTGCTGTTATTATTATCATATTCAAAGATCAACCAGAAACCATCCGAGGAAATGATTGGGTTATAGACAGAACGGATACGGTCGTTAATATCAATTTCCGGAGCGACTTGATTTGTAAACTGCTTCGCAACTAACCAGGGCTGGTTAGTACCACGACCGAAGATGATCACCTTGCCATCGGGAGACCAGGCTGGTATGTAGGCCGGTCCTTTACCCAATTCGGAGAACTCGTGAGCCGAACTCCCATCAAGCGCTATTATCCAAACTTGAGAGCTGCCCAGTCGGTTGCTATCGAATGCAATCCACTTTCCATCAGGCGACCAGGCTGGGTTCCGGTCGTTGCTGGAAGGACTGGTCAGGCGAGTTACGCTATTATCATTCAGGTTATACAGGTAAATATGAGGAATGTTCTCTCGAATTGAACAGAAGGCAATTTTAGTACCGTCCGGCGACCAGACTGGATCGAAGTCGCCTCCTGGCAGAGATATCAAGGGTGTCAGATTACTCCCATCGGAATTCATGATGAAAAGCCCCGATCCTTTATAGATATCTTGTTTTGACTTGCAAGGTGAAATAAACACGAGACGTTTTCCATCCGGTGACCAATTTGGCTGGCAGGCTCCATCAGGTTGATTTGTAATTTGTTTTTCAATATTGTTTCGTAAATCCACGAGCCAGATTTGGACAGACCCAGTGCGGTCAGAAGCAAAGGCAATCTGGCCTGAACCACCTCCAACAGTTGTTGGCAGGATAGTTGGAGTCGATATGACTGCAACCGGGATAATCGCAGTGGGCTGAACGGTTGGTGTAGCTGTGATTTGAGGTTGGGGCGTGGCAGTAGAAGCTGCCAAAGTGTCAGTAGCTTGACTTTTATCCTGGACTGCGGCAATCTGTGTGGGGGAATGGTTGTTGTGAGAAGGAACGTTTTTGAGCAGCCAAAACACACCCAAAATAACGACCGCCATGAATCCGAGAATCCCTAAAAGTATAGGAATGACAGGCGTTTTGGCTTTCTTGGAGGGTTCGGGCGTAGCATTCGCAATAGGAGTTTCTACAGTTCTGGACACTCTTACAGTTGGCGAAGCTGAATTAATGGATGGAACCTGGTTTTCAGAAGCAGGCGTTGTTGTTTTTTTTGGAATTTCATTGGAAGACGAAATTTTTTGACGTGCGGAACTACTGGTATTAAGCAATGCATTTTTAAAATCTTCAGCCGTTGAATATCGATTTTCTGGAACAATTGCCATTGCTTTTTCAATGACGGCTGCAGTGTTCTCGGATATATTGGGCACATAATTGCGTATAGGTGTTAATGTTGCGCTTCCAACAGCCCGCGCCAAAGCATCTTCGGGTATCTTCCCGGTTAAAATGGCATAAAGTGTGGCTCCAAGGGAATAAATATCAGAACGCGGGCTGGTTCCTTTACCGTATTGTTCTGGTGGGGAATAACCCGGAGTAAGTGCTTGAGCACCGGTCGTTGTGGATTGGCCAGGTCGATCAATTTTCGCCAGACCAAAATCGACCAGAAAAATATTCCCGCTGGAGGTGATTTTTATATTTCCCGGTTTGATATCACGATGGATGATAGGCGGTTGCTGGCTATGCAGATATGCCAATGCATCACCTGTAGCAGCTCCAATAAAAATAGCTTCATCTTCAGGGATCGTCCCCCGATCGGCAATTTGCTGGCGCAAATCATTGCCATCAATGTAATCCATAACTAGGTACTGACCCTGGTTTTCAATTTCAAAATGATCAGTTACACGAGGCAAATTTGGGTGACGCAGTCCAGCCAAAAGAGTAGCCTCTCGCCGAAATTGTCGTAAGGCTTCCTCAGATGTGATCAGGTTTTCTTTGAGGGCGACTTGAACTCCCAGACTTTCATCTGTGGCGCGGTAGATGGCTCCCATGCCACCCCTGGCAATAATTTCAATAATACGGTATCGGTTGTAAAGCAAACTGCCGATATCGAGTGTCATAATTTATCCCGTTTAATCCGTTCTAAGTTGCGGGTTAATGAACAGCGATAGGTCGCCAGGTGGCCCCAAAATCAAATCCCGGATCGTTTGTCAGGCGGATATACAAGCTCCCGTCTAAATTCATGCGGTAAATATCGTGGTTGGACCCATCTGGCCAACTTTCAAAAATTAGCCATTTGTTATCTGGTGAAACACTGACTCCAGCAATTGGCAAAGTATTTTTCCCAAGTGGAATAATTCGTTCTCCTTGATTGATACTCCGCTCACGGTATGGGATGCGAACAAGCCAGGGGGGTGAAGGGTTTATCGTCATCTGGCTGAGGAATAGATAGTCACCGTCTGGGGACCAGGCTGGCCATAGATCATTAAAGCTAACGCTTTGGGTTCGGAATTGCTCGGATGTTTTGCCATCAGCAGACACCATCCAAACCTGACTGAAAGAATATTGTCGAATAAATACTATCTGGGTCCCATCCGGAAACCAGGCGGGTTGTTTATCTGCATAATGCGAATTTGAAACGTCCTTTATATCGCAGCTATCAGGATTCTGGCAATTGTCCAGATTGACAACGAAGATATGAGATATCCCAGTTCTGAGCGAAACAAATGCAATATTTTTACCGTCAGGAGACCAGGCCGGCTCAAAATCTCCCTCTGGGCTGGGAGGTATTGGAAGAAGATGAACATTGCTCCCATCTATATTTGTGATAAATATTTGCGAACCTTTATATGAATCTGTTTTCCGATCGATAATGCTGCAGGGAGAGATAAAGGCTAGCTGTGAACCATCTGGTGACCAGGTCGGCTGGCAGGCCCCTTCTGGCAGGTTGGTTATTGCTTTTTGGTCACTACCATCGGCGTTCATTGAGAAAATTTGCAAAATATTATTTACCCGATCTGAGGCAAAGGCAATTTGTGGTTCTTCGCCGCCGCCAATCAACGTAGGAGTAGGCTGGGGAGTTATTGTTGGAGAGGGGAGGATAATGGGGAATGGCGACGGCACAATCGTCACTGGAACTGGGCTGGCTGAGATTATGGCTGTTCTGGTTGGAATGACAATATCCGTTGGGGAAGCCACAATTTGTGAGGCCGGTGATTTTTGAGTAATGACCGGTGTTGGAGAGGAAACAAAGACTGCTGCGATTGCAATTGGCAGGTCGGGTTTCATATAGACGAGTAAACCCAATAAGATGATAATAAGCGTTATCACACTATATTGGAAAAAGTTTTTCTGCCTTTTTGGTTTGGACTTTTGAGCAGATTTTCTTGCAATCGGGAATTGGTCTTCAAAATCGCGCTCATGCTCAATTGGATCGCTGTCCGGCTCTACGGGCATCGTAGAGGTTAGTAACGGCGCAGGGGGAATGCGAAGTTTCTCGGGGTAAACATGACTAATTTCTCCCGCCTCGAGCAATGCCCTTTTAAATTCGCCAGCTGTTTGATAACGGTCATTTGGTTCAACTGCCAGGGCTTTTTCAATTACATTAGCTACTTTTTTGTTGGCTCTGGGTTGTAGCGTCCGTAAAGGAGTTAATTGAACTTTTCCAGTTGCTCGTGCCAAGCCATCCTCAGGTATTATCCCTGTCAGGGCAGCGTAAAGGGTTGCGCCAAGCGAATAGATATCGGAGCGTGGGTCTGTGCGGGCTGTGCCGTATTGCTCGGGTGGTGAATAACCCGGTGTCATCGCGCGAGCGCCAGTGGTTGTAGCCTGGCTGCCCCGCATTACTTTTGCTAGGCCAAAGTCAACCAGGATGACTTCTCCTTCTGGCGTTATTTTGATATTTCCTGGTTTGATATCCCGGTGAAGAACAGCCGGTTTCCGAGTATGCATATAATCCAGGGCATCGCAAATACCTGCTCCGATTAAAATGACTTCTCTTTCAGACAGTGTACCCAAGCGTTCAATTCGTTGGCGTAAATCCTCGCCATCGATATAATCCATAATCAAATATTGCCCTTCACCTGGGATAACAAAATAATCTCCCACACGTGGTAAGCAAGGATGACGTAGACTGGCGAGGATACTACCTTCTCGTTGAAATTGACGGGAGTATTCTTCTGTGAGGAAAAGGTTTTCTTTTACTGCAACGGGGGTTCCCAGGTTTTCATCGATGGCGTGATAAACGGAACCCATCCCTCCTTGACCGAGGACCGAGACGATGCGATATCGATTGTTCAGAAAAGAACCAGGAGCCAGTGCCATAAATATTAATCCAGTACCATCCAATATAGATTTTACCTAAGATAGGCATATTGTGCAATCAAAATCGCGTAAATAAAACCGAACTTTTCGAGACATGCTATAATCACATTTAGTTTTACATTTCCCTCCAATTCAACTCATATTCCTGATGAACCTGGATATCCACACAACTGTTCAGACCGCATTCTTTCTCGCAGTTTTAGGTATATTGCTCTGTGTATTTTTAGGAATCCGTTCTATTCAAGCCGGTCGGAGGCTGTTATTTTTTCGCAAAAGACGCGATTTAGTAATGCGTGGATGGCGCCTCATTTTGGTCGCACTTGTGCTTCTGCTGGTTGCTTTTGTTTTGAACAGATACTCCGAGCCGACAATTTACCGATTCTTTCCACCTTCACCGACCATTACGCTTACCCCCACCATTACACTCACACCTACCATTACACTTACCCCAACAATCACTGATACTGCTACGATTACAAACACACCTTCGATTTCGCCAACCCCTCAATTCCCTCAGAACTTATTAATCCAGATTACCAGTATTGTTACACCCAACCCGGCGTCCGTTTTCAGCCCAATGCAATTTTCAAAATCTATAAAAATCGATAAAGGTACCAACCAGCCGTTACCGGTAAATCCGGCCACTGAATTTGCCAACCCGGTAGGTTCTTTGTATGCAACGTTCAATTATGACAAAATGTTGCCAAACTCACAATGGAGCATGTTTTGGTATCGATTGAGCGATCAAGCCAGAATTTGTTCTGATATGAAGCCCTGGGACGGCAGTACTGGTGGGTATGGATATTCGGAATGTTCACCTCCTGCAGATCAATGGTTACCGGGTGATTATGAAGTGCAAATATTCGTTGGGACTTCCTGGAACCAGTCCAGTAGATTTACAGTGACAGGTATAGCTCCGACATCCACCATTACTCCAACACCTTCACTTACGAGTACACCGACTTTCACTGCTACAGCCA
>DATFYI010000212.1:0-6083 GCA_035315125.1 Anaerolineaceae bacterium | reverse complement strand
CGCGAACGTTCCAAGAAACCGAGGATTTCCTCGAAAGAATGGCCGTCAATTTCCTCTACCCGCCATCCAAAGGCCCGCCATTTATCAGAAAGAGGTTCCAGGCCCATTACCTCGCATACCGGTCCATCGTATTGGTAGCCGTTATGGTCAAGGAACACAACAAGGTTTCCCAGGTGAAAATGGGCCGCTGCCAGACCAGCCTCCCATATCTGGCCTTCGTCGCATTCACCATCACCGATGACAACATAGACCCTGTTGCCAGTCCTGTGCATGCGAGCGCCAAGCGCCATGCCGACAGCCTGGGAAAGGCCGATCCCAAGCGAACCTGTAGTCGCATCCACGCCAGGGGTTTTTATATTCGGATGACCCTGCAATGGACTGCCAACCTGGCGCAAGGACAGCATCACTTCTTCGGAAAAATAGCTTGCTTCATGTAATGCAGCGTAAAGAACTGGTGCGGCATGTCCTTTGGAAAGCACAAACCTATCCCGTTCAGGCCAGGTGGGGTTGGCTGGATCAATATGCATCTCCGAAAAATATAAAGCCGATAGGAACTCCACCGGTGAAAATGATGGCCCAGGGTGGCCGCTGCCAGCAGCGCTCGTCATTTTGATGATGTGGCGACGAATACAGCGCGCCCGGTCGGTCAGAAATTCAATCTTAGCAAGGTCAATTTGTGATGCATGGATTACCATACCTATAGGCTCCTGGTCGCTCGGCTTCTATAGATCACCTTTTTTACCGCTTCGATGATATCGCTGGAGGTTAAGTGATATTTCGCGTATAGTGCGCTAACAGAACCACTTTCTGCGAATGTATCATCCATTGCAACCTGCTCCATAGGTGCGGGAGCCAACCGGGCAAGCGTCTCGGCTATAGCTCCACCCAACCCACCATAACGATTATGATCTTCAGCGGTTACGATAGCACCAGTTTCTTGTGCAGCAGCAACGATAGCGGCTTCATCGAGTGGCTTAACCGAAAGCATACTTACCACGCGAATATGGATGCCCTCTTGAGCTAAAGCATCGGCTGCATTGACTGCCATAGAACACATTCCCCCAATAGCAAATATTGTGGCATCTCGGCCTTCACGAAGCCGAATAGATCCTCCAATCAGATATGGTGCATCCATTTCAGAAAAGACAGGCATTGGTGCTCGTTCCAATCGGATATAGACTGGCCCCTGGATCATGAGAGCCGTTCTAACAGCCGGTTCCACCTGATTCGCATCCATCGGCGTAAGGACGATCATACCAGGGATTGACCGCGTCAAAGCCAAATCTTCAATCGCCTGATGCGTCACGCCATCCGCGCCAACGTTGATTCCTCCGTGTGTCCCTACAATCTTCACATTCAATTGAGAATAGACAATTGAGTTACGTAAGGGTTCCCATGCTTTTCCAACCACAAACATCGCGTATCCTACGACCGCAGGCACCCAGCCCATTGTCGAGAGCCCCGCCGCCATTCCAATGGTGTTTTGCTCCGAGATTCCGCTACAGATGAATCGATCAGGAAAAGCGGCTTTAAACTTAGTCGCCCGAGTAGATATCGACACATCCGGGGATAATACCACCAGGTTGGAGAATTCTTGTCCCAGATGAACAAGAGCATCCCCGAGAGCCACTCGCTGTTCTTGGACTTCAGGTGGAAATAAGTTCATAAGAATTCGTGGCTTTCTTTGTGATAATGTCAATTGAAACTTAGTTACCTGAAGCAGGTGGAATGGATGGAGAAGGCACAAGTAGCTACATGGGTAGATTTAACCACTTGAGCGCGGTAACGTACTTTTTGGGCATCAATCAACATGGTCAGCAGGATAACCTCGCCTCGAATAGGATCAACTCAGAAAACGTTCACCTCAATCAGATTTAAACCGGCACTGATTGCAGCCAACAGCAGCCATCCCAAAGGCGTCTATCACTGTACCGCGCCCACCTTCGAGTTCTCTTAGCTTCAATGTGACTTCGCCAATAAAATCAGAAGAATACACTAACTGTAATTGAGTAATCTACGTTTTCTAACCCTTATTAATAAAACTTGCAACTTCCTTATTAGTTGGGAAGGATGGAATAGTCCCCATCTTGCTTACTGAAATTGCCGCGACATAACATCCCCAGTTAGCTGCTGATCGGATATTCATGCCATTCAATAATCCTACTGCTAGTCCAGCACAAAAAGCATCTCCTGCACCACTGGAATCCATCACAGTGACCTTAGGTGCCACCAATTGCCAGGTCTCTCCAGATGATTCTGAACCCACAACGCCTTCTTTACCAAGTGTTATGATTACGCAGTTTGATTTAGACAATCGTTGAAGCTTGATTGCCATTTCTATTGGATCTTGGTGATTGTTAACGTCAATACCTAATAGGGTTTTTGCTTCATTCTCATTTGGCACCAATATGGAGGCAGCTTCTAACCCTTCAATTAGTTCACTGGGTGCTGGTGCAGGATTCACAATTGAAATCATTCCCAATCGTCGTGCAACTTTTGCAGCATGAATTGCGACGTCTGTGGGGATTTCGAATTGTGTTAGCAATACCGAAGCTCCCCTCATCTTTTCAAAAGCTTCATCAACATAGTTACATGTAATATTTGCATTCGCTCCCATAGAAGTTATTAATGCTGGAATGCCTTTGTCGTTTAGTATGATAAAACCTATTCCACTAGAAGCATTTGGATCTCTTCGCAGCCACGTTGTATCTACACCTTCACGACGCATCCACCTGGCTCCCTCTTCACCTACCCGATCTTGGCCAACACATCCCACAAAGGCGGTCCTAGCCCCTAAACGCGCAGCTGCGATTGCCTGGTTTGATCCCTTTCCCCCATCTTCCGGCTCATGGAAATCCCATCCGATGACAGTTTCATCCTCTTTAGGAATATTCTTTACCCTAACAAATATTCCTGGCGCATGGCTTCCGACAACAATTAAATCGGGTTTCATCGGTAATTATCCTCAAACATTTAATCAATGCATGGAAGCACAGTATTTCGATCAGCTACCACAAGCACATCGGGGTGATCTTGAACAAAAGTTACCGGGTATTCAATCGTTTTAGGTCCAAAAAGCAGGTATCGGATAATGGCTCTTTTCCATTCCCCTGTTATTGAGAGTAAGCGAATGCGTTTAGCTGAGAGCAAATCTTTCATACCCATTGTGATTGCCATTGGTGGAATATAGTGTAACAATCCACCAGCTACCCTTTGACTCATTGCAATAATTGTGTCGGGATTTAGATTTAGAATACGGGTTTTTGAATTTCGAAAATCATCTTCGGTGATCGTATTCCAGGGCGCAATGGGCGGTTCATTATAAGCAATATGGCCTCTATATCCAATACCGCTCAACATCGTGTCGATACCACCCACCTTTTCAATTTCTTTGGTTAGTCCATCGATATCGTAAATCGAAGGAAAGTGACGTTGAGATTCTGGGACATTTAATGAAGTATCAATTTGATCATAAATCAAGCGAGTCATCTCTCCCCTAAAACAAAGGGGGTGTTCAATGGGTAATGGTCGTCCTTGCCAGTCAAGAAAGTCATCCATATGGAAAATATGGACGTTCCTCATGTTGATCCGTTCCTCATTTACAATTTGAGTAAAGATGGGATATTGTCCGGTTGGACCGCACGGTAAAATCCACCTTGTTGGTTTACCCTCCTTATTGTTATTTTTTACTTCATCAACCATATACCTTGCTGCCCATTGTATTACATCTGTTGCATTTGCAAGGATTTTTATCTTTACTTTTGCATCTGGGTGATTTTCTAATTGTTCAACAGGTATCCTCGCCCATTCAAAGAATTTTTCAGTATCAATTCTAGAAGTCATTTTTAAACTCCACTTTTCCATCGCGTTTGATTGTTTCAACGTCCTTTTCACTTTGATAAGCAACTGCTGTAATCCATGAAAGCAGACTTTCTCCAGGGCCCAACTTTAATGCTGATTTGTTCTCAATTGCTGTCTGTAGTCCAGCACATGGATATCCTGACCATGGTTCAATTCCCATTTGATATGAGCTACTAAACCAAGGGAATTGTTGTCCTCCACCAAATGCCTGCCATAGCCATAAATAACGATATGCCTTCGGATCCCAGGCCAAACCAAAGCCAACTTTCTTGTTTGTATTGGTGACACCGATGAAAGCATCTTCTTTAAAATCGGTAATATAGCAGTCATCCATTGTCTTTGCTTCTGGTGGCAAAACGATACGCATATCGACAGGTTTTCCATTCAGCCCTTGTACATAAGGCCATTTCCCCTCTTGATGTAATTTCATACGGTATCCTGGGCCATCCTCATCATTTAGGACAAGGATTTTACAATCAGGCATAGATATACGGCATGAGCTATCTAAAAATGGGGGACCAACCACAGGATGCTGCCCCCACGCGAATTCAAGATCTTCGCCGCCAATATTGGTTACCTTTTCCTCGATAAATATGGCAGGTTTACCACTTTCAATGGTCATTACTTTCTGAATCAAATAGGGTGTTCGATAGGTTTTGAACCAAAAACCGACACGTACTCTCCCAGGTGTATCCTCCAATATTTTGTATTCCCAGGGGGCATTAATCGTTTCAGCGTAAAAGCCCAGGCTGCAATTTTTGTAAACAGTTCCAGGTCCATTGTTTGGAATAACCTCAAACCAACCCCCAGACCAATGATCGAAAAATTGGGCAGAATCATTGCCACCCACTGTCGAAAAAGTTGCCGGATTGTGCAATTCATTTCGCGCTCGCCACAGAAAATCCACGTCTAGAGGCTTATACAAGAATTGTGTAATCTCTGTTCCTTTTTCAATATGAAGGATGACCTGTAATAATTCATTTTGTAGAATCATTGATTTCATACCAAACACAGTAATCCGGTCGTTAACTCTGCAACCCCAATGACGATTTGGGTAATTCATCTCAAACAATTCTCTTTCCATTTCTTTACTCCCTGTTTCATCAATTTAAAGAGAATTAATTTCAGAAAAGTCTTCTATCATCTTCTTAAGATCCCCAAGAAATTTTGAGCCATCAACTCCATCCACAACCCGATGGTCGCTGACTAAAGTTAGATTCATCATAAATGTTGAGTGAACCTCATCGTTTTCATCTATAATGGGTATTCGCTTAATCTCACCAACACCTAAAATTGCGGCTTGACCAGGGGAAATGATTGGAGAGAAGGAATCAATCCCAAACATTCCTAAATTTGAAATCGTAAATGTGCCATTTACGATATCGTTTGGTGCCGTTTTCCCATCTTTAACTCTTTGGGTTAGTTCATCTCGTTTTTGCGAGATTTCTTCAAGAGACAACCTATCCGCATTTTTAATGACTGGCACAATGAGACCTTTTTCGGTAGCCACAGCGATTCCAATGTTAATATTTTTAAAGATGACAATTTTTTCACCCCGGAAACTCGTATTAATTAATTTGTGTTTACTGATGGTTTTGGCTACAGCCCAGATCAATATATCTGTGTAGGTAAAATGAAATATTGTGCTTTTTTCCTGGTGTAATTTCCTCGCTGCTTCCATTGAAACTGTTACGGTTAATGCAAAATGCGGAGCATCAAGATAACTTTGTTTCATCCTTTCGCCTACAATTTTTTTAAAGCCAGTGACCTTAATTTCGCTCTCAACACTCAGGTCTTCATTCTCGCTAAACTCTGGGTATTCCCTGATAAGAGTAGAAGCTGTTAAGGATTCTTTTGCCCGTAAAATGTCGTCGCGATTAATTAGTCCATCTTTTGCAGAAGGAATAACTTTTGAGAGGTCAACCCCTAGTTCTTGAGCAAGCCGGCGTGCCAAAGGAGATGCTTTTACTTTGCTTGTTTCGGGTATTGTTTCTTGAGTAATTAAACTTATTAATGGTTGGGCTGAGGGTTGGCTAACTCCTGATTCGGGGTTGGATTGGGTTTGTGTCTTCAGATATTCGTCTATGTCATCATTTGCTTCCCCGATAAGTGCAATTATTGATTGTGAGGGAACTTCATCGCCAATTTTTGTAATAATTTTCAATAACAAGCCACTTACTGGAGAATTCACTTCCGAGACAGCTTTATCGCCTTCAATTTCA
>DATFYI010000211.1:0-4314 GCA_035315125.1 Anaerolineaceae bacterium | reverse complement strand
AAAGGGTGGCGTCGTGAAATTACCTTTTCCATAGAGGATAACCAACCCAACCAGGATCGCAAGGTAATATAGGACCAGCAGAATAGTTCTCACCCAGGGATTAGTGTATATTTCCGTGAAAAAATGCGTCGAGCGTTTGATCCACATAGACCCATCCTAGCCTGCTTGTATGGGAAGCCGAGTCAGTACTGAAATATCGATCGCCGTCGTGGTTTTCAAAATCAACCAGCGGCATGCCGTAAGTATCCACGACGATTTTATGAAGCCGGTCATAATATACCTGCCGGGCTTCTCTGGAAACGCCCATGGCCGTCCACAAAGGACCATTAATCGGCCGGCTCATGATTAAAGGCTGCGCCCCCATCTCTTTTAATATTTCCAGCACGATTTCAAGGTCGGACCACTCTCTGGAAGTGTCCAATCTGCCAACAAATGAGGCATCCCTACTACCTGGCGGTGCGCTCCTTTTCTCCATCAGCTTCTGCCACCTTTGCGTCCAACTATTATTTTCGATACCATAAGGGTTATTATTTGCCTTTGCAATTTGTTCTGCCTTCGCCTGAGCAAAATCCGCATTCCATTGAATAGAAACAGTTTTTTTGAGAACTGTTGGGGTTAATCCTGGCTTTGACCAGATAATATTCAGAACCTGCCAATGGTCCTGTAATCTGACAATCAAGGTCTCTAATTGTCCAAGGGGAAGGGCAAGATAATAAAGGGTTTGTTGGATTGTAGAAGGACTAGACAGGTTAATCGCAGCAAATTTTAGGATTGGATCATTTGTTAAAGTATTCGGATAATCCAACATGCGCCGGGCAGCTTGCTGTTTTACCTGTAAACTTAAATAAGGATTAAAAATCAACGCATCTCCATGAAGCTGCGTATAATTTCCTTCATAATTCGTTGGGGAAACTTCGCCAGCATTGAACATAGAAGGTGTAAAGGAAATAACAACTTTCTTACCGCGTAATTCTGGCCCAAGTGCGGCCAAATCCTCAGCAATGATTAATGAAGTGGCAGCACTTCGAGCGACTTCAAATACCATAAAACCGCTTGGATATGTGCTGAAGAATAAAAAGGCACGGTAAGGTGTGTTTTCATGGAATAATTCCGAACTGCCGTATACGGGTAATAAATCAGGCCGGCGCAAGGCGGCCTGCTGCAAAGCGCTGCCATTCAAAGTTTGGGGAAGCAGCATGGGTGCAAAGGCGCGCACATGACGATTTTCCATCGATTGAGCATATTGTGTGCCAGCCCATAAAACGCCGGTAAAGAACAGAAAAGCGATCAGGGCTGGTAGAAGATGCGGCAAGTCTTTTCTCACTTCTTGACCTTATCCTCTATATACGAGATAATTTTACGAGGCGTGGACCAGCGCTGGCGATCGATCTCGGCTGGTGAAATGCTGATACCAAAGCATTCACTTAGAGCCACAATCAACTCAACCGTTCCAAATGAATCTAACACATCCTCATCGAACAATGCCAGGTCGAGGTCTTTTTCGACCTGGTCCGTTCCAGTAACTTTTTCCAATTCCTGTAATACCTTTTCGGCTGTTGTCATTGGTTTGTTCCTGTCAAAATTGGACGAATAAAGCGGAAAGTGAATGTTTGCTATTTAGTTTACAGGCAAAATATCTTTGCCAAGATCTTTTTAGGATATAGGATCATTCAAAAAACGATCATAGATATTATAGACACATCTAATCTGATGTATCAAGTTTATTAAATTATTCTTAGCCAGTTATAATAGGAATCTGCGTATTTCCTCAACTCGATACTAAAAGGTGTCATATGTCCTCTGCTGCGAAAACTGTACGGATTCGCCGAAAATTTTCGTTACGTGGTTGCTTGTTGGTTTTCTTTGGTATTGCCATTATCGGTTTGGTTTCCTGGGGGCTGTTTACTTATACGGATAATGTTACACCACAGATTACCAGCATCCCTCTGCTTACAATCGGGCAAACAAACGTTCAGATAATTGGGTATAATTTCGGGGCCCAACCCGATAAAATCTGGCTATCCAATATCGAAGGTTCAACCCATCAGGCAGTAGATATTCTTTCATGGCAGAACGACCAAATCACGATCCAGCTTCCGGCTGGGGTCAGCAGCGGCAACCTGCAGGTTGAACAAAATACACCGATCGGAACACGTTTCTCAAACATTCATGAATTTATCACCCTCAGACCGCGTTCCGATCAAACACGCACAGATCAAACACCTACTCAGCCCGGCTCGCCCTGGCCCACTTTCCGCAGAGACTCGCGCAATACCGGTTGGAGCCCCATTGTAGGCGCTTATGATGGCGGGCAACCCTGGTATTTCAAAACGGAACGAGGTATCTTCTCGACCCCTATCATCGACGCCATTGGAAATATTTACTTTGGATCGGCCGACCATTATTTTTATGCTCTCGATCCGGCTGGTAATTTAAAATGGAAATATGAGACCGGCGAAATCATCGACTCGGCCGGCACCTTGTTTGATGCTGCTCCTGGCAGCCAGGAAGCGCCCCTGGTTTTTATTTCCGGGGACGGGGCTATGTATGGTTTCAAGCTGGATGACGGCATCAACAACCCGGCTGACCGGCTGATTTGGAAATATGAGGCCAAGCTAAAGCCTGGAATCAGCTTCAACCGTTGGTTTGAAGGAAATGTGGGGGTCGGGCCGGATGGAACGCTGTACGCAGGCAATACCAATTTCACTTATTACGCCATCAGCCCCACCGGTCAGCTGAAATGGACCTATCCAACTGGCAGCAATAACTGGTCTTTGGCTGCTTTTGGCAACGATGGAACGATCTACTGGGGTTCACTTGACACCTTTATCCGGGCCGTGTCACCTTCCGGAAATGAGTTATGGCGTGTGCGCACGCTGGGTTTCATTGCTGCTTCAGCAGCAGTCGGTTCGGATAACACAGTCTATATCGGCTCTTTTGATAGTAACCTGTACGCCCTTGATCCTGCCACCGGTAAAGTTCGCTGGAAATTCCCAACTCTGGACCACATCTATTCGTCGACCGCTTTAGGGCAGGACAGCCAGGGCAATACGAATGCCATTTACTTTGGCTCGGCAGACGGTACGCTGTATGCCGTCAAGCCGGATGGCAGTCTTATCTGGCGTTATGATACTGGCGACCCAATTCGATCCTCGCCGGTAATTGGACAGGTTCACGATCAAACAACCAATGGAACCCAAAAGACCAGCGCAGTAGTTTATTTTGGCTGTGGGAATGGCAAATTGTATGCTTTGAATGCTTCAGATGGAAGCCTGCGCTGGGCTTACGACACAACCCCAGATAATCCAGAATTGCAGGACCGGAATGATTTGAATGGCTCGCCTGCTTTGGGCCAGCATGGTATCTATATCGGCGGCGAATCCGGTAGCCTGGTTTTTGTGCCATATGATTATTGCCTGCATACCAGCGACCCACGTTGCGCTACCTCAAACAGCGACCTGCCTGGGCGTCTCAGCCAGAACTCAGGCGGGAAAAATCAAGTCGGATTGTTTTATGTTACCCCAGGCGGCAACACGCAGGCTCAATTCCCTGCCATGCTGTCCTCAGCGGCCATGATCACCCTGCGGCTGGTGGATGTCAAAGACGGTCATACCCAGAATGCATTCGTCTGCAATTACCCGCTTGGCTGTCCTGCCAGTGATCTACAGATTGCCTTCAACCCGGCGCTGACCTTCACAGCGGACCACTCGGCAGATGGACATTATATTTACATCCGGCCGGTTGGCTTCCTGGCAGCAGACACAAGCTACACACTGACCGTAAAAGGTCGCTATTATTCGGGCGGTTATCGCCTGGGTAATTTGACATTGTTCGGCTCTCCTGAGGGAAATTTCGACCATTCTTTCCAATTCAAGACAGGCGCACCCACAGCAAAACAGCCGCCTCTAAATGTCGGGACAGGTGAAACCAGCGCACTGGAATGGACACGCCTGGCCGCCCCACTGCCTCCAATGCTGCCCAGCTTGAACCAGATTGGTTTCGATTATATAGATTGGGTGGTAGGCACGATCTTAAAGACACCACCCAATAACCAGAACCAGGGAAAAATCGTCTTGTGGGCGGTTGGAGCAAAACACAATTCTGAGGGTATGCTGGTAGCTGATCCAGCGTCGGTTATCAGCCTGCCATTATCAGGCAGTTATCAAAACGATTCACTGCTGCTCTCAAACAAAAATTTTAAAATGGCGATCACCGGCATCAATATCCCATTTAATTTGTTTGAGCTGCGCGGCCAGCTCGGTCAGGATGGAATTATGCAACCCGGCGCTTCAGCCTTTGCCGATACTCAGGCCC
>DATFYI010000210.1:0-4699 GCA_035315125.1 Anaerolineaceae bacterium | reverse complement strand
CTTTTTGAAGATGTTTACACGGAAGGTGCTTAGATGAGTGAACGGATATTAACTTATCGACAGGCAGTGGCGGAAGCAATAGCGGAGGAGATGCGCCGTGACCCAGCAATATTCTTGATGGGCGAGGACGTGGGAAAACATGGCGGCGCCTTTGCAGCCAGCAAAGGTCTCTTTGATGAATTCGGACCCGAGCGTGTAAGGAATACTCCAATCAGCGAGTCGGTCATCGTTGGTGCAGGCGTTGGCGCCGCTCTAATGGGGATGCGCCCGATCGTGGAAATTATGTATATGGACTTCATGTGTATGGCAATGGACTCGATTGTTAACCAGGCTGCCAAGGTAAAGTACATGTTTGGAGGACACGCTATTGTCCCACTGACCATACGTACTGCCTTTGGCGCTGGACGTGGCAATGCTGCTCAGCATTCCCAAGCTCTGGAAACCTGGTTCACACTCATCCCGGGGCTAAAAGTAGTGATGCCATCCACACCTTACGACGCCAAAGGTCTATTGAAAGCAGCCATCCGGGCAAACGATCCAGTTCTGGTCATTGAAAATAAGCTTCTGTATGGAGAAAGCGGCCTCGTTCCAGCCGAGGATTACATTGTACCCATTGGGAAGGCAGCGCTGCGCCGTCCTGGTAAAGATGTAACCCTTGTTGCCACCAGCCGGATGTGTTTAATGGCCGAAAAGGCTATCAAGGTGCTTGAGCAAGAAGGCATCGACATCGAATTCATCGACCCCCGCACACTCAAACCTTTGGACATGACAGCCATCGGGCAATCGGTCAAAAAAACCCATAAGGCCGTGGTCGTAAGTGAAAGCCACCGTACCGGGGGATTTACCAACGAATTATCTGCTCGTATAATGGACGATTGCTTTTATGACCTGGACGCGCCCGTCCAGCGAGTAGCTGCGGAGGATGTGCCTATTCCTTATAATCATGCATTGGAAACAGAGGTTATCCCAGGCGAGAAAGATATTATTGCAGCGGTCCATAAAGTCATGGAATAAAGAGATTGACGTACATTCGGCATTTCATCTTTTCCTGGCCTGGCATAAATTCAACATATTTAATCACTTGCCAGACCAAATCGTTGGGGCGGCTGATCGACAGCCGCCTCAATTATCTATATCGTAAGCAAATGTCATAGGCTACAATGTCAGAGTGCAAACATCATTCATTACCTGCAATATAGCCAGCTATATTTGGGAAAAACTCTTTAGAATAGTTAGTTGACACGAGTAAATTGATTTGCTATAATATTTTTTAATCAGCATATGCTCCCCTTAATGTAAATATTGCTTAATGCATGATAAGCATTTATGCACAGGTAAACCATGAAAACACTTGTCTGGCATAAAGCTGTAGATGTGCGCTTAGAAGAGCGCCCAATACCCCAACCCGGCCCAGGCGAATTATTAATCCGGATAAGGGCACTTGGAATTTGTGGATCTGATTTGAAATTGTATAAGTATGGGATCTTGGGTACTTTACAACCAACCCACCCATTCATCATGGGGCACGAAGGAGCCGGCCAAGTCTCAGAGATTGGCGTCAATGTAGAAGGGTTTAAATTGGGTGATCCGGTAATCATCAATCCGCAAGCAGCTTGCGGAGATTGTTTCTACTGCCGAAAAAGCGAGCAGAATCTATGTGAGCGATTGAATTTCAAGAGTGTAACAACGGACGGAGTTTTTTCAGAATTCGTCCTGGTACGTGCAGATCAGGCCATACATCTTCCAAATGGATTTGATTTTGGCCTGGCAACAACGGTTGAACCGGTATCGGTCGCCCTCCAGGCGATTCGCTCTACCAAAATCACTGCCTCCGATTCGGTCCTGTTATTCGGTGCTGGATCAATTGGCCTAGCTGTTTTGAGCATCCTGTGCTCTGTGGGGGTCAGCAAAGTCGCAATGGTCGATCCACAAGAATACGCACTTGAGCGGGCTCGCAAGTTAGGAGCCACGATCACTCTCAATCCCCAGAAGGATGAATTGGCCAGAAAGATAAGCGAGTCCTTTGGAACACGTGGACCGGATATAGTGATTGAGGCATCCGGAAGTAGCTCAGCCCAATCGATGGTTTTTGAGTTTGCCCGTCCAGGTGGTGTAATTATTCTGACCGGGATTACAGCAGAAGCAACTGCAAATGTAAATGTAAACCGCCTTGTACGCTCCAACTTGCGGGTTTTTGGATCTGTACGCACGAGTGGTGATACTTTTCAGACGGCCGCCCAGCTAGTAACATCGGGCCGAGTTGATACACGTACCTGGATCAGCCAGGTTTTTCCTTTTGAACAGGCTCCACAGGCGTTTGCATACACAAGCGATCAAAGTCACCAGGTGACGAAATGCTTGCTTAAATTTCCTGATTTTCACATTTGATTTTCAACCAACTTTATAAATCAGAGGAAAGGAGATTTAAAAGAGGAGATCCAATGAAGGCAATCGTTTTTTATAATGTGGGAGATATTCGCTTTGAACCAAACTGGCCAGAACCGCGCCCTCTAAAACCGGATGAGGTGCGCATCGCTACCGATTGGTGTGGCATTTGCGGTACAGACATGGAAGATTATAAAACCGGCGCCATCATTCCGGTCGGCAAACCTCACCCAGTATCGGGCCGTATGGCGCCGATGGTTATCGGTCACGAATATTCAGGTCGCGTGATGGAATTAGGATCTGAGGTGAAAGGGCTGAAGATCGGCCAGCGAGTGGCTATCGAATGCTTACGCGTCTGCGGCCATTGTTTTTGGTGCAAACGGGGCGAATATGCCGCCTGTCTCAACCAGGTTTCGATTGGGCAGGTTGATGACGGGGGTATGGCAGATTGCTTCAACGTTCCGGCTATGAATTGTATCCCCATCCCAGATTCTTTACCCGCAGATGCAGCAGCTTTGGCAGAACCGTTGGCAGTAATGGTACGCGGCGTGCAAAAAGGTCGCGTCCAGGTCGGAGATATCGTTACGATTATCGGAGCAGGTGCAATTGGCCTATGTGGAATTGCTGCAGCCCGGTTAGCAGGCGCCAGCCAGGTGATTGCCCTGACGCACGGCGGCAACCGGGCAGAAGCGGCTCGTCAAATGGGCGCAAGTACAGTCTTGGATACCCGCGAAGATTATTGGAAAGAAGCTTTTTACGATCTGACACACGGCCTTGGCTCTGATGTAGTGATTGAAGCTTGCGCAAACCTGGCCGGCATGCGCGAAGCTGTAGAGTTGACCCGCCGGCAGGGGCGCTGCGTTTTTAGCAGTGTTATCAATGCCGATGTATCGCTCAACGCATTTGATATCATGTTCAAGGAGAAAGAAATTATTGGTACCGACGCCCACCAAGCAGATAGGGAATTTCTATGGGCGGTACAGTTCCTGGCCGATGGACGTATTGACGTTAAACCGATTATCACCAGCCGGATATATATCGCCGACGCTGTGGAAATGGGGTTCAACCGCTTGCTCACTGACCGCTCACAAATCAAAATTCTGGTAACCCCGCATAAAGATTTGGTCAAATAAAGAGGCAAATATGTTTACAACTGAAGGAAAATTGAAAGACGTCAGAGCAGTTTTTGACCTTTCAGAAAAGGTTGCTTTGGTGACAGGCGCAGGCTCCGGCCTAGGGAGGGGAATAGCGGAAGGATTTGCGCAGTTTGGCGCCAGCATAGCCGTTGTGGATAACAATCTGGACACCGCAAAAGAGACCGTCTCTTATATTGAGCAAAGTGGGGGCATGGCAATCGCGATCAAGTGCGATGTGACCAAAGAGAATCAAGTTAAAGCTGCTATTGCGAGAACAACCCAAGAGTTTGGAAGAATTGACATCCTGGCTGCTATTGCCGGGATCGGCGATCGGAACCCGGCCGAGAAAATGACCATAGAGCAATGGGATAGGGTCATAGATATTAATCTAAAGGGAGTCTGGTTGTTCGACCAGGAAGTGGGCAAGCATATGATCGCACGAGGCCAGGGTGGAAGCATCATTAATATGGCTTCGGTTGCCGGTATTGTTGGTCTTACCACCGGCAATGCGAATTATGCCGCCAGCAAAGGCGGCGTTATTGCACTTACACGTCTTTTGGCTATCGAATGGGCAAAATATAATATCCGGGTAAACGCGATTGCCCCGGTCCAGTTTAAGACTCCCTTGATAAAAAACCTCCTTCAACAAAAGCCAGAAACCGAGAAATATTTTCTCGACCATATCCCTTTGGGAAGAATAGGTGAAGTGGATGAGATTGTTGGGCCGGCAGTTTTTCTGGCTTCGGGCGCCTCATCAATGGTTACTGGGCACATACTTGCGGTAGACGGTGGATCTACCGTAGCTTTTTAGTAAGTGTGATAAAAATGATCACTGGGCTTATTCATGCAAGTTATACAATCTCTGACGTTGAAAAAACAATTACCTTTTGCAGCCAGGTTTTAGGGTTAGAACACACGCGCTGGCAAATCAGTGATCAACCCTATCTCGCATCGGTTACAGGTATTCCCGGTTGCAGTTTGCGAATTGGCTTTGCCAGAGCAGAGGGCGATGAAATATCCTACGAAATGGTGGAGTACATCCAGCCGAAAGGGCCGCGCGCCAAAACCGGGTTCGGAATTCCCGGTTCATTTCATATAAGCTGGGAAGTGGATAACCTGGATGCAACCCTGGAACGCTTCAAGCAGGCTAATATTCCCATCGTCGCCAGTCCTGCTAT
>DATFYI010000209.1:0-44392 GCA_035315125.1 Anaerolineaceae bacterium | reverse complement strand
AGTTACCAGTCGGGTTCGTGAGTGGTCGAATGTGCCAATCATCATTTTATCTGTTCGAGAGAATGAGGCTGACAAAATCAAAGCTTTAGACATGGGTGCAGATGATTATCTGACCAAGCCTTTTGGGATTGGAGAATTGGTAGCCCGGATAAGGGTTTGCTTGCGACGATCAATACAACCAAACATGGAGCCTATTTTCCAATTCGGCGCAATTAAAGTAGATTTTGTGAGCCGATTGGTTACTGTGAACAATGTCGAAATATTATTAACCCCGACGGAGTATGAATTATTCAGAATATTAGTTCAAAATGTCGGAAAAGTGATTACTCACCGTCAACTTCTCCGGCAAGTCTGGGGAGTTGGATACGAGACTGAAACCCATATATTGAGGGTAAATATCAGTAATCTACGCCATAAAATTGAACTTGATCCGGGCCAACCGCGCTATATTCTTACCGAGCCAGGGGTAGGTTATCGACTCAAGTATGATGACCAAATTTCGAATTAATCACTCCAGAGCCCTGGACTTTTTTCTATTCGACCCAGGTAACGTCTCCAGTGTGACTGGTTTCGTAGCCCCCGAGAGCGGTAATTTCAGTTTTAGTCTCTGGTTTGAGCAAGAAATTCCTGAGCGCCTGAAACGGTGTGAGCATAAAGTTGTTCTCGGTAATGACTAAATCGTAACGTTCAAGTGTCAGGAAAATGAAATCCAGACCATAAGAGAGCGCTGCCGTTTGAAGGCCGAGCCCAACATCGGCTTTACCTTCAGCGATCCAACGAGCAACCTCCGAGTGTGTCATTTTTTCATCAGTGTAGCCATTTATGCTTTGGTGATTTATTCCCATGCGGCGTAGAACGGCATCCAACCAAACACGGGTGCCAGAGCCTGCCTGTCGATTGATAAAACGGACCTCCCCACTTTGCAGATCATTCAATGATTTTATTGCCTTGGGGTTGCCTGCTGCAATAATGAGACCTGTATGACGATAGGATAAATTGAGCAGAGCAACTTTTTGGCCGGGTAACAATCGGCGGACAAAGGGAATGTTATATTCGCCGTGTTCCTCATCCCATAAATGAATTCCACTTAGATCAGCCTTGCCTTCTGCAATTGCCATTAGTCCACCCAGGCTGCCTGTGAAACTCGGCTGGATTTTAGATTGCGATTCGATTTCTGAAAAATGTTCCGACAACCAGACCACCGCCGGATCATGACTTCCAACAAAATATAATATCCTGGAAGGCTGATGTATTGGGGAATTTTCAACAATTCGCCAACGGTCCATAGCCAGTCTAAAGGCTTGTTCTACTTCGATTGGAGTGTATCCATCCGCTAAAACTTCAAGCATAAATTGTTCCGCCAGATTAACCAGACCCGCTCGTCGCAAGGGTGTCGTCTCAATGGGATGTAAATTTTTGGTAACTTTCGTTCCTTGACCTGGACGGCTGGTAATTAATCCTTGCCGAGATAACTCACGATAAGCTCGTTGGATTGTTCCAGGCGTACAGCCCCAGCGAGCGGTCATTGCACGCACAGAAGGGATCGGATCACCTGCTTTTAAATGCCCTTGGACAATTTCAAGCCTGATTGATTCTGCAATTTGCTGATATAAGTGAAGTTGTTCCATACCTCGATAGTATATTGCCAATTAAGTTCTTCAGCAAGCGTTTTATTCAAAAACGGACAGAAATAAAGTTGTCCTGTCAGAATGACTTGAATTATGGTCATAAATAAGGTAATATATACCTGTAAAATCAAATAAAATTGGACATTGGAGGATAATTATTATGAGAATTAGCGCGCGGAATGTTCTGAAAGGAAAAATCACCAAGGTTGTGCACGGGGCAGTTAATTCTGAAGTAACCATTCAACTTCCTGGTGGTGCAGAATTAGTTTCGATTATCACAAAAAGCTCTGCCGAAAATCTGGATCTCAAGGTTGGTAAGGAAGCATATGCTATTGTCAAGGCGTCTAGTGTGATGATTGGGGTCGATTAGAAATCCATTGATCGATTGTAAAAATCGAACCGGCGGCAATTGGCACCGGTTCTTTCCTTTTTAATACCGGGGAATTGTTAAAAGTTATCGGATGGCACGTCGTAAAAAGCGCTTACGGTAATGAACCACAGCTAATAATAATACGAGTTGTATGGTGGAATAAATGATCGTTGCGAACTGATCGTAATAAAATAGCAACAAGCTGACAATCGTCAATGAGAATAGCAGACTGATATCAGCAAGAATGACCGCTTGCCGATCTTTCGAGAATATGAAAAGAACTGCAGCGATTAATAAAGTTACGCCAATTGAACCTTGTAGGCCGATTCTGGCTTCAAACCAGTTTAAACCACTGGCGTTCCTTACCAGTTGATTATTTACTAACTGTGAAAGGACCATTTGTAAGTGAGCCGGTGAGCCAATTCTGATCAAAATATTTAGCGGGAAGGATAGGGTCCAGAGACTCCAGGCCAATAAACCACAAATCAATAAATACCTATAAAGTTGTCGACTTATATGAGTTTTTTCGAAATTTCGGATGCGAGTGGACCAGCGTTTCCAAACCGATGGTTTCTGCTTGGCCAGGTAGTTGAGATCATTATTTACATATTCAAGCAGATTAATGGCCAATTTTGTAAGATCGGGCCGGCTATCTTCTTTAATCACCTGGTTCAAGATGGTAATGATGCGGTTTCTTTCCTCTTTTGACAGATCCTGGTCTAACGCTTCCTCCATGTCTTGAAAGATGTAATAGAACTGGGCGCGAGGATCTTTCTTTCTGCGTACCCGTGTACGGACATATACGAGCACAGTTATTAGAAAGACAGCATAGATAATTGGGGCAGCAGATGGATAAAAATAATTATTTGTACGCGTAATGAATTTCCCAACTTCATCAATAAATAATCCGACCCCAATGCCAGCCAGGAGTGCGTCCAGGCTAAGCACCCATCGATTGGCAAAAATCAAAGGTAAAAGCGCTGCGACAAATAGGATTAAACCGCCCCAAAGTACGTGAGCGATGTGCAGATCGCCTCCTCCAATTTGCGGATATCCAGTTAAACCAAGAAATAATCGTGTGATCGAAACGGTCAATGCAAAACTTAGCAGAGTTATCAAAAGATAATTTTCCGCATCTTGTTGGCGAATTGCACTGCGATCTTTAAGGAAATTCTTTTCCATGACGCAAATTCTAATGTGTTATGATGGGTTGTCAATCATAAATTAGGAGATTAATCTTGGAAATACTCGAAACAACATTGCAAGGGCTTTCTTCTGCCCCTCTTAACCAACCGGTCTCGGTTTTACTCAGGCACTCCACTCGTTATCCAATCTTGGATATTTCAAAAACTTTAGAAGTTGGTTTAACTCCCGATGGTAGGATTCTAGCCGAACAGTTTGGTGATATCCTGACTCAGCGTTTCACACCGGGTAGAATAGCAAGTAGTCCGGTCGAGCGGTGTATCGATACGGCCAAGGCTATTCTACGTGGAGCAAACTGGCATGCTGATATTTCTATCGATGAGCGGATCGGCCATCCATACATTGATGCAGCCTGGACTTCCTATCCATACAGACGTCCAGGAGAAATAATGCCTTCGTCCGTAGCTGATGTTATTAAATTCATTCTCCCCTATCAAACGTCGGGTTGCAGCCTGAATATATTTATATCTCATGATACTGTTGTGGGTTGCGTGGTGGAATATTTATTGGGAGAACAAATTACTGAGGAAAACTGGCCTGCCTTCCTGGAAGGTTTAGTTTTGTGGCAAAATCCTGAAGGCATCTCATTGGCATGGCGCGGTGCAATCCACGAAATTGGAAAGTATGCTATTCAATAAGTTGCTTTAAATTGATTAAAATTGCTATTGATTGAGATCAATGATGGTTATTTGATTCTTGCTTGCTCTGAATAGTTTTCCTGAGAATGAATAAACCCCTTCTGGACAACCGTTTTCCCGAATTGCATTGGATATTTGTTTCATAAGATAGAGATTATCACCCATCTGGGCAGATTGAACCGGTCCGAGACGGCAGGTGCTGGCGGTTGGAAACTGATTAATTTGGCTTACTAAATAATTAATGGCAGGTATATGTGCGGCAATTCGCGGGATATGCCAGGGATTAAATGTTAGAGAATAAGGAGCTGGTAAGTATTTGGCATTGTAGTAATAGCCCGACTCTAAAACGGCGTCGAGCGGTCTTCCTTCTGGATTCTTGTACGATAAAATGACCTGTTTGCCGACTTTGGAAGGGGGCCACTCACCATAAGGCAATGCCACCATATTATCCACGCCATTAACTAAATTTAATTCATTAATTCGTAATAATAAACTGCGTATAGATTGGTCATTCTTTTCTAACTCCCATTCTATTTGATCTGTACGAGTTAAATCCAGGCGGGGATGAGTATACATGTGGTTATAAGGCATGGCATTGTGTTGGATACACCAGGCGATCACTTTCGCCAGACTATTTTCCCAACCGGGTCCATTTTCATACCAGTTTCCCACTTTTATATTCCCGTAAACTTTATCCCCCATGTTGGCAAATAATGAAGCAGCAAACCCAAAATCTGGATGTTGTTGGGAAAACTCCCACAACGCGCCCAGACCCGAATTGGAGGAAGGTTGCCCGTTATTCTCTAAATAAATTTGGTCTGCGAAAAAAGCATCGTCTAATGTAATAATGATTGGACGCCGTCCGGCCAGAACTTGCAGATTGCCGCCAATCCAGTCCTGTAAAGAGACTAAAACAAAGCCATTGTCATAAAGAGTTTGTAACTCGGTCTCAAAATCTCGCAATAGTGTTTTCGTAGGATAGGATTCTTTGTATGTGTTGGGTAAAAAGCGGTGATATTGCAGTACTGGCACTTGGGGATCTTGTACCCAAACGGTTGCGTCAATATAATCTTGAGGATATGAAGAAACTGCGGTCGGAATGGCTGTTGGTAGAGTTGTGGGTAGCTGAGTAATAACCGGTTTGATTGGAGTTGTTGTGCGGGATTGAATTTTAGAAACGGTTAGAGTTGGCTGATATTGATTTTTCCTTGCAGTTGAGATGGACTGGCAACCAGCCAATATCGACAGTAATACAATAAAGATGACGCAGCGATGGACAAATCTTTTTTGCATATTGGAAATTGATTTGTGGTATTATTTACAAATAATATCTTTAATAGATTATATCAAGAACAATAGATTAAATTCTTTGAAAAAGCAAGTGTCATATGGGGTTAGCAGGAGCTGAAGATGAATTTTGTATTTATATCTCCTCATTTTCCACCTAATTATTACCGGTTCTGTGTAAATTTACGGAAGATGGGTGCAAATGTGCTTGGTTTAGCAGACGAATCATACGATCGCTTACATCCCGATCTTCGCTGGGCCTTGAATGAGTATTATCGGGTAAATGATATGAATAATTATAATGAGCTGCTGCGAGCTTTGGGGTATTTTACATTCCGTTACGGTAAACTCGATCGGATTGACTCACTGAATGAATACTGGTTGGAGACAGAAGCTCGTTTGAGAACAGATTTTAATATAACTGGATTAAATACTGCTGATATTTATAAGGTTAAAAGAAAATCCGAAATGAAAAAGGTATTTAGAAAAGTAGCTTGCCCTGTTGCAGAAGGACAGATTATTCATACTGCTGCCCAAACACACCGATTTGTAGAAGAGGTCGGTTTCCCTGTGGTTATCAAACCGGATATCGGTGTAGGAGCGAACAATACTCATAAGATTCACAACAATCAGGAATTAGATCGTTTTCTGGCCAATCGGCCTACAGAAGATTATGTTATCGAGCAGTTTATCCAAGGAAATATTGAATCATTTGATGGATTAACCGATAAGCAAGGTAAGGTTGTTTTTTGTACGTCTCATGTTTTCAGCCAGGGCATTATGGAGACAGTGAATGACGAACTGGATATCTATTATTATTCGGTACGGAATATCCCTAAAGATCTTGAAGAGGCGGGAAGAAAATTAATAAACGCTTTTGAGGTTAGGGAGAGGTTCTTCCATTTTGAATTCTTCCGTACCCCGGATCATCGCCTGGTCGCATTGGAAGTCAATATGCGTCCTCCAGGTGGAATGACAACTGATATGTTTAATTATGCCAACGATTTTGATATTTATTATGAATATGCCAACGTGATCCTCAATAACCGATTTGATGCAGTTTATTGCCGGCCTTATTATTGCTGTTATGTGGGGCGCAAAGAAGGAAAAAGATATATCCATTCGCATGAAGAAATCTTGGAAGCTTATGGAGATTATATTGTTCATCATGAACCATTAAGCGGTGTGTTTAGCTCTGCACTAGGAAATTATGGATATATAGCTCGGTCGGAAGATTTAGAAGATGTTTCAGAAATCGCTAATTTTATTCTTGAGGCCGAAAATCCAATTTTATGAATTTTGGAATTTTTAAAGTTTAGGCAAGGCGATGGACTGCTGGCGCTGGTATTTGCCCTTTTTATCTGCGTAAGAAGTCTGGCAGACTTCGTCCGCTTCAAAAAATAATACCTGAGCAATTCCTTCATTGGAATAGATCTTGGCTGGCAGCGGTGTTGTATTGGAAATTTCCAGGGTTACAAAACCCTCCCACTCGGGTTCGAAGGGGGTGACATTAACAATTATTCCACAACGGGCATAGGTGCTTTTTCCAAGGCAAACAGTCAGAACATTGCGTGGAATGTGAAAATATTCGACTGTACGTGCCAGCGCAAAGGAGTTGGGAGGGATGATACAAACATCCCCTTTATAATCGACCATCGAACGAGGATCGAAGTTCTTAGGGTCCACTATGGCAGAGTACACATTGGTGAAGATTTTGAATTCATCGAAAACGCGAATGTCGTAGCCATAGGATGAAACGCCAAAAGAGATCACACCCTGGCGGACTTGTTGGTCGGCAAAAGGCTCGATCATATTGTATTCTTGAGCCATCTTTCGGATCCAATTATCAGATTTCAGTCCCATCTCAGCTCCTGTTTTACTCGAGTATTGTATTTCGAATGAATTTCAGTCTTAACTTTTTTATAACTTACAATTTTTTGTGAGATATTATTTACCTAATTTCCAATTGCTGGCTTTGAATATAGTTGTCAACAAATCCTGCCGTTCAGAAAGCGTCATTGGTCGTGAGCGAGCTTGATCCACGAACATAATTGTTAGCAATTCAGTATTGATGTAATGTCCGTTGTAGAAAACATGACGATCTATAAAAGCCTGCCGGGTAGGGAAGCCCTCATTATACTGGTCAAAGAACAGGTTGCCCAGTCCATAATGCAAGAAAGAATTGTTATCAAATTCCATTGCCTGTGGTTGGTGAGCCTGGCTGCCGCTGACAATGACCGCACCAGCGTCTGCAGCTTTTTCAAAATCTGCAACCAGAATGGGATTTGCTTTGTAGGAGTAATACTCCAGGTGTTGAAAAGTGGTAATGACCTGATATCCCTGTTCCTTCAAGCTTGTGATTTCTGGTAGCATATAGCCCGGATCACAGTGGACCGCGCCCGGAGTGGTTGCTGAGGCAAGCGCATATCCGGGTGGTTTTGCATTACACCCGATGAATGCAATTTTTGTTCCATTGTGGACAAGCAGCAGCGGTTTTTCTCCATCTTGCAAATTGAGACCGCCGCCGTAATACTTCATACCCAATTGATTGTAGAGGTTGATTGTGTAACGGATCGCATCAGCCCCCCAATCACTCTCATGATCTCCAGTCAACTCTACTACTTTAGTCCCAATATCTTGTAGCAATTGGATATATTCAGGTTTGCTACAAAAAACCAGCTTGCTATTTGGCAAAGTAAATGGTGGTGGACAGGTAGGGGTAAAAGCAATCTCGTTGCTTACATGGGTAATGTCAGCTTGCCGCAATATATCCCGGATATCCTGGTCAGGGTAGGTCATGCCGTTGACTTCCATTAAATGGGCAGTTGCACGCACAAGAGCGGTTGTTCCTGTAATAATCACGGTTGTTAACAGATTGGGGTCTCGGTTTGATCTTGTAATAAATTGTTCCTTATCCAACTCTTGAAAAAGCTGTTTTGCTTTTGGAGTAACTTCATCCATAGAAACGGGTACACTCAAATAATAGCCATCCGGTTTAAACTCTTTTCGGATTGGTGAGATGCCGTCAACTTCTAAGACTTTCCAACGTGGCACAATCTGGTCAAACGGGATGATTGCCAAATCATCCATGTCTTGCCAGGCTTGCGTCAGGATTTGATCATCCGGTAAAACCGATATAACGCTTGTGTCCGGTTTGCCCCACATTTGACTGAAGACATTTTCAGTAGTTTGATCGAGCAAAATTGATTTAATCGATAGAGATTTATCTTGACCATTCAGCCAATAATCTTTTAACGCGCTGGATGCGACACTATCCGTAATGGTAGGAAAGGGGGCGACCAGAGCGTAAACCCAGGTACTGACCACATTCTCTGTGCTGATTTCCAGGCGTAGATCTGCAAGATTTGGATCTGATACTAGGTTAAATCCATCCGGTAACTTGAGGTTCTGGCTGATCCCATCAGGTAGGGCATCCGAAATCCATATATTTGCCTTTATATCGGGGGTTGGTGTTTCTTTTGCGATTACGAGCTGTACACTGTTTTTTGACAAGGAATTATCTGAATTGTGTTTACCTGGCGTTGGGTTTTGAATTGTTATTGGCAATTTTATGGAAGCCACGGATTTCGAACAGGCAACAAAGCATACTCCAGTCGCCAAGACTGTCATCAGGCGAAACAATGTGAATCGTTTTTGATTCATGATGAACTATTAACCAATAGAAATATTGCTGCGTTCTTTGAGAATACTTGCGAATTGACTTTCAGATTCCGTTGCTTTTTTCTCTAACTGTTCTAATTCTTTCAGGTATGGCTGTGCTGAGGATTGATCTCTAAGATTAACCAGATTAGTCTTTATATTTAATCCGGCACAGGTTAAAGCTGCACGAGCAAGGGCAATGCCGCTGCCCGCATCACTGATTGCATTGACATTTCCAACCCTGGCAACCAAAACCAACAGGTCAAACACTTCACCAACCATCTGGGCAACATGCAAAGGTGCCTGAACGGTATGTATTGTCGCTTGTTCAATCGCTTTGTTTCTGTTTGCGATATTTTCAAGAGAATCTTTAGGCAGCCTGTTCGCGGCCAGGAGTTCTTCAAAAGCGTCCGAGTCTTCTGCAGCGGCAGCAGTTAGGTCAGCACGGAGTGTCTCAGCTCGATCGATAATCGGCCACATCTGGCTTTCAATGGCAGCATATTTTTTCTTACCAACGGTCAAACGTGCCACCATCGTAGCCAGTGCTGCAGCAGTTGCTCCCGTGATGGCGCCAGCTGAACCACCGCCAGGTGTAGGTTTGCCACTGGCCAGTTGGTCTAAGAAAGTTTGCTGATTTGCAAATGGACTTTCTAGCTTACTTAAAAGCAGCTGGTAAAGCCGGCGTTCCAATATTAGATTCGGTTGAAATGCATCCAGCTGCAAGTACCACACTGCACTATCGGTCAATGCATCTTGAGGAGTCAAACCTACCAATTCGCTATGATGGATGGTTGTTCCGTAACGAGCTGCCTCGCGACGAATTGTTTCGACTACGCGCGCCAGCGATGTCTGGCGGTAATTTGTAAAATTCATAGAAACCTGAGCACGACCATTAACCAACAGGCCCAAGGCTTTGATAAAATGGAATCCACCTGAAGAGTTACGGATCGTCCTGGCAATTTTCTGAGCAATTGTGACATCATCGGAATTCAAATCGACATTAAACGCGATCAGTGGCTGGCGGGCTCCAATCACGGTAGCACCAGCAGTTCCGAGCCGGTTTGGCCCGTAATCAGGCTGACGGTCGGGATTGGTCTCGATTTCTTTTTTTAAACCTTCAAATTGACCACGCCGAATATTCTCTAAATTCTGGCGATCTGGCCGGGTTGCGGCTTCTTCGTAAAGATAGACTGGAATATTCAACTCATTTCCCACTCTTTGGCCGAGACGACGCGCAATTTCAATACATTTTAACATGCTTACATCTTCTAAAGGGACAAACGGGACAACATCAGTTGCGCCAATGCGGGGGTGCTCACCGTTGTGGTAGTTCAAGTCAATTAATTGACCTGCTCTGGCGATGGCTTGAAAGGCGGCTTCTTCAATTGCAACCGGTGTGCCTATGAATGTAATTACAGTGCGATTGTGGTCCAGGTCTGAATGACGGTCGAGAACATGTACTCCCTCAACACCTTTTATAGCCTGTAAAATAGCTTCAACCACCTCAGGGCGACGGGCTTCTGAGAAATTCGGAATGCATTCAACGAGTTGATTGGGCATGATTGCCTCAATGAAAGGGATTATTTTTTATTATAACCCTACATTTTTATTTATTTTGTGCCTGGAATTTATTTATTAAAATGCACATAAAGGGTAAGGTATAGAAATAATGTGCTATACTAAATACGGAGTATCTATATTGGATTAATTCTGACATTATTTAATATTAGAATATGAAAGGATGCATTAATGTGTGGAAGGTTTACATTAACCGTTGAGGCAGCAGATCTTCAAGAAGATTTTGGGTTGAGCTCGGTTCCAAATAATTGGCAGCCTCGCTACAATATTGCTCCAAGCCAGCCTATATTGACTGTTACCAATAGCCACGAACGTGCGGCGGAATGGCTGCATTGGGGTTTAATTCCAGCCTGGGCAAAGGATCCATCCATTTCAAATCGTTTGATCAATGCTCGATCGGAAACATTGGCAGAGAAACCAGCTTTTCGATCGGCGTTATCAAAACGGCGCTGTTTGATTCTGGCAGATGGTTTTTATGAATGGCAGCATCAAGCTGAAAAACGCATCTCAACCCAACCTTATCGTTTCCGTCGGACTGATGGACGTCCTTTTGCATTTGCAGGTTTATGGGAAATTTGGTGCAAACCAGAGGGGGGTGAAGTACGCAGTTGCACGATCATAACATGTGCTGCGAACGAATTGGTATCGCCAGTTCACAATCGGATGCCGGTCATATTTGACGATGATAAAGCCTGGGAATGGTTGGAAACCAAGCCAATCCCAGAACTGCAGAGTTTATTGGTGCCATACCCGTCTCAATGGATGGCTGCAATCCCGGTTTCCAGAGCGGTAAACAATCCGAAGCTGGATACAAACGAATGTATAATGCCGGTTGTTGTGTAAAGCTGATTATTGCTTGACCCTCTCATCAGGTTTGTGGTAAAATGCACGCAGTTTGGCCTCCATCGTCTAGGGGACTAGGACGCAGCCCTTTCAAGGCTAAAACCAGAGTTCGAATCTCTGTGGAGGCATTTTAACAGCCGCTCTGCAACTCGGGGTGGCTGATTTATTAATATTAAAATTGACTGAACGCGGCAGACACCTTATAATGATTATCTTAATCAATAATCTCAATGATAGCCGTGACTGAGTGGAGATTTAATGATACAACCAAATGATGGGATAGATAATCATTCGTCCCAAGAGATCAAGGGTGCTGTTCGACGTGCCTTGGATGAAGATATTGGCTCCGGAGATGTGACCACCGACAGTATCGTTCCGGCTGAGGCGATCATGTCTGGGAAAATTATTGCCAAACAGTCTGGCATTGTGGCCGGTTTGGATGTCGCTGAGATGGCTTTTTGTATGTTGGATAATAAAGTGGCTTTTTCCAGACAAGTTGCTGAGGGAGATCCGGTTGAAGATCACCAGCTACTGGCAGTAATTTCCGGTAAGGCTCGCGCTTTGTTGACGGGTGAAAGAACTGCGCTTAATTTCTTGGGCCGCATGTCCGGCATTGCGACATTGACGCGCCAATTTGTCGAGGCAGTTGCAGGAACGAAAGCCGTCATACTGGACACACGTAAGACAGCTCCCGGTTTACGCGCAGTCGATAAATTAGCGGTGCGGCGTGGAGGGGGGAAAAATCACCGGTTTGGCTTATATGATATGATTTTGATCAAAGATAATCATATTGACTTTGCCGGGTCACTGGTCGAAGCGGTTCAAAGGGCGAAAACAGTCAATCAAAATCTTGAGATTGAAGTGGAAGCGCGCTCGCTGGAGGATGTTCAGTTGGCTCTTAAAGCCGGAGTAAACAAAATATTATTAGATAACATGACGCCTGACATGATGCGCCAGGCAGTCGTCATCAATCAAGGTCGCGCCAGCCTGGAGGCATCCGGGAATGTTACGCTTGGCAATGTACGCCAGGTAGCCGAGACAGGTGTAGACTATATTTCAATCGGCGCATTGACTCATTCCGCAAAAGCGTTTGATGTGAGTTTGCTGTGGTTGGCACAATAAATTGTTTTTAGAATGGAGTTTCTTATGTTAACAATATCATCGATCGATGAAATGTATCAAAATATGAAGTCGGCGCTTAAAGATATTGTTCCAGATGTGGAACTGCGTTATAAGGCTGAACTGGCGTTAGAAATCAACCGATTAAAAAAAGAGAAAAATGCAGTGATTTTAGGCCATAACTATATGGAGCCGGCGCTTTATTATACGATCCCGGATTTTAAAGGCGATTCACTTGAGCTTAGCCGTCAAGCGGCTCAAACCGATAAGAGTATCATTGTCTTTTGTGGGGTCAGGTTTATGGCCGAAACTGCAAAAATTATCAATCCTGACAAAACGGTATTGCTGCCTTCTGAAAAAGCAGGTTGTTCGTTGGCAGGCAGTATAACTGCCCAGGATGTCCAGCAGCTTAAGGCAAAGTTCCCTGGAGTGCCGGTTGTAACCTATATCAATACCTATGCGGACGTAAAGGCTGAATCCGATATTTGCTGTACCTCGGGGAATGCAGTCGCAGTGGTTGAATCATTAAAATCCGACACGATTATTTTCCTTCCAGATGAATATCTGGCAAAAAATGTGGCGCGGGAAACCGGAAAGCACATTATCTTCCCCAGTATTCATGTGAGTTCGACAAATCCAGACGCAGATCTTGATTATCAAATGATCGGATGGAAGGGAAAATGCGAGGTTCACGAAAAATATACTGTAAATGATATTCAAGCGGTTCGGCAGCAATTTCCGGATGTGATCATTCTGGCTCACCCGGAATGCAGTCCTGAGGTGACAGCGGCCTCAGATTTTTCTGGTAGCACATCAGCGATGATCCGTTATATTAAAAATACTTCTGCGCCACGTTATCTTCTGCTGACAGAATGTGCAATGGGAGAAAATGTCGCGGCTGCAAACCCGGATAAAGAAATGCTGCGTCTGTGCAGTGTTCGCTGTCCCCATATGAACCAGATTACTTTGGAAGACACTTTACAATCGTTACAACTAAATCAGTATGTGATTGAGGTTCCCGAAGACATTCGCGTGCGAGCGGTTAAATCCATTCAAAGAATGCTTGCGATTGGTTAGATCTGAATGATTCAGGCCGTTTCGCTATTATGAACCCAAAAGGATAATCTTATGATAAAGACCGAGGTATTGATCCTCGGCTGTGGAATTGCAGGCGCGACGACTGCTTTGCGTTTGGCGCGCAATCCACAGCGGAAAGTAATTGTTGTCACCCGCGATTCGGATCTGGAAGAGTCGAATACTCGTTATGCGCAGGGTGGGATTGTCACGCGCGGATTAGATGACAGTGCAGAAGATTTGGTGGCGGATATCCTGGCCGCTGGAGCAGGGGCAAGCTATCCAAAAGCGGCGCGCATCCTGGCAGAAGAAGGACCATCATTGTTGGAAGATGTCCTGGTCGAGCAGGCCGGGATTGCTTTCGACCGGGATAGCCAGGGTGAATTAGAGTGGGGGCAGGAAGCAGCACATTCACATCGGCGAATTTTACATGTGGGTGATGGCAGCGGACAGGCAATCATTAGCGGTTTAATTAATACTCTGAAAAATTATCCAAATGTGACCTTTGTTAAGAACGCAACGGCAGTTGATTTAATCACTTTTCCACATCATTCACGCGATCCACTGGCTGCCTACCAGCCTGTGCGTTGTTTTGGGGCTTATATCTTTGATCGTAAAGAACGCACAATCCATCGTTATACGGCTGGTGCGACGGTTCTGGCGACCGGTGGATTGGGAAGGATCTATCGAAACACGACCAATCCGGCGGGCGCCCGCGGCGATGGCATCGCCATGGCTGCCCGGGCTGGAGCCAGGATTCTGAACGCCGAATATGTTCAATTCCATCCAACTGCTCTGGCTGTGCCTGGTGCAGAAGGCTTTCTTATTAGCGAAGCAGTACGCGGTGAGGGTGGAGTTCTACTTACTCCGGATGGGAAACCCTTTATGGCTAAATATGCCCCGGAGTGGAAAGACCTGGCCCCGCGTGATATTGTTGCAAGGGCCATCCATCACGAGATGGAAACTAACGGCTATTCGCATGTATTATTAGATATTTCTTCTAAGATGGATGCGAATTCAATCCGGTCCCGTTTTCCGAATATTTATGCATCCTGCTTAAAATATGGAATTGATATTACGAATGGGCCAATTCCGGTTGTGCCGGCGGCCCATTATTTTTGCGGTGGTATGTGGGTGGATGAATGGGGACGATCGACCATTAAAAATTTATACGGCGCAGGAGAAGTGACCTGTACAGGGTTACACGGGGCAAATCGTCTGGCATCCACTTCGCTGCTAGAAGGGCTGGTGTGGGGCAGTCGTGCTGCTCAGAATATTGAAAGTTTTATCAGCCAATCTTCCTGGAAAGATTTTCCGACTTTTAAAGAAATCCCACAATGGGATGAAAGCGGTCTGATCGCAGATGCCGATCCGGCCTTAATCCAGGGAGATATGCAAACAATCCAGAATATCATGTGGCATTATGTCGGTCTGGTACGCAGCGCGGATCGTCTCTCGCGTGCCATCCGTGAGCTCCGTCACCTGACAAATGAGATCGAGACTTTTTATCGAAATACAAAATTGAGTGATGGTCTGATCGGTCTAAGGAATGCTGTGGAAGTTGCGTTCATTGTTGTTGAGGCAGCTTTCCATAATCGCCAGAGTCGTGGCTGCCATTATCGTCAAGACGCTGCAGCATTCGAAGGCGACCGGCTAATTTGAGCTTTTTTAGATAATTACCATGGGGAGATATTTCGGCTGAATTTGGCGGGATTGCTGACCAATCAAGTTAAGCCACATGATTGTGAATGATCAGGATAAACTCAGCCTTTTTCTGAGCGGTTTGTTTAATGATTGTCTCTACGCTACCGCGATATATTGCTTCACCAGGAAGGGTCAGGTCGCATGCCAAGGTAATTATTTGATTTTTACCAAAAGTCCTGGATACATCTTCTAACAGGGCTGACAAACGATAAGGTGTGTCCATTAATACAACCGGCATGTGAAAAGAGCGCAACCGCAGCAGTTCCTTATGGCGCTGAGATGCTTCCCGTGGTAAAAATCCCCCAAAAACGAACTGATCTAATTTGAAATCTAAAATGGAGAGTGCTGCAACGAGAGAAGATGGTCCTGGGATTGGAACAATACGTATACCAGAATCTGCAGCTTCCTGGATCAAATGATGTCCAGGGTCTTCAAAAACCGGTGTACCGCAATCAGATATCAGGGCAAATGACTGCTTTTCGAGCAGTCGTTGAATAATCGCTTGTGTTTGCACTTGTTCATTGTGTTCATTTAACGGAATAAGCTCTTTGTGAGGCAAATTTAATTTCTTGACTAATTTACTGCCTTCTTTGGTCTCCTCGCAAATGATAGCGTCTGCCGTGCGTAATATTTCTAATGCCCGGAGGGTAATGTCATCCGGATTTCCTATGGGTGTCGCCACGATATAAAGTTTTCCGCTGTCTGGCATTATTAATTCCATCTAGTTATTTCTGGATTTTCTATCAATCTGGATCATATCATACTATTTTCTTTGCCAAGAATATTTTCAAACCATAGTCGAACCACCATAGTTATGCTATATTTGGGCAACAGGTCGTGCAGAGGGGCAAAATACAGAAATTAACGACTATTCCCGGAAAGGTCCGGGTTGGGAGTAGCATGAGTCGATTAACAAAAATATCGTTATTGTTGGCTTTCTTTTTTGGATTCGATAAAATCCTGGGTATCTTAAGGCAAGTAATTATTGCGCGTCAATTTGGTCTTTCGGCTGAGTTAGATGCATTTAATGTAGCCAATAATTTGCCAAGCATGTTATATGCCCTGATATCTGGTGGGGCTTTAGCGATTGCCTTCATCCCTGTTCTATCTGAAACATTAACAAAAGATGGGCGAAAACCAGCCTGGGAGTTATTTTCCAGGATTGCCAACCTGGCATTCTTGATAACGGGTGCTTTCTCAATTATTATTGCGATATTAGCAAGTCCTTTGGTAAGCTGGCAAGTGGGAATAGCTCCGGGTTTCAATAGCCAGCAGCAGCAATTAGTGGTGGAATTAATGCGTTTGAATTTGATTGCCACACTGATCTTCTCAATCAGTGGATTGGTTATGGCCGGTCTGCAAGCAAACCAACATTTCCTTTTACCTGCTATTGCGCCTTTGTTATATAATGTTGGCCAAATATTTGGCGCAATTATTTTGGCTCCTACAAAAGGATATTCATTTGGAAGTATTACGCTACCAGCATTTGGTCTGGGTGTGCAGGGCCTGGTTTACGGTGTAATCATTGGAGCGGTATTGCACCTGGGAATTCAGATACCGGGATTGATCCGTTATCAGTTCCATTGGATACCCCAGATTGGTCTGGATAACGCCGCGGTGAGAAAAGTGCTTCGTTTGATGGGACCGAGGATCGGAAGTGTATTTTTCATTCAATTAACCGTTTTAATTCGAGGCAATTTGGGCTCCCGTCTATCTCCCGGCTCGGTTTCGGCTTTATCCTATGGTTGGATGATTATGCAGGTGCCTGAAACCCTGATTGGAACAGCCATCGCAACTGCGCTATTGCCGACATTGGCTGAACAGATTGCCCGAAACGATGGCCAGGCTTTTAAAGATACGATTGAACGAGCAATCCGAGTTTTATTAGCAATTTCTATTCCTGTATCGGTAATCCTCTCATTTGGTCTGGGACCATTGATTTCATTCGTTTTTAAATTTGATCCCCAACAATCTGATTTGTTATTATGGGTCACACGGGGTTATCTGGTCGGATTAGCCGGACAGTGCGCATTGGAAGTAGCTGCACGTTCTTTTTACGCTCGGCAAGAACCGTTTGTACCGTTATTGGCTTCGGGAGTAAATGTCTGTCTGTATATAATATTGGGAATATTGCTTTATCGCCCGCTAGGAGCAGCCGGCATAAGTCTGACTGATTCATTGGCTTTTACAACAGAGTGTATTATTCTCCTCATTGTGCTCAACCGTCGCATGCTCAATCCGTTTACCTTTGGTACAACATTCACAAGGGCCATTGTGGCTGCGGTGGCAGGTGGGACGGTGGCGGCGATTGGAATTCATCTGGCTGGCCAGGGATTAAAGGCAGTTCTTGTAACAAGTACTGCGATGGTTGCAGGTGCAGTGATCATAATGCCGTTGATTTGGAAAGAGTTTCGATTATTAATTCGTCTTTAGGCTTATTTTCTACGGTATAATTATTCGATATGGTGACTCAAAATACAGAAGAAACAGCCCCGATTAAAATTCAATCCGGTGCAAACAAATCAATAGAAAAAAAAGTACGTAAACCTCGCAGATGGCCCTGGGTAATGTTGGGGGTTTTATTGATTTTGCTCTTCGGAGCAATTGGAGCATATCTGGGTTATCGAAATGCTCTGGCTGCAAAAATTGCTGCTGCTAATAGCCAAAAAGCACTTGCTGCAGCTACGCAATTTGAATTAGGTCTGGCCGATCAAAAAGCTGGCAAGCTTGCCCAAGCACAGGAAAGGTTTGAATGGGTTATTTCGGTAGATCCGAATTTTCCAGGCGCCGCTGAAAAGTTAACAGAAGTGATGATGGCGCAGGCAGTTGTCAACACACCAACGCCTCAGCCCTTACCTACTTTAACACCGACGGTTGATACTCGCGGTGTGGATGCATTGTTCAGCCAGGCACAATCCGATCTTCGAAATAAGCAGTGGCAAGCTGCTATTGACACCATGGAAACATTGCGCAAAGACAACATTAATTATCATGCTGTAGATATTGATGGAATGTATTACATTGCTTTGCGTAATCTTGGTGTTGAGAATATTCTCTCAGACGGCAATTTGGAAGGGGGAATTTACGATCTGACTCTGGCGGAAAGATTTGGACCCCTTGACCGAGATGCAGACGGTTACCGGACCTGGGCACGCTATTATATTACGGGGGCAAGCTTCTGGGGGATAGATTGGTCGCAGGTTATTTCTTACTTCTCTCAGGTAGTTCCTGCCTTCCCGAATTTGCGAGATGGATCTGGAATAACCGCGACTGAGCGATACCGGATTGCTTTGGAAAAATATGGAGATCAGCTTGCCGGAAATGGCGATTACTGCGGCGCTAGAGCGCAATATAAATTAGCCTTATCGTATGGCTCCGATACTGCGGTTGCTCCAACCGCTACAGCCATTGCAAATATTTGTTCTCCTCCAGCTACTAAGACGCCTAAACCACCGACTGAACAACCAACTGGCGAAGGGCCAACAAATGTGCCTCCTACTGAAAAACCCAGTGATACACCTTCAAGCGGAGACACGCCCACACCACACCCATAACAATTTCAGGCACATTCCTTGCACAATTCATTTATTATTATGAAATGAGGTGGAATGTGTCCGCATTAGCAAATTATCTGACATCTAGTGCAATCCTGCTGGCTTATCTCGGTTTTGCCGGTGGTTGGGGTGCTTTATTCCGCCGTACCCAAAAGAATCTGGTTTTGAGTTTACTTTATGGGCTGCTATTAATGCTGCCGTCTGCACTGGCTTTACCCTGGATGTTACCCATAAAGGGTTCCATTTGGGGCCTCAGCCTGTTAGTTGCTGCATTATTCAACCTACAGCCTGCTTATCTGCCTGTATGGCTGTGGCAGCGCAATTTTGCTTTCGGTTATTTTGGCGTACTCATGTTGTTAATTGTGGGCTGGACAGCAAATACAAGTCAACCTATCCTATGGTTGTGGATTGGATTACCAGCTGGTGTAACCGCCGTGCTGCTCTGGTTTCGGGCGTTCGGTGTTTATTTCCGAGGTAGTCGTATCGTCTAGGAATGCTACTTATTTGGAGCAATATAACCGGAGAGATCATGGGTTAATGCACCTGTGATTTGGACCTGTACAATTTCACCCACTGCAGCTTCTCCTTCAATAAACACCAGACCATCAATTTCTGGGGCATCTCGGTAAGATCGCCCGACTGAAATACCACCGTTATATCCTTCAACCAGAACTGGTAATTTCTTTCCAATATACGTCTGACTACGCTCCAAAGAGATATCTTGTTGCAGCTTCATTAGACGGTCAAGTCGTTCTTGTTTGACTTCTATCGGAACCGGATCACCCAGCGGTTCACTGGTTGTACCCGGCTCAAAGGAGAACTTAAACGCCCCCAAATGATCAAACTTGATTTCTGACACAAAATCAAGCAGTGTCTGAAATTCTTCTTCAGTTTCACCAGGATATCCAACAATGAATGTTGTCCGTAGTGCAAGCGCTGGTAGGATACTTTGCATCTTTTCCAGAGTCTTGTAAATCCAATCCATATTTGCCGGTCTGTGCATGCGCCGGAGTGTTTGCGGATGGGCATGTTGCAATGGTATGTCTAAATAAGGTAATATGTGCGGATGCTCAGCCATCACCTGAATCATCCGATCTGTCACATATCCTGGAAAGGCATATAAGATACGAATCCAGGGGATTTTCGGTACTTCAGACACCAAACGTTCTAAAAGTTCAGCTAAACCTTCTTTTAGTCCCAAGTCGTGGCCATAATCAGTAGTATCCTGGGCAATCAGTATGATCTCTTTGACACCCATATCTTGCAAAAGGCGGGCTTCTTTTAGGATTTTATCGATTGGCCGGCTGACGGCTGTGCCTTTTATTAATGGTATCGCACAAAATGCACAGGGGCGGCGGCAGCCATCTGCAATTTTTAGATATGCACTGGAGCCCTGGATGGCTGCGCGTAATACGCCGTGCTCAGCGGTGCCAACAGTTGGGCTATCAGGCAAGTGATAGAGCGTCTTGGGGCGTGGATTTGCCTCCCTTAAATTTTGGACCACCTCCAAAATATCCATCCATCTACGTGTCCCTAGAATACCATTGATGCCTGACACTTGTTCCACGACCAATTGTCGGTATCGTTCTGTAAGACAGCCTGAGGCAATTAATAATTGATTTTTCTTTTTGTTTTTTGCAAGATCAGCAAGAACCTGAAAGGATTCTTCTCTGGCGGGTTGAATAAAACCACATGTATTGACTATTAAGATGCCTGCTTGATTTGGCTTTTCTACTGGAGAATAACCGGCTTCCTGTAATATCGCGGACATCGATTCAGAATCAACTGTATTTTTTGCACATCCCAGAGATATTAAATAAAATTTTTTTGGATCCATACTTTTATAAACCTAGGGGATAAATGGAGTAATGGTTGAAGTTACCAGAGTAGGGCTGCTGGGTAATGAGGTTAAAGTAGCTGGTGGCCGGATCGTAGACGTAGCAGTAAAGGCTGGCGTCGGTGTCTGTATGCCTGCCTGATCAAATATCAGACCGATTACTTGCCCTTGCGAGCCCAATGTTCCCAGATCGTTTTGATTGTAGTAGGCCTCAATTGCGGCGCCATTCCCCGTTAACAACTCGATTTTCTTGGATGCCGAGAATGGATAAGCAGTTCCAGGGGTTACCAGCCCATTAAAACTTACTTTGCCATCAACGGTTACCTGAACCCAGGCGCGCGCATGGGCAACAATATACAATTGGAGCGGATTATTCCCTAAGACCGGTAATGTGGAGGTGGTTTCATCACTAGAACTTTCCGTACTTCCGGGAACATCTGTAGCTGCAGTCTCAGCGAGCGGTGAGGTGGCCTTCGGTGTTGCCGTTTCTGTAGGTAAACTCAATGGCGTACTTGTATTTAAAAGTACTTCTGACATTGGAGGAGCTGTGGCCGCTATTTTTGAATTCGTAATTTTAGAAACCTGAACAGCGCTCCATATTGCAAAAACAAACAAGAAGAAAATAAGGGCTGCACCGATCAATAAGTCCGGTGTAACCAATCTTTTAACCGGATTAGCGGAAGCAGTCTTCCTCTGGCGATTAAACAAACCATTCTTGGCTGGTGGAGCAGTGTGCTCAACCCGTCTTGCCTGCAAGGCGTCCGCAAATCGGGATAATAAAATATCCGTGTCCAGCTCAAGGAAATGAGCATAATTATTTAGCATACCCCGCCCTTGAACCAAAGAGGGCAGATCTTCCAGTCGCCCTTCCTCTAAAGCCTCGATATAACGCACGCGCACATGAGTATATCTTTCCGCGTCAGATAGCGTAAGGCCAAGTGCTTCACGCTGCGTACGGAGAGTTTTGCCTATTTCGATGTAAATTTTTTTTGATTCTGTTGGTAGTGGTTCTGGTGGCGAAATGATGATGGGTTCAGTTTGTTCTTTAGAAGTTAATTCGCTCCCAGGATTTTGTTTTTCGGGTGATTCGCCAGAAGGTGTAAAAATAACATCGGCAGTTGGCTTGGCGGTAGGAGTGAAAATAACCTCAGTCTCCTCAGACGATTCTGGAATATCTTGTACTACAACTGAAACAGGTTTTGAAGGGGGAGCAGTACCAGCTAACTTATCTCCGTACCAGGCAGCTAATAAAGGCAAAACCGACACACCTAAATAATCCGCATAGAGGCGTAAAAAGCCCTTTCCCTGCACATCAGAAGGGAGTAATTCGCGTTGATCGTTTTCCAAGGCCTCCAGGTATCGCACTTTAATATGCGTTGCAAGCGAAACCTGGTCTAATGAAAACTTACGCTCCAGACGGGCGTTTTTTAGCTGCTCACCTACCGATTCTGCCATCTGCTCCTGTTGTTTTTGATTCAAGGGGTTCTATAAAAAACCGGCCTGCCAGCTGTGAGGCTGAACTCGGCCGGTATAAATCGAAAATGGAATACCGAGTTGGGTAGACCGATTACTCGGCTTTCTCCTCAACAACAGGTTGCTCTGTTTTTTCCTGAACAACGGGTTGTTGCTCTGCCTGCAACACAGGGCTTTCACCTTCACGATGAACAAGAATTGTAACGGTTGGGATCAAGTCAACTGTCAGACGAACATGGGCCTTATGTTCACCTAAAGTACGAATTGGTTGAGCCTCAATTTGATGGCGCTCAATTTTGGTGCCATATTTTTGATTGATAGCATCCGCAATCATCTGAGGAGTAATCGAACCATACAGTTTTCCAGTTTCACCGGCCTTGCTGGCAAATACGAAAGTGCTTCCATTCACTTTCTCGGAAACACCGCCCATCTCATTATTAAGTTCTACTCTTTTCGCTGTAGCTTTGGCACGAATGTGTTCCGTCTGCTTTAAGGCACCGGGGGTTGCCAGCACAGCCAAACCTTGAGGAAGTAAAAAGTTGCGACCGAAACCATCTGCAACTCGTTTTACATCCCCGGCATGACCTAACTTATATACATCTTTCAACAACATTACTTTCATTTATCAAGCCCTTTCATAGCTATTGAATGAGGATATTAATCGTTGCCTAAAACGAAGGGTACAACGTTCCAAGCGGATGGATTTTACCATACATGCAACTGAGAGGCAATGAGATTGTATGTCGGTATTTGATTACTGCTAAAAGCAAACGCACTGAGTCGATTTTCAGTTCGGTTGTGCGCATCCGGGTAATCCAATCGAAATTGGCGGTCTGATATATTTGGTGGTGCTGCCCCATGATCTAATACGGCCAGAGCCACCGCCGTCATAGTATCTAATCGTACTGCAAAGTGTTCAAACGTTTTATAAAGTAATTCAAAGCAATATCATTCTTTTTATCATTATTCAGGAAGTTTGTCTGAAGTTTACCATAAATACGTAAACTAACAGTTGAGGATACATCGGGTATACTTTATCCTTGTTAGATCGCCCTTACCAATTTGAGGATAGTTATGACTCTTGAGAATGAAACTAAAGAATGGGAAGAGAAGATATTAAAGCCGGTAATTGATCGTTTTCCAGAACGGAAATCAAAATTTGAGACATCTTCAGGAATAGAAGTACCTCGTGTTGGTCTCCCTTTAAATACGGATGGTATATATCGGTCAGGATTTCCCGGAGAATATCCTTTTACACGTGGCATTCAACCAACCATGTACCGCGGGCGCTTATGGACAATGCGCCAATATGCTGGATATGCTTCCGCCGAAGAGTCGAATCGCCGGTATCGATATTTATTACAACAAGGGCAGACAGGTCTGTCAGTTGCTTTCGATTTACCAACCCAGGTTGGATATGATTCCGATGATCCGATAGCTGCTGGTGAAGTTGGTAAAGTAGGGGTTTCCGTTTCTTCAATAGAGGACATGGAATTGCTGTTCCGGGATATACCTCTTGACAAAGTATCAACCAGCATGACGATTAACGCTCCTGCCGCGATTTTATTGGCGATGTACATTGCATTGGCTCGGCGGCGTGGAATCGAAGAATCGAAATTGCGCGGCACTATTCAAAATGACATCTTGAAAGAATATGTTGCACGAGGAACTTACATTTATCCTCCAGCGCCATCCATGCGTTTGATTACCGATATTTTCAAATACTGTTGCGGGCACGTACCTCATTGGAATACAATCAGTATATCTGGTTATCACATTCGTGAAGCTGGTTCAACCGCGGTACAAGAAGTTGCTTTTACTCTGGCCAATGCAATTGCTTACGCCGAGGCTGCTGTGAACGCAGGTTTAAAAGTGGATGAATTTGCTTCACAGTTATCCTTTTTCTTCAACGCGCACAATAACTTTTTAGAAGAAGTAGCAAAGTATCGGGCAGCCAGACGCTTATGGGCTGAGATTATGAAGGACCGATTTGGGGCAAAAGACCCTCGTTCCTGGATGTTAAGGTTTCACACACAAACAGCCGGCTCTACACTGACAGCTCAGCAACCCGAAAACAATGTAGTCCGAGTGACATTGCAAGCCCTGGCCGCGGTACTGGGAGGGACTCAATCTCTTCATACAAATAGTATGGATGAAGCGCTCTGGCTTCCCACGGAAAAATCTGTGCGAGTTGCATTACGAACTCAACAGATTATTGGCTATGAATCAGGGGTGGCAGATACGATCGATCCGTTGGCAGGTTCCTATGTTATTGAGCAATTAACGGATGATATCGCAAACCGCGTAATGGATTACATCCATCAGATTGATAACATGGGCGGCGCACTCGTGGCTATTGAGCGCGGTTTCATGCAACAAGAAATACAGGAAGCCGCCTATAGTTACCAAAAAACCATTGAAACAAAAGAACAATTGGTGGTCGGTGTGAATTCTTTCCAGGTGAAAGAAAATTTGGAATTGGAGAGCCTGGCATCTGATCCAGCAATTGAAGAAAATCGGAAAAATCGGTTAGCAGAATTAAGGATCAGAAGAGATTCACAAAAGGTTAAAGAGTTGCTTCCCAGACTTGAGAATTCGGCCAATAGTCAAGAAAATTTGATGCCATTATTTATTGAGTGTGTCGAAAACTCAATTACATTGGGTGAAATATGTGCTGTACTGCGTCGTGTTTGGGGGGAGTACCAACCACCAGCCTGGTCATAAAAAGAGCATAGCATGGCAAAAATTAATAAAATCAATCACATCGGAATCGTTGTGCCGGATATTGAAGGTGCTTTGGGATTTTGGCAGGATGCGCTAGGTCTGAAACTTGACCATATTGAAGATGTACAGGGACAAAAATCTTTGGTGGCTTTTTTACCATTGAGCGAGAGTGAGATTGAGTTGGTAAGGCCTACATCAAATGATTCGGGCGTTGCCAAGTTTTTAAGAGAGCATGGCCCCGGCATACATCATATCTGTTTTGAAGTAGATGATATTATGGAAATGTTATCCGATCTTAAAAGCAAAGGAATTCGATTAATAAACGAGACTCCCCTTGAAATGGAAGGCCGCAAGATGGCATTTATCCATCCAAAAAGTGCAGGCGGAGTTTTGGTCGAGCTTTATCAGCTCACATAGAAAGCGCTTTGCATATCTTCTTTTCAATTTATCCATACTTCGGCCAGTTGTAAAAATTAGAAACTGGACAAGTTGTCTGCTTTCAGGTATGATTTGTTAGAGCTAGAAAATTTCTATAAAATTTGTCCAGAAAATAGATTTCATAAAGATTGGATATATGGCCTGGAGGGCTGCTTAGAAACGGCCAAAATAATTTGGATAAAAACCGCCATTTTTTCTTCGGCGAAAACTCCATTCAAAAGCGTATGTAGAGGATAAAAGAAAGCAATATGCCTGTTTTTTCCAGAGAGTTAGGCATTGACCTTGGAACCATGAACACAGTGGTTGCCGAGGGGAATCAAATCCTGATGCAAGAGCCCACCGTAGTTACCATCGTAGTGGAAGAACAAAAAATGGTGGAATGGGGCCAGGCGGCGAAAGATATGTATGGGCGTGTGCCTGAATCGATTGAGGTTGTAAGACCACTTCAACATGGTGTGATCGCTGAATATGAAATCACCGAAAATTTGCTCGGTTTTATTATTAAAAAAGTAAGCGGACCGATGCTGGTTTTTCGTCCGCGAGTGATGATTACAGTACCCTACGGTATCACCAGTGTTGAAAGCCGAGCAGTCCATGAGGCTGGATTAGGAGCGGGCAGTCGTGAAGTGTTCTTAATTCAGCAACCTTTAGCTGCTGCAATTGGCGTTGATCTGCCGATTTCGACACCTTCTGGAAACATGATTATTTGCCTGGGTGGGGGGACCAATCAAGCTGCTATTTTATCAATCAACCGTATTGTGACAGCAGAAACATCGCGCACGGGCGGTTTAATGATGGATGAAGCTATCGTTGGTTATATCCGTAAGAAATATGGTGTCATAATCGGCCAGCCCACTGCTGAACAACTAAAAATACGGATTGGTGCAGCTTTACAACAGGAACAGCAGCAAGCCCTTGAAGTTCAAGGGCAAGATCAGGTTTCTGGTCTACCCCGACCGGTCAATTTGACGACTGATGATATTGTTGATGCCTTACAGGATCCATTAAATGAGCTGGTGAGCACAGCCCGGCGTGTCCTGGAAAAAACGCCACCCGAATTAATTTCAGACATCATTGATCGAGGTGTGGCTTTATGTGGGGGCGGGGCACTGTTACGTGGAATTGACAAATATTTAACCAAGGCATTAGGAATACCAGCCTATTTGGTGGACAACCCAACCACCAGTACAGCCGAAGGGGCTGCACGTGCCATTAGTATGCGGGATGCCTTGCGGAGAAGCCTGTTGGCAGTTTAACCCAAATAATAGGTCATGTGTTGCAGCGCAACAATTGGGTCAATGTACTGCACACAGACGTGTTCCGGTAGATTTAAAGGCGTCGGGGCATAGTTTAGTATCGCCCTTACACCAGCGCGCACCAGTGCTTCAGCTACTTCTTGAGCTGCAGAAACCGGAACAGTTAACATTGCAACTTTAATGTTTGCTTGTTCAACAAGTGTACCTATATTGGCAGTATCTTGAACCACAAAATCCCCAATTGAGCTGCCGATTTTTGCAGGATCGTTATCAAACACCATCGCCACTCTGAACCCACGGTTCTTGAAGCCCTGGTAACGGGCAATAGCATGACCAAGGTCTCCTGCACCGATCAAAGCAATATCCCAAACCTTATCTACTTTAAGGATTACCTGTAATTGCTCTATAAGATAGGAAATTGAGTAACCGGTGCCCTGTTTACCGAACTCGCCAAATTGAGAGAGGTCTTTTCGAATTTGGGCCGAAGAAATACCCAGTCTTTCACCCAATTCCTGCGACGAAGTTGTTTTTTGGTCTTTTTGGGTCATATGAAGTAATTCTTGCAGGTACCGGGGCAGCCTGCCAACCACTATATCGGGAATCTGGTTCTTTACCATAGAATTCAAACCTCTCCAATATTGTAATATATACTTAATGTATCACAAATGTGTGAATTGTGCAATTAAACGCAAAGATTGGTTCCTGTTCAAATAATTAATTAGCATTGCAAATTTAGCAAATTCAAACTAAAAAAGCCACTTAACAAAGTGGCTTTTTTAGCAGTTTTTTGAGGTGATATTATTCCAATCAAACCATCTAATTTCTGCGAGAACGTCCAAACAATAAAAATGCATAATAAAGAATGGTTGAAATTGCCTGAATGGCAGCGGCGATATAAGTCAGAGCGGCTGCATCCAGTACACTATTGACGCCTTTCATCTCCTGTGGGTAAACCGTACCTGAATTTGCCAACCACACTTTTGCCCGATGAGTAGCATTCAGCTCGACTGGCAGTGTGATCAAGGCAAAGGCAGCTGTGGCAGCAAATAGCAGCAGGCCGATCAAAGCAATATTAGTTCCCAGTGTTGAAGCAAATAAATACCCGACGATAAATATAATTGGACCCAGCCAACTACCAATCTGGACAGTTGGCACCATGGCGGTTCTCAGAGCAAGCAGAGGATAGCCGGTTTGATCTTGTAAAGCATGCCCTGATTCGTGGGCTGCAACCCCTGCGGATGCCACACTATTACCGGAATAAACATCTGAGCTTAAGCGGAGCACTTTCTGGGAAGGATCATAATTGTCACTCAAAAAACCGTTGACCTGTTCTATCCGGACATTTGTTAATCCGTTCGAATCCAACATGCGCCTGGCTACCTGGGCGCCTGATAACCCGGTCATACTTCTGACCTTAGAATATTTTTTAAAGGCAGATTGAACCTTTAATTGTGCCCAAAATCCAAGAATTAAAGCAGGAAGTGCAAATAAAAAATAAAGACCATTACCAAAAATAAATGGAACCATAATAATTACCTCGTTTTTTTATCTAAACCTAATCATCGTAAGTTACAATAAATCATATCGCAATTCTGTATCCAAAATCTAAGCATTTTGATAGAATTTTATTAATAAGAGAATTAGGCTTCTTCTTGCAAATTACTTCTTGCCAGATTATTATTTTAACCAATTCTTTTTTTAATGACAGAGTAAGAGACCGGAGGCCTGGATGAATAATCATGGAGATATTGAGCATTATTGGAGCATGCCAGAAGATGCTCTGATTAACGCACTTAATACTAGCACTGAAGGATTATCAGATGATGAATCTGCTCGACGTCTGGCTACTGAAGGGCCCAACGTAATTAAAGCCCGCAAGAAAAGTAATATCGGCGGGTTGATCCTGGACCAATTTAAAAGCCCGATTATCCTGATATTGTTGTTCGCTACGATTGTGTCGGCTCTACTTGGGGATTTAACGGATGCAGTGGTCATTCTAATCATCATTTTAGGCAGTGCTGCATTGAGTGTTGTCCAGGAGTACAGAGCAAATTCCGCCATTGAGAAATTGCTCGCTCAGGTCTCATTAAAGACAACAATTTTACGAAGTGGAAAGCCTGTTTCAAAACCAACTGAAGAGGTTGTGCCCGGGGATGTTGTTTTGCTATCTGCAGGCAGTTTGATCCCGGCAGATGGTGTTATTTTAGAGGCCAAGGATTTCTATATCAGTGAGGCTGTATTAACCGGAGAAACTTATCCAGTTGAGAAAAATAATCAACCAGTTTCAGAAAATGCTGGTTTATCCGGAAGAACTAACTGCGTTTTTATGGGTACCAACGTTCGCAGTGGTAACGCCAAAGTGGTCATCGTAAAAACTGGAAGAGATACTGCCTATGGTCAAATAGCTGACCGGTTGGCCTTGCGCCCACCCGAAACTGAGTTTGAGCGAGGAATACGGCGTTTTGGGCTGCTCCTGACAGAAGTAATGCTTATATTGGTAATAACTATTTTTGCTTTGAATGTCTACTTTCATAAACCGGTCATAGATTCACTTTTGTTTTCGATTGCACTGGCGGTAGGATTAACCCCTCAGCTCCTTCCGGCAATTATTAATGTCAACCTTTCTAAAGGTGCCCAAGCCATGGCCAAGCAGGGGGTGATCGTGCGGCGCCTGAATTCGATTGAAAATTTTGGAAGTATGGATGTGCTCTGTACAGATAAAACGGGTACATTGACCGAAGGTGTAGTCAAACTAGATGATGTTCTCGACGCAAGCGGTATTGCTTCCGAGAGTGTATTTCTGGATGCATATTTAAATGCTACTTTTCAAACTGGAATGGCTAATGCTTTGGATGAGGCCATTGAAAAACGATCACAACCGGACATCCGAAGTTATACAAAAATAGACGAAATCCCCTATGATTTTGTACGCAAATGCATGAGTATTGTTGTTCAGGAGGATGGGGTATTTCGCATGATCACCAAGGGCGCTTTAGAAAACGTCCTGGCATCGTGCACTCAAATATTAGATGGCAAGCAGGTTGGTCCATTGGATGATAGTTGTAAAAAACAGATTCAGGCAATTTATGAGGATCGCAGCGCCAAGGGATTTCGCATACTGGGGATTGCCTATAAACCAGTGGATCACCAACAAAACTATACTCGGGATGACGAAAAGCAGTTGATTTTTGAGGGTTTCTTGTTATTCTTCGATCCACCCAAGAAAGATGTAAAAAACACAGTCGAAGACCTGCAAAAAATGGGTGTCAACCTCAAAATCATCACTGGCGACAATAAATTGGTTGCGAGACACGTTGCAGAAACGATTGGATTAGAAATCGGTGGATTATTGACTGGCGCAGAGATTGGAGATATGACAGATGGCGCTCTTATGAATCTGGCGAATAAAGCGAATATATTTGCTGAAGTGGATCCAAACGAAAAAGAACGCATCATCCGGTCGCTCCAGAAAATGGGTCGTGTGGTTGGGTACATGGGGGACGGTGTAAATGACGCTCCAGCGCTCCATACAGCCGATGTGGGAATTTCAGTTCAAGGAGCGGTAGATGTTGCCAAGGAAGCAGCAGATTTTGTGCTTTCAAAGCCAGATCTCGCCGTACTGCATCAAGGGATCATCGAAGGTCGGAAAACGTTTGGAAATACACTCAAATACGTATTTATGGCAGTCAGCTCGAATTTTGGCAATATGTTCAGCATGGCTGGCGCCTCGTTATTTTTACCATTTTTACCATTGCTGCCCAAGCAAATCTTATTGATCAACTTTTTGACAGATTTACCTGAAATGACGATTGCAAGCGATAATGTTGATGACAGTTATATTACCCGGCCGCGCCGTTGGAATATCGCCTTTATTCGCAGCTTTATGATTGTTTTTGGTTTACTAAGCTCGGTTTTCGACTATATTACTTTTGGAGTTTTAATTTTTCTCATGAAAGCTGGGCCAGAAACTTTCCGAACCGGTTGGTTTGTAGAATCGGTTCTTTCTGCAGAAATGGTAGTGTTTGTTGTGCGCACCCGGCAATTTTTCCTGCGTAGTCATCCGAGCCGTTATATGTTGTACATTGCCGGCCTGGTGGCTATGATTACAGTTGCTTTACCATATACTTCACCTTTAAACACTTTATTAGGTTTCCGGCCGCTGGAGCCAATTTATCTATTGGTGATTGCTGTGATCGTGATTACTTACCTGATATCGGCCGAGATTGTTAAGCGATGGTTTTATAGTAAGATTTGGCCTGATTATTGAAAGTGTTGTTTAATAAATGGTGTCCCTGGCGGGATTCGAACCCGCATCCACGGCTTCGGAGGCCGGTACCCTATCCATTGGGCTACAGGGACATGCTATCTTGACGAATTATCGATATCTTTGATCTGTGTGAACCAGTTACGGCATGGATTTTACCATGGCTGGGTTACATTGCACAGTTCTATCCATTTTGTCATTATGGAATCAATAGGGATAACTTTTTAAGCTCAAGTCTTGTCCTTTCGATGATCTCAGCATTTTCTCTTTCTTCACCCAAGGTTGCGAACTGTTGTTTTTTATGTGCAAGATCGCCACATAGCTGATAAAACTCTGAAGTCATGCGATATTGACCTGTAAAAAGAGCCTTGAGACCGGCCGCGTTTTGGGACCAGGCTGAACAGGCAATCGCGTATTGGTGGGGTGTAATCACCCCCGAGGTAACTTCATCCTTCAACTGTGAGATGTTAATTTGTCTTTCACGACGAATCATCCATAAAATAAAGCCAAACATGATGAGCCAACCTGACCAGTCCAAAGCGCTGGTTAAAACCATGCCAGTCGGTCCAGTAAAGAGAGCGCTCAAGATATTATGGAGGGCATGTGCACTAATGGCCGTTCCCAGACCGATTGCCGGGGCAATTATTTTTAAGGATACATTTCGATTTAGTCTGGCGATTGCCAGACCGATTCCTGTAAATGCAGTATAAAAGGGATGTTGCCATCCGACCAAAATTACCCGCACAAAAACCAGAAGTGCCAACCCAGACCAGCCATTCTGGTGGAATCCACTATAAATATATATCGTGTTTTCTGTAGCCGCAAAGCCTAGCGCTGCAATACTGGCATAAACGATACCGTCCAGAATAGAATCAAATTCGTCATGAAATACAAGAAAAACCAAAAAAACAGCAAAACCTTTTAGAGTTTCCTCAACAATTGGTGCGATTATTGAGGCTGTGGTGATATCTGCTGCACTCTGGGCACCGGTAAAAGCAATGAATGCGCCTTCAAAGAGGGTGTTGATGGCGCAAGCCATGCTTGCTGCGACAATTGCCCCCCAGCAATAAACTGCTCCTAAAAGAATCTTTGGCTCTTTTTCATAACGATCTAACCAATAAATAAATATAGCAAATATAAAAGTTGGGAAAAAGCCAAAAAATACCGAAACAAGGAAACCCATCGAGACACCTTTGGGAACTATGACTATCTGTCTCGATAATTATAAAGGATATCCAATAAGCAACCGGGCTGAATTGCCGTCCGTTCTAAATACAATTGATTTAACCTGAACTGCTCAGCAAAGCTAATTATTTTTAAGTATTAATGAAGTTCTTTGGATACGCGCAGCCATTGGATCGAGATTCAAGGCAGCTAGAACTTCTTCTGGACGCCCGGTTGCCCCTTCTCTGGCGGATAAACGCATGAAGACAGCAATATACCCATCCTTTTCTGGGATAGACATCAATTGTTCTACCAATGGACGCAAATCATAGGTTTTTCCATGCCGTTCACGGGGAATTTGACTCATTTCTAGGAGACGCTGGATTCTATTTTCAAGTTCGCAAGCCGAGATCGATTCTAAAAGAATCGCCAGATAATCCGACGCGATGACCTGAGTGGGTAAAGCAGCTTCCTGTAATCCAGTCAAACTTAGTTGTATGATTTCAATACCGGGAGGTAAGGCTTTGATCAAGGCTGGTTCAATGATATCCAATGAGATATCTTCGTCTAACCACACGTCGACTAGTTCAGTAACACTAATGACACCAAGGGGCAAAGGGCAGGCCTGCACTAAACGCGGTTGAGGATGAAAACCCTGACTGTAGGCCATCGGCAGATGGGAGCGACGTAAGGTTCTTTCCCAGGCTTTTTGCATATCCAGATTACCTGTATATCGCAACGGTTCTGTTTTAGCGTATTGGATGCGAAGACGTTCCATAAAAACCTGTTACTAAGACTCTGGTGATAAGACCCTGGGTTGTGTGCGTCGCGGGCTTACATCTGGACATTTCCAACCTTTACCGGGGTATTGGCGACGTAGTGCGGCGTAATCCGGTAAAACTCCACAGGCACAGCATTGTTCCCGGCAGTCTGGCTGTAACGTGCCTGCCATACTTCTCTGATATTCTTTTGCGAGGTACGATTTGCGAACTCCAGGGGAGATATGGTCCCAAGGAAATATTTCATCCAGAAAACGCTGTCGATAGGTATAAAAGTCCGGATCAAGTCCGGCCATTCTAAATCCTTCCTGCCAGGCACTCAAATGATATTGATCCTGCCAGGCATCAAATTTGGCGCCCAACTGCCAGGCACGGTAGATGACTTCGCCCATTCGGCGGTCTCCGCGTGAAAGCCAGGCTTCCAATAATGTTTCTTCAGGATCAGTCCAATTATATTTCATGCCAGGTCCGGTCAATTCTTTCTTGAGCAATTGTTGTTTGGCCTTTATTTGATCCATGCGGTCACAAGCGACCCATTGAAATGGGGTATGAGGTTTTGGTACGAAAGTGCTAACACCAACATGAAGGTTGGCCCGTTTTCCAATCACTTTACGGCCTTCAACGATGACTGCCTTGCATAAATCAGCAATCGCATAGACATCTTCTAAAGTTTCAGATGGGTGCCCGATCATAAAATAAAGCTTGATGGTTTGCCAGTCACGGCTATAAATTGCGCGAACAGTTTCAAGGAGCTGCTGGGTAGAAATTGGCTTGTTGATGATGTTACGCATGCGTTCTGTGGCTGCTTCGGGAGCCAGTGTAAAACCTCCCTGGCGATTGTTTTTTAGTTGTTCCATCAGATCAACTGAAAATGAATCGATTCGTAAAGAAGGGAGCGATATGGATACATGTTGACCTGCAAAACGGCGGCTGACCTCGGGTATCAATTCTAAGATTTGACTGTAGTCTGATGACGATAAAGATAGTAGAGCAATTTCTTCAAAGCCTGTGTTGTCTAGCGATTCCTGAATTGCATCAACGATTTCTTTTGTAGAACGTTCCCGTACTGGTCGTGTAATCATGCCCGCATGACAGAATCGGCAGCCGCGGGTACAACCACGCATGATCTCGACGGAGATTCGATTTTGAACGACATCGATAGTGGGAACAAGAAAATGAGTGGGGGGTGGGGGTAATTTTCCAAGAATGCGTTTTCGGATTGGGTAGGGAGCCTGGTCTAGCAGTTTATCGATACCAATCATTTTGCCATCTGGCTGATATCTGGGTGAATATAAACTTGGCACATATACTCCCCAAATTTGTGATAACGATTTGAGTAGCTCTGGGCGGGTACTCCCCATTTTTTTCCAGATTTGATATGCGTCTACAATATCGTGGATTACTTCTTCGCCTTCGCCAATAACGAAAGCATCGATAAAAGCCGACATCGGTTCTGGGTTATAGCAGGCGTGGCCACCAGCGATAATCAGTGGGTGTTGACTAGAGCGTTGATTCGAAAAAATAGGGATCTGGGCCAGGTCAAGCAGGTTCAGAGTATTGGTATAAAGGGTTTCGTAAGGAAGACTGAAACCAATCATATCAAAATCTGCCAGGGCATGTTTGCTTTCAAGGGTATATAGAGGTATTTCGGCCTGGCGCATCATTTCTTCCATATCCAGCCAGGGGCTGTATGCCCGCTCAGCCAAAACGTCAGCTCTGTTATTCAATGTCTCGTATAGGATCGTTAGACCTAGATTAGAGAGACCGAGATCATATAGATCTGGGAAGATTAATCCAATATGGGTATAAACACTATCCCATGGTTTTTCAACTTGATTGAGCTCACCGCCAACATAACGTCCTGGTTTTTGAACGCGCAGTAAAATTCGCTCCAGACGCTCTTTTATTTCAAATGAGGACAGCACCATTAGACTCCTTTATTGTGGATGAAGGGGTATCGTCTGATTTTATCGTAAATTTGATTGACTATTAAGATTAGAAAGTCCCTCTGACGAGACCACCATCTACTGTCAGCATCGTGCCGGTAATATATGAAGCGGCAGGCGATACAAGAAATACGGCTGCGTTGGCAAATTCTTCAGGCTGAGCTACTCGTCCTAGAGGGATTTCTGCAGCTTGTTTTTTCACCACCTCTTCGATTGTTATGCCATTTGCCTGGGCGGTGGCAATATTCAAATTCTTGATCCGGTCGGTCGCAGTTGTACCCGGCAAGATCGAATTGAAACGTATTTGATCATGACCTAACTCAAGCGCCAGGCTTTTTGTCAGGCCGACAGTTGCTGCCCTAACACTGTTTGATAGCACAAGGTTCGGGATCGGTTGACGGACAGAATAAGAAGTGATCGTAAGGACACTTGCTGCATTAGATTTGCGAAGATATGGCAAAGCAGCCCGGATCAGGCGCATTTGGCTCAAAAAATTTGCCTGAACAGCACTTTCCCAGGTCTCATCATTAAAGCTTTCAAATGGGCCGGCGGGAGGACCTCCGGCGTTGGCTATTAAGATATCCAAACCTCCAAATGCCTGAATGGTTTGTTGGATTAAAATATCAGCGACTCCTTTCCCAGCAACATCTCCGGGAACGGCAATCAGCTCAACAGAAGTATCTTGTTTGATGCGCTCTATGGCCTGGTTTAATTGATTGATATTCCGGCCGTTTATTGCAACTTTTGCTCCTTCTTGCGCCAATAAATGAGCCGTAGCAAAGCCGAGTCCACGGCTTGCGCCAGTAACCAGGGCAATTTTTCCATGCAGATGAAGATCCATTTTATCATCCTTCCTTTTAGGATTACACAAGCTCAATACGCTGCTCGAGTAATTCCAGGTTGGGCCAATTATTTTCAGCGAACCCAATTACCTGTTGGAGTGTTCTTTGCGTGTAGCCAGAATCAGTACTAATAAGAGCACATGCGATGACAGTTTCTTGCCACATATCTTGACAGCCTATTTCAGCTACTGAAACATTAAATACGCGATGCAAACGCGCCAAAACAGGTTTGATATAGCTACGCTTTTCCTTTAGCGAAGTGCAGCCAGGAATAAAAAAGTGAAGGGTCAAGATTCCAATTGACATCTCTTTTATGATTGTGATCTAAATGTAACTGATCAAAGCTAAAACGTCAATCCTGACCGATCCATCCAAACACTTTCCGGATATTTTATTTTGGCCGTTGCAAACGTCCGTTTTGATAACAGGGATGTCAATAAACTGGTAAAATTAGATTATTATTTAATGAAACTATCAAAGTCAATATTTCGAGTCAACGGCACATTTTTAGTTATTCTGGAAATTAACTGGTGCAGAAGCAATAATTTGAAATTGGCAACCCGATAAGGTATATCGCAATTAAATACTTTCTTTTGCGATAGTTTGTAGAAATTGTGTAATTAAACAGACATCAAGCCGGCCAAGTCAGAGTGGAAATCACACGGCTTGTGAAATAGAAAGGATTCATCATCATGAAGTCGGACGAGTGGTTCCCCCGGCAAGAAAACTCGGAGGATTATTCCTCTTCTTTGCAGCAGCGCACTGAGGAGTTGTATCGAATTCCGGACGGTGAGCCAGATGAAGAAGGCCTGATTGACCTTGCTGTGCTTGTCTTAAGAGACATAGTGGTATTTCCGCACATGATTTCCCCGATTTTTATTACCCCTGGGCCGAATTTACTTGCTATCCAAGAAGCTCAATTCAACTACCAGACCATGATCGCTTTGGTACAGCGAGATGCCGAAGTCGAGACTCCCAAGCCTGAAGATTTTTTACCTCTTGGTGTTGAGCTGGCAGTAGGGCGCTTATTGAATATGCCGGATGGAAATAATTCGGCTTTAGTTCAAGGACGTCGGCGTGTCGAAATTGTTGAGTTTACACAACTTGAACCTTTTTTCCGAGTGCGTGCTCGCCCAATTGAGGAACCAACAGATGTCGATCGCCAGACAGACGCACTAATGCGGACATCTCGCGACCTTTTTGAACGCTGCGTTCAGTTAGATAGAAGCCTGCCCGACGAAGCTCATCTTTTCTCTTTGAACATCACCGAGCCAGGTTGGTTGGCTGATATGGTTGCAACTGCGATCTCACTTCCACTGAAAGAGCGTCAAGGACTGTTATTAATGTCCGATCCGCAAGACCGGTTAAAAAGAGTTAATTGGCTACTGGCTCAAGAACTCGATGTGCTGCAATTAGAGGACGAGATTCAGACACGCGTTCAAAGTGAAGTCGACCGGAGCCAACGCGAATTTTACCTGCGTGAACAAATGAAAGCCATTCAAACTGAATTAGGCGAGGGTGATATTTGGACACGTGAGGTTGCCGAACTACGGGAAAAAGTTACACAATCACCATTGCCAGATGAAGTGAGAGCTCAGGCATTTAAAGAAGTGGAACGATTGGCGCAAATGCCCTCTATGGCTCCTGAGGTTGGAATTCTTCGGAATTATCTGGATTGGATATTGGAACTACCCTGGGCGTTCGCGACTGAGGACAACCTGGACGTGCGACATGCCGCACGCGTACTGGATCAATATCATTACGGATTGGGTCGTGCCAAAGACCGTATCCTGGAATACATCGCAGTCCGTAGCTTGAAACCTAAACGTGCCCGGCAACCAATCTTGTGTTTTGTGGGTCCGCCTGGAACCGGTAAGACTTCTCTTGGTCGCTCGATTTCGGAAGCATTGGGCCGTAAGTTTGTGAGACTTTCATTGGGTGGAGTTCGGGATGAAGCGGAAATCCGGGGACACCGCCGAACATATATTGGGGCATTACCAGGTCGGATCTTACAAACGATGCGTCGAGCCGGGTCAATCAATCCATTGTTTATGTTAGATGAAGTGGATAAACTGGGTGCTGATTTTCGGGGAGATCCGGCTGCTGCATTGTTGGAGGTATTAGATCCGGAACAGAATTTTGCTTTTTCTGACCATTATCTCGAACTTGCTTATGATTTATCCAAGGTTATGTTTATTACTACTGCGAACTCTATTGGTACAATACCACCAGCATTGCTAGATCGAATGGAAGTTATAGAATTTCCGGGGTATATCGAGGAAGAAAAGATAGAAATCGCTCGACGGTTTCTTATCCCCAGGCAGCTTGAAGAGACTGGCCTTGAAACAAACGAGGTTAAAGTTTTAGATCAAGCTGTACAACGGATCATCCGTGAATATACCTACGAAGCTGGCGTACGCAATCTAGAACGCGAAATCGGAAGAATGTGCCGTAAAGTGGCGCGGATGAAATCCGAGAAAAAACACTTTCCAACTAGGTTGGGATATGCAACTGTTGAAACATTCCTGGGACCGCCCCAGTTCTTTATGACAGAGGCAGAGCGGAAAGACGAGGTTGGTGTAGCAACAGCGATTGCATGGACCGAGAGTGGCGGTGAAATCATGCCGGTAGAGATCTTGATTTTAGAAGGTAAAGGTAACTTGCAAATAACGGGCCAAATCGGTGATGTGATGCAGGAATCTGCACAAGCTGCTTTATCTTACTTGAAATCGAAGGCACGTGATTTTGATATTAATCCAGAAGTCTTTGAACGTCTCGACGTTCATATTCATATCCCTGAAGGGGCCATCCCAAAAGATGGCCCAAGCGCCGGCATAACGATAGCCACTGCTCTAATTTCAGCATTTACTGAAAGAGAGATCTACAAAGATGTTGGTATGACCGGGGAAATCACTTTACGAGGACGGGTGTTACCAGTTGGTGGATTGCGCGAAAAAATATTAGCCGCTCATCGAGCTGGTCTAAAAACGATAATCTTGCCAGAAAGAAATTTGAAAGATTTAGTGGATGTTCCCAAAAAAGTAAGGGATGACCTCAAGATTATCCCGGTTGTCCACATGGATCAAGTAATTGAAGTTGCCCTACATCCAACAACGGAAGGCAAATCAAGCCGACATAAACGTACTCACGGTAAAGAAGAAAAACCCGAGGCAGAACATCAGTCTGAGGGTGAAAAAGGATCTATCGAATAACCCCCTGGCTTACTTTTGTTGTTGAGTTTGTTTTTCGTTTTGAAGTGCTCGGATACCGTTTCTTACTTGAGTAAGTGAGCGGTCCAGTTCCATTTCAATTTTACTGAGCGAATCTAATACATAAACGTCTGCTTCGTGTTTGGTGGCTTCCGATTCTATTCGTGCCTGAGCTACAATTTGCTCTGCCCGCGTTTGAGCGGATTGAACAATCGAATCACGTTCAACAATCTGCTCACTTTTCTCGCGAGCCAGCGATATCGTTCGATTGGCTTCTTCCTGTGCCTGGGCGAGTAAGCGATCGCGTTGAGCCAACAACTGTTGGGCCTTTTTAATTTCTTCAGGAATTGAGACCCGCATCTGATCGATAATGTCGAGCATGCGGTCTTCATCCACAACAACACTATGGGTAAACGGGATGGATCGACTCTCATTGAAGAGTTCTTCGAGACGATCAACTAGATGCAAAATATCCATACCACCCTCCGCAAAAACATGCTCAACATGGTTGCAATATAAATGCCATTATAAATAGTTGAGTTAAAGTATACAGGTTAATCGCGTAAAGATGTTACTTGTACAAGGGTTTGACCTTCACCTAATTCACGAAAGCGCTTCTTAAGGGCTTCTGATACGTGAGGTGGAACCATACTTGTGACGTCACCACCAAGAGAGGCAATCTCTCGGACAGTGGTTGAAGACAGAAAAGTATGTTCTTCGTGAGTTATGAGCGCGACAACTTCAATTTCTGGTTTTAAACGGTAATTAGCTAAAGCCATACGGAATTCATGTTCAAAGTCAGAAAAAACACGCAGTCCCCGTACGATTACCTGAGCGTCAATCTTTTTACAATATTCAACCGTCAGGCCACTGTAACCCACCACTTTGATTTTAGGATCATTCTCAAAGGTTATACAAACCAATTTAAGACGTTCTTCCGGTGAAAACAATAAATTTTTAAGCGGTCGATCATAGACTGCGACGACTACCTCATCAAATATGCGTGCAGTACGCCGAGCAATATCGACATGACCATAATGGATTGGATCAAATGTACCTGGGAAAAGGGCGCGTACCATGGTTAACTTATATCTCCTTTACCACCGCCCCAGAATCGAGTCACCATTTTTGCAAGCGCTTTGTGGCCGGTTTCTGCTAATTCTGGATCTTGTTCGAAAATAGCCAGGGCCTGATTACGAGCTTTTTCAATCAATCTAACGTCTGTTAAAGATGCCATTTTTAGTTCAGAGTAACCGGCCTGACGAGTGCCCAGGAAATCACCTGGACCCCGTTGCTCGAGGTCGCGTTCAGCCAATACAAAACCATCTGTCGTTTCAGCCATTACAGCCAGACGTTCATTTTCGAGGGCATCTTCTGTTTCCGGAATCAGAAGACAAAAGGACTTTATCTGGCTTCGCCCGACTCTGCCCCGGAATTGGTGTAATTGAGATAGGCCAAAGCGGTTAGCCCCTTCGACAAGCATAATTGTAGCGTTCGGAATATCAACACCTACCTCGACCACGGAAGTGGAAACTAAAACCTGATAATCTCCATCTCTAAAGCGGGCCATAACATCATCTTTTTCCTCTGGTCTGAGCCGACCATGCAGGAGTCCAAGCTTTAATTTCGGGAAAATATCTTTTTGCAAACGAGTGTGTTCATCCACTGCCGCTTTGAATTCGGAAACCTGGTCATCATCACCATTTTCCACAAGCGGATAAATGATGAATGCCTGGTGACCTTCCTGAACTTGAGAACGAATCAGGTTATAAGCACGTTCCCTTTCCAGTGGATGAAGGATGTGAGTCTCTATTGGTAAACGACCTTCAGGCATTTCATCCATTACCGTAAGATCCAAGTCGCCATAAACGGTTAATGCTAGCGAACGGGGGATCGGAGTAGCTGTCATGACCATTAGATGTGGATTTTCGCCTTTGGACCGCAGGGTAGCACGTTGAGCTACACCGAAGCGATGCTGTTCATCAACAATGACAAGCTGCAAGCACTTAAAGATGACTGGGTCCTCGATCAGGGCATGAGTTCCGATTACCAATTTGATGCTTCCATCGGAAAGTCCGGCTCGAATACGATTTTTTTCAGTATCAGGAGTATCCCCGAGCAATAAACCAATCTCATCTGGTTTGAGAGGCGCCTCGAATTCATCGATTGGTTCTACTAATAATTTCAGCATACTCTTGTAATGTTGATCTGCTAGAATACTGGTTGGCGCCATAAATGCAGCCTGCGCATGATGACTGGTAATGATATTAATAGCCATAACAGCAATAACGGTCTTACCTGAGCCGACATCACCTTGCAAAAGACGGTTCATTGGACGACCAGAACCCAGATCAGCTCGAACATCCATTAGCGCTCGATGTTGTGCACCAGTCAAAGTAAAATGTAATCTACCAATTTGCTGTTTGAACCAATCATCGGTAACTTCGTATTTGTTGGCTACCGCAGATTGCCAGGATTGTTTTTGTTTAAGAACTCCCAGTTGGAGCAAGAAGATTTCGTCAAACGCCAGCCGGTTCCTAGCGATTTTTAGCTTCTCCTGGGAGTCAGGGAAATGGATTTGATACAATGCAGTGGGAAGGTCAATCAGGCCGACTTGTTTTCGAATTGATTCGGGAATGTAATCCGGTATACGTTGAGCCCAAAATCCGACAGTTTGAAACATGATCCGGCGTAACCAATGTTGAGTGATTCGTGAGGTTAAGGGGTATATTGGAGTAATCCGATTAGTATGAAGATGTGCTTGTTCTACCGGCTCCATGTCTGGGTTGGTCATCACCAAACGACCCAGATACATGTCAACTTTCCCTGATAAAGTGACCTGTGTACCTTGAGAAAGCTTGTTTGCAATCCAGGGTTGATTGAACCAGGTTAAACGCAAGTAGCCAGTGCCGTCACTAACTACGGCTTCTGTCAACTGTGACTGGCCACCACGAATTGGACGAGTTTGCGAACTCTGGACAGTGCCGATAACGGTGACCTCTTCCCCATAAGCCAGCCGGTTAATTGGTTTCATTGAGCTGTAATCATCATAGCGGCGAGGAAAATAATATAAAAGGTCGCCCAAAGTATCCAGCCCAATCGTGTGTAATATTTGGGCATATCGTGGACCGACACCCGGTAAAACTGTCAATGGAGCATTGAGACCAGAGGCAGCCGGCAAATCCTGAAATCGTGGAGTTGAGCCATTTGGAATTCGATTTCTAGAACCTGGATCAGTTGCTCCTGGTTGTGTTCTTGCAGGAATTGACTGTGAGGAGGAAACCTGCTTGATTGTGTTACCGGCTAATTGCTTTTCAGATTGTGTGGTGTTTGGATTGTCAATTTTCTCTGGAATATTTGTATGATAAAGAATATCGGTTAATTGTTTGATTGTTTCCGATCGAGTTTTAGGATCGAGATCCCGGTATTCACTCAATCTGGCAGAAACGGATTTGATCAATGTCTCTTCCAAATGGTCGGCCTGCGATTCTTTTTCCCAAATTGGTATAACTTTTTCCAGGCCGCCCACGACAGCCCGATTATCATATCCACGTTCTGCTTCTAGTTTAAAGAATTTTATAAGTTTATCTATCGATGAAGGCATGGAGATATTTTACCCCAATTAATGGCGTTGACGACCATGCGCTTCAACCACGATTAAACCCATACTGCGTGGCCCAAAAAGAACCGAAAGTGGAAGATTGATGGTATGTTCAGTAAATGGCGTTTTTGGAAAACTGTCCTGTGCATAATCCCTGAGCATACGAGCTTCTTGTGTATTTGACGGAGCGCTCTGAAGAAAGCCAATATGCTGAAGGGATTCGAACTCATCTAAAAATTCTTGAAAAAATTCTATGGCGTGACGGTGATTTCGGACCTTTTCTAATGGGCTCAACTGTCCATCTTCCAAAGCAAAAATTGGAAGCAATCCAAGCATTTCTCCAATTGTTGCTTGGGCATAATCAATAAATTTGTTTGAGTACAGATAGGTCAATCCTGGAGTGCAAAAAACCCCATAAATTTGTGGTATTTGACTGCGAATATGTAATTCAATATCAGATAGTGAACAGCCTTTTGCGATAAGATCAGCGGCATATTGAACCAACAAGCCCAAACCCAGTGATGTGGTCTGTGAATCGATGGTTTGAACATTGAAGCGTCCATGAAGTGTTGCAGCTGCTTTTGCAGCATTATGATAACATTCACTTAATGAGGAAGAAAGAAAAAGTCCAATGACTGTATCGTAGCTTTGACCGATCGATGAAAATTCCTTGTAAAACATTTCGGGAGATGGCGGGATCAATTTAGGCTGTAGTTCCTTATTCGCGGAAGGGGGCAAATTTTGAGCTTTTAAGTCTTCTCCTTCCGGAAAGATATGCCCATTGATTTGAACGTCATGTGAAATAATTTTTACAACATTCCTACCAGGGAATGAGGGTTGGGCAAACTGGGCTGAGCTATCTGTAACGATGCAAATTGAACTCATAATTATTCGATTGCGATGATAAATTGATAATGGGGTTGATCCCCTTCGTGTAGCTCTATCTCATGAGTAGGATAGGCTGCGCGAATTTTGTCAACTATACCGTTGACAATGTTTTTCGAAACGTTTTCGCCGTAAAATAAGGTGATTCTTTCTTTGTCAGCTGCATTTGCTTTTTTCAATAATCCAAGACAGGCGTCTTCAAGATTATTAGCCGAAAATACAAGCTTTCCATTAAGCAGCGCGATAACTTCACCTTCTTGGACATTGACCCCATTGATTTCAATAGAACGAGTGGCAGTGGTGATTTCACCGGTGTCAACATCTTTCAGCGCATCTGTCATATCCTTTACGATATTATCAAAATCCCCATCCGGCAGTAATCGAAGCATTGCTTCTAATCCTTGGGGAACAGATGAGCTTGGCACGACAGCAACTTTTTTTACAGTCATATGGATAGCGGACTGAGCTGCCAAAATTATATTTTTATTATTTGGCAAAATGATTATTTTATCGGTTGGGAGGTTTTCAAACGATTTTAAGATCTCTTCAGTGCTTGGGTTCATTGTTTGGCCACCTTCGACGATGGCGTTTGCGCCAAGGCTGGCAAATATTCTGGAAATTCCCAAACCTGGTGAAACAGCAACAACAGCTATATGCCCGAGCTCAACAGGTGGCAGGCTTAGATTGGGTGAAGATTTCTCTTCCTGATCTGCAACTTGAGCAACCAGGTTTTCCATAGCAACTTTTGTGATTGTTCCTATTCCCATGGCGTAATCGATTGGTTCGTACCGTTTGTCAGTTGGCACATGGATATGCATTCTGTACATACCATCGCCTTCCCCAATCTGAATAGAAGTACCCATCTGTGATAAGTCGTTATAAAACCGGTTCATATCCAATGGTGAATTAGGCTTGAAATCGACAACGACTTCATAATCTTGGCCGGGTTCAATTGTTTCCATTGTTTCTTTCATGTTCATTGAAGATATGGGTTGGACTTTGGCAATAACTGTCTCCAGGGGTTGCCCATTCAGGTAGCGGTTCATTCCATCAAAAATAAAGAAAAGGCCCTTTCCACCCGAATCTACCACACCCGCCTGTTTTAAAATTGGCAGTAACTCAGGCGTGCGCTCTACTGATTTATCAGCAGCATCAACTATTTTTCCCAAAATGATGCGCAAATCAGAAGTTTGTTTTAAGGCTTCTTCGGCGGCTGAGGCGACATCTTTTGCAACTGTTAAAATAGTGCCTTCTACTGGTCGAACAACACCTTTGTAAGCAGTGTTTCGTGCTTCACCCAATGAACGAACTAAAAT
>DATFYI010000208.1:0-8432 GCA_035315125.1 Anaerolineaceae bacterium | reverse complement strand
GCCGGTTCCTCCATCGAGTGATGGGGGGTATTGATGCCTTGTCGTTTGCGGTTGTTTGTTTATCCATATTTTGATTCATGTGTTCTTCAGCCATGATCGTTACTCCATTAATGTCTGGTCAATGGTCGGGTTTATCCAAATATTTATAGATTGACCATAGACATTGTATGCACAAACTTCTACCCACCGGTATAGTCAACTCGAAAGAATTCATGGCGCCGGCTTCGACACTCGTCATTAACTGGTTAAACCAGACCTGAAACTCCACTTCCCGGTACAACTTGCGCCTTTGGCTTTCCCAGGCTGAGAGATTTCCGTTTCAATTTCAATGACCGCCTGGAACATGGGACCTCTGACATCGGTAAGAATGCGGGGGTGCGAACCAACGTTGAAAAATTCCAGCAGTCCGCCATAACGCTGTAAGAGCTCAACAGCCTTGCGAAATTGCCATTTGTACGCCCGGTAACCTTCTCGCACGACAATGACACCTGGGCGGGACCAGGTCTGGATTGGTCCTTCAATGGTGTAATACTCGCGCCGCCCGCCTTCGACAAACAATTGAAATTGTTGAAACCAGCGCTCAAACTCGGGTTGGGAGAATTGCTTTTCACGCATTTCAGTGAATTCTGCCATATTATTAACAACGAACTCATTCACCAGGGAGTACATTTCCCCGGTGATGTCAGTAAGCACTTCAAAATGCTGCCCCATGACCACCCTTTCAGAGACTGGCTAGGATAGATGGGTAAATAATTCTACGGCTTGATCGATCTTGCCGAATTTCACCTGTAAAACATCTCGAATTTGTATCATGGAATAAACATCTCCCGTTACTCGACTCTCTCGGTTGCCTTATCTGGTTGTTCACCCAGAAATTCAAACCAGGCCTTTTTAACACACGGGTAATGCTTCGCGGCTTCTACAAGATCCATGAACGCTTTAATGGTGAGATCCAGCCTTTTACCGAGCTGTGGGTCAGCTATATCGCCTGCCGGGTTGAAAGCCTTGTGAGCCTGGGCCAGTGAGAACATATCCGGAAAGATGCGTGCGCCAAGGTGCTCCAAGGGCTGGCGCAGCGCCCACAGTCCCCGATTACCGCCGACCATCGACGGCGACGCTGAAAGCAACAGACCGTGCCGTTCATTGAATGGCTGAGGACGATAACGCGATTCCCAGTCGATTGCATTTTTGAGCAGGCCAGGCATGGAATTGTTATACTCCGGGGATGCGATGACAAAGGCATCATTGGCCTCCAGGCGGCGGTGAAACACTTCTGCGCCTGGAGGATATCCATCCGCATCCTGGGTGTCCTGATCATAAGAGGGAACGTCAAAATCGGCCATTTCTGCCAGGTCAACGATCCCTCCATGCTGCTCGATGATCTTCGCAGCAAGCCTCGCCAACTGTGAGTTCAGCGAAGCAGTGCGAAGCGAGGCGGAAAACACCAGAAACCGGATTGGTTCTCGGCTTTCAATGACTTGATTTCCAGCATGTGAATCGTTCATTGCTCTTCCTCCATTCCATTTATAAAAAACCATTTGTTTTATTTAGTGGCTATTAGAAGACGCCTGAATTATGGCGTACTTTCGAATTGCTGTCCCATTTTGGCTTTCACCGCATCAAGAACGCGGGTGAAAAAAATCAGCGCGGATCCAGCCTTCACGGACACTGAGACACCTAACGCTTCAATGATTTCCTGCTCGGTCGCGCCGGCCGTTAAGGCGGCATCCGTATGGACGGCGATGCAACCATCACATTCGACCGTTACGCTAACTGCCAGAGCAATCAATTCGCGGATTTTTGGCCCCAGCAAGTCAGCCCTCTTCCCGGCGTCACCGATTGTGCGGTATCCACGGTCTTTATCTGGACTGGTGCGACCAATTTCGGCAATCGTCTTTTGAATCTGGGCGTGATATTCATTCCAATCGATCATTATAGACATACTCCTTTTAAAACCCACCCATGCCAAAAACCGTTTGCGTAAATTGAATGGAATTATTCAGGGTACTTTCTTTATCATATAACCTGCGTTTCATCCGGGCGGCTTTATTTTGCTGGGATCATGAGCCGTTCGTGCTCGATCCGCATGCACTTATTTGAGACAAGCTTGAGCCCGGCCTTTTTTGCCCTTCGCTCCGGTTTCTGGTCGATTGAAACGACGTCAAGTTGATCCCAAAGTGTTTTTTCGTCCACCGCAATTGCCTCTTTAACAATCTCGTCGAGATACATTGGGTCGCGGATCACATCCACAAAATCTATTGGCTCAGGAACATCGGCCAGAGATGCATTGCTCCGGTCGCCTTCAACAGACTTGATGGTGGGATTCACGAGGTATACTTTGTATCCCATATCCTTGAGATATTGCGCGACCTGATAACTGGTATAGTAATGATTGTCTGACTCGCCCACCATGGCAATTATGCGGGAATATTCCAAGATTTCCCGCAGTTCTTTATCACTGTCGTTAAAATCAATTTCCAGTATCATTTCCTTCAAAGTATTTTTTTTAGCACTCGCAAAAACCACTCATCTTAATACGTAACGCCAGTAATATTCTAAAAAAGCACAGATTGGGCAATTTCTATAATCTTATCACCGACGAGAGATAAATGGCTCAAGGCTTATTAAAACATGGCTAGTTGATTTTTACCTAGGATTATGTTACTATTTTTGATGGAAGTAGTGGGATTTCCAGTTACAAACAATGTTTGCATTTCGAATAGGATAGCATTATTACAAAAATCAGATAACGACAGAAGGCAATCAAATGAGCGAAAAGACAAATATGGAATTGATGCAAACTTTGGATGATGCCTGGAATGCCCAGGATTGGGAAACATTTGCTAAACGGCACAGCCACGATACAGTGGTACATTGGCCAGGTGGGGGCCCTGCTACTAATGGAATACACGATCATACAGCCGAAGCCCAGGAGATGTTTAAAACCTTCCCAGACAATCATGTTGGAAACCGCCCCTATAAAGTTTTATTTGCGCAAGGAGATTGGACCTGCTCCATAGCAAAATTCACGGGAACTATGAAGGGGCCCATGAAGGGAGCAGACGGTAAACTTATTCCCCCAACCAATAAATCCTTCTCAGTTGACTTTTGCACGGTCGCACATTGGGTGAATGGTGAAATAGTGGAAGAAAACCTTTTCTATGACCTGGTAGGTTTTATGAAACAGATTGGCCTGGGTTAAACCGGCCTCGGGTGGAAGAATCCTGATCTGTGCGTAGAATAATACGCGGACAACGTCCATCATGGTTGCCGTGAAAATGTATGAAGCCCACGATATTCTGGCTAGGAGATCCCGCTATTCAATGAAGAGTATCTCTTCATTGAATAGCGGGATGATGATGTAGTAAATTGGCTATTCTCAATTTTTGACAATTTATTGGCAACTGACGACATAGGAGGTACCTATGACTAATTCTACGGATGTCTCACGTGTATTTTCCGGGAATTTGATCCCCGTAGCTGGAGAATATATGCTTGATCCGGCACATAGTTTTGCGGAATTTATTGTTCAGCATCTGATAGTAGGACGGGTTTGGGGCCGTTTTGACTCAATTTCAGGAATAATAAGTATTGCTGAAGACCCGTTTTTATCATCGTGTGAGGTAAGCATAGATACTGCCAGTATTAGCACTCACAACGAAGATCGAGACAAAGACCTGCACAGCGAGAGATATTTTGATGTGGAGGGATTTCCCAAGATGACTTTCATCAGCACAAAAATCAAGACAGGAAAGGGGGGCACTTTACCGTCGATGGAAATTTGACTCTGTATGGTGTTACTTGCCCTGTGTCGCTAGCCCTGACCTTTTCAGGCGTCCTTAATGATCCATCGGGCAAGATGCGAGCTGCCTTTCAAGCCAAAACGAAAGTAAATCGTAAGGACTTTGGATTAATAACTGATTTGGATAGAGAAACAGGCGGTTTTTTGGTAGACAAAGACGTCACCATCAATATAGCTGAAGAAGTGTTACTCAAGAGCGCGGTACATCGCTGAATTAGAAAGGAATAATCCGGACCAAGAACTATACTAGTTGACGGCAGGGATCAGGATGAAAACTCGCAAAATCCATAGGATGTACAAAAGCAAGCCCACGCTCGAAGGCGCAGGGGTTCATCTGCACCGCGCGTTTGGCGGCTCCACCGACGTACGCACCTTCGACCCGTTCTTGCTGTTGGATGACTTCCGCAACGAAAGCCCCCAGGACTATGCGCCCGGTTTTCCCTGGCACCCACACCGCGGCATTGAGACGATCACGTATGTGCTGCGGGGACAGGTGGCGCACGGCGATAGTATGGGCAACCAGGGCGCTATCACCTCCGGCGATGTACAGTGGATGACCGCCGGGAGCGGCATTCTGCATCAAGAAATGCCCGAGAGTGACTCAGACGGACACATGTATGGATTCCAGCTGTGGGCCAACCTGCCCCGCGCCAATAAAATGATGGATCCACGCTACCAAAATATTGAATGCGCACAGATCCCTGTGGTAACCCTGGAAGGGGGTGTCATGGTGCGCATCATTTGTGGTGAAGTGATGGGCATGCGTGGGCCGGTGGAAAATATCGTGATCGACCCACAGTACCTGGATATGACTGTGCCGGCAAAGACACGCTTCACCTTCCCTACCCCGCCCGGTCATACCGTATTCGCCTACGTGGTGGATGGCAAAGCCATCTTCTGCGATGAGAAGGACCCCTTTGCTTATGAGCGGGAGGGCAGCAACTATTTCGACATGCAGCACGATCGCTGGATGGGTGACCGCACCTTGATCCTCTTCGAGGATGGGGATCAGATCGTGGTCACAACCGAGGACAACCCGGTGCGATTCTTGCTCATCTCGGGCCGGCCCATCTACGAGCCTATCGCCTGGTATGGCCCAATTGTGATGAACAGCGAAAAAGAGCTGCGCCAGGCCTTCGAAGAACTGGAGCAGGGGACATTTATCAAGACCGCAGCCGAATGACGATAGTGGACACGAGGAAACGATGACCTGGATCTATGTAATGGAAGAGACAGCCCTGCCCGAGGGCAGCATGGCGCCGGTTTACCCGCTAGGGGTGAATGTCGTCATCGCCCGCGTGGATGGGACGCTGCATGCCGTTTCTGGTAAATGCGCGCACATGGCCTGCCCGCTGTTTATCGGCGCGCTCGATGGTTTCACCCTCACCTGCCGGTGCCATGATTGGCGCTATGACATCCGCACGGGGCGTTTTATCGATGCTTCCGAGCTCGGCCTGCCGGTCTACCCCGTCAAGGCTGAGGCGGGCAAACTATTTATTAGCTTTGAATAAAAGGAGCTTAGAATGGAAAAAGTTACCATGTACACCCTGTCGACCTGCCCCTGGTGCCGGAAGACCAAGAAGTGGTTCACCGAACACCAGATCCCGTTTGATTATATCGATTATGATCTGGCGGATGAGGCCACCCAGGATAAGATCATGGCTGAGTTAGATGCAGCCGGCGCGAATGGCTTTCCGTTCGTGCGCATCGGCGATCAGGTGGTGGTGGGCTGGCAGCCAGCCGTCTATGCCAAAGTGATGGGCATTCCCGCTGGCGCGTAATGGACATCGAATCCCGAAAAATGGCACTGCGCCACTTTCATACCCAGGTCGTTGAGCCGCTTGGGTTCAAATTTACCCCAGACAAAGATCTGGTCGACTTTCTCCTCGAGCAGGAGGTGAAGCTCGAGGAGAAGCACGGCATTCCCTTCTGCCCCTGTCAGCCCATCCGGCGCGATCGCGCTCGGGACATGCAGATCGTTTGCCCGTGCATCCCGTTTCACCGAAAGCATTTCGACGCCATGCAGCGCTGCTGGTGCGGGTTGTTCGTGCACCAGGATGTGACCGACCCGGACAGCCTGCCGCAGCTGTCGGCAAAGGAGATGGGCCTTGAGTGAAGCCTTTGTTCAGGCAATCCAGGCTGTTGAGATTGCCCCAGGTGGGATGAAAGCAATCGAGCTAAACGGTCGCGAGATCATTATCTGCAACTGTGACGGCAGTTTCTACGCGCTGGACCGGCGCTGCGGGCATATGAACGCACCGCTCGAGATGGGCACACTGGATGGCTCAATCCTCACCTGCGCCATGCATTGTGCCCAGTTTGACGTCACCACAGGGGAGCCACTCTCGGGGCCCTTGCCGACCTACTTGGGAAACGAAACCTCTCCGCCGCGGACCGAAGCGTTTCTTAAAAATACTACCATGCTCATGCTACACATTCACACCAATGCGATTGGTGTCTATCCAACGAAGATAGAATCGGGGTGGGTGTTCGTCGAGATATAGCTATGATAACTGACTTCCGGGTTATGCGTGGACTTCGTTGTTAATTCTTCGTACCCGTATTATTAATTATTTACTCTGCACAGATGAGTTGTTTTTTCGATATTGGTCTTTTCTAGGAGAATTAAGTTTTTCCGGTACAAATGTCCCGCCCTTGACGGGACACTTGCCCATCGCATTCAAAGTCGTAATCGTAAATGATAGCTATGGTCTGAGCAAAGTGACGCGGTCTCTACCGGGCCCAGGCAACCCATTCTTAATCTGCCTGGCGTAATCACACGCCGCACACACATTGGCCGGATACTCCTTCTGGAGAAGTATTCCGGCCGCATTGGTTTAAGTACTTGAAGGCCTGGAAATATGCCGACGACCTACTCTTCCGCCTGGAGTACTATCGTGACTCGGACATATCGCTAAATGGAGTACCCGAACTGCGAGGTCAATTACATTGTAAAAGATAGAGTCATCGACATGACTTCAGAAGTGATGTAATACACGATGTAATATAGTACAACAATTGAAGAATTGACATGTCTGAAAGATATGCGGTTAACTTACCTGTTGAATTAAAGAAAGAAGCCGAGGCGCTTGCCAAACAACAATGCGTTTCCCTCAACCAATTTATCCTCTGGTCGGTAGCGGAGAAAGTCAGCGCCTTGAAAGCCGGAATGGATGATCCGAATTTTCCAAGCATTACCTACCGGCGTGGCGCATCAGGCATCCCGTCTCCAGTGCTTCGAGGGACCGGCATCCGTGTGCAGACAGTTGTGATTGCCAACCGAGATTGGAATGAGTCCCCGGCAGAAATCGCTTGCCAGTACGATCTGTCGGTTAGCCAAATCAAAGAAGCAATTTCCTTCTATCAAACACACCAGGCTGAAATTAACCTGTTAATTCAGTCTGACTCATTGCTGGAAACGAGCCGGAATGGCTAAACCCCGGCTGCATCTGGATGCCGACGCCTCCAAGAAAGATCTGTACAATGCATTGGTTGCGAAAGGTCACGATGTCACCCGCACCCCAGCGCCTGGTTTGGCCCTCGATGCCAGCGATGAATTTCAACTTCTGTGGGCGTCCGCCCATGATCGAGTCTTATTCACCTTCGACATCGGAGATTTTATCCAACCTGCCAGAAGGATGCCCGAGCACAAGGGTATTCTTCTGGCGAACCAGCAATGTTACTCCCTTAAGGAATTAATCACATTACTAGACCGTGCACTGGCAGAAAACGAAGCGGAAGATTGGGTAGGTCAACTCCTCTGGCTCTCGGATTGGCGCTGACCAGAAATTACGACCTCCAGTTATCCGCTGGGCTGGCCTTTCGGTGCGCCCCCATTCACGCCATGGCGGATGGTGATTTTCCCCGTCTTTTGATCTTAATCAGCAATGCGCAAGGAACACAATTCGCTCGCCCGCAAACCGCTGTCGATCAATGTTAGAATGATAACCCGATCCCGGCGAGCTGTCTCTCGGCGCATGGTATATTTTTTCCTACGGTCTGTACCTGCTTCGTCACAAAAATCGCAGGCTTTGAGGAGAGATTCAATCAACGCCCCGGCATGGGCCAGACTTTCGGCTGAAACCTGGTGCACGCAGGCTGCTACCTCGGCCAGAATCTGATCGAGCGTGGAATCCAAACGATCACTGCTCACGGTTGATATTCTGCTCACCGAGCTTGTTCAGCGCTTCCCACGGCGCTTGCATCACTTTTACCAGTCGCTGATATTCGGCATAACGTTGCAGATAAAGCGGCGTGTTGGCCGGGATCGGCTCATGAACGCGCACGACCGACACGGCTTCCTGAACAGCCTCGGCATAATCGCGGTAGATCCTAACGCCGACACCAGCCGCCAGAGCTGCGCCGCGAGCCCCTAGCTCGTTGCCATCCGTAATTTCCATTGGCACTTGAATCGTATCGGCAAACATCTGTGACCAAACTATACTGCGCGAACCGCCGCCAGCGAGGCGAGCCGAGTTGATGTGGGCTCCCGCGGAGCGCAATTTTTCAATATGGCTCAAATGGCCGAGAACGACCCCTTCGTAGAGCGCTCTCAGCAGGTGAGCGCGCGTATGCCAACCCGCCACACCGTAGAAACCGGCCCGAGCGGTCGGCTGGACATTCGAGCCGA
>DATFYI010000207.1:0-6408 GCA_035315125.1 Anaerolineaceae bacterium | reverse complement strand
GACGTATTATTTAAACAGAAAACCCCTCCCGGTTTTGACGAGCACGGAGGGCAGTGTCCAGATATGCTTTGCAGAGGTGCCCACTATCCTCGGCCAGACTTACGTTTTCGATGGCCAGACCTGGTCGGCGTTAGTCACCACGCTGAATACTGGAATGGAGTGTACGCCTGCCTCCGAGACCGGCCATTACGTTCTGGCTTCTCAGACTTAGATACTCCGCCATCAATGTTTCCTCTACAGGCAGCGGAAGGGATCGATCAATGATTCTCCGCTGCTTGTTTGTTAATAACTTAACGTCAGTTCGGGTTAGGCGATGAGAGCAGGCAAAGTGCCTAAGCCGAGAGAAGGCTTCTTGGGCTGACGACAATAAGCAATCAGTCCACAGATGAGATTGACCAGAAAGTTGGTGGGACTGCGGTGTCAGGAATGCTCGATCTGGGAGATATTTTTGAGCTGGTCAATGATCGTCTCCACAATCGCACGTATTCGCAGCAGGAGCCTATCGGTCAAAGGCATCATCACATTTTTCATATTGGAACGGATGCCAGTGAACAATTGAACATTAAAAGTGCGCAGCAGTTCGTCCACCAGTTTTTTAGAAATGTAGCCTCGATCGGCAAATAGTTTTCCGAATAGCTTTCGGACCAGCTTGGGAACCGGTTGGCGGTACTGGAAGAACACAGCACTTTCGTCCATATTGCCAGGGGTAAGCGTCAGATGGAGTAACTCACCCCGGTCATTGAAGAACAAGTGCAATTTGAAGCCAAAAAACCAACCGGTGGAGGTTTTCCCACGCTCAGCCAGTCCGGCAAAGACCCGGTAGGAGTGGATCCTCGGGTTATTGCAGACGGCTACAGCGGTGGAATCCATGAAGGAAATTCCCAGGCACGCCTCCAAACAGGAAATCCGTAGGTAAACGCATAATGGAATCAGTGCGAATGGGATGAACTCTACGAAGCGCGTGTAACTGGCCAAGCCCGGAAACTCACTGCGCAATCGCTTCAGCACATAGTCCGTGTAGCAGGCCTTGAAATCGCGGTAACGCGATTGATGGAAATGGATCAGGATCGTCATGATCTCACTCAGACTCAAACTCCGCTTTCGTTGTCGTTGGATTTCACCGTCCGAAAACCGTTGCTTGTTCCACTTCGGTACAAACGATTGGCAGAAGTCATCGACATCACAAAATAATTCGAGTAGACTATCCATCGAGGGGCTCCTGGGAATGCTTGTTTTCGCAAATCCAAGTTTTTCCCCTCGAGCCCCTTATCCCGAACTCAGGTTAACTTAGAATGAAGACTAACCAGCTATCTTTTGTTCAGGCGTCCCCTGCCCTATTGGGAATCGGGTTGATGGCGGTTTATCTTGCCACACTGGCACCCGGTCTGACGTGGGCTAACGATGGGGCGGATGGCGGAGATTTGATTACAGCGGCTGTGACCGGCGGGATCGCGCATCCGACCGGCTATCCCGTCTACTTGATGTTGGCACGGCTCTTCCAGTTGTTGCCCTTTGGATCGCTGGCGTACCGCACCAATCTGTTTTCAGCGCTGGCGATGTCCTCGGCATCGGTGCTGGTTTATGGCATAGTTAAACGCCAATTGGTTTCTCAAAAGGCTTCGAATAGCTGGCTGCCTGGGATGGTTGGGGGATTTGCATTCGGTATCGCACCATTGGCCTGGTCTCAAGCCGTCATCACGGAAGTGTATGCTCTAAATGCTTTTTTTGTGGCCCTCGTTTTGTACCTGTTAACCATCAACGTACCTGAGGCCCTGCATAAACACCATGATGTGATTCTGGGATTGGTGCTCGGCTTAGGTCTGGGCGTTCATCTCACGATCATATTATTGATGCCGGCTGTCTTCCTTGTCCGTTTGTTCCCTCCGAAGCCATATTGCCCTCTGGCGATTGGAGGAAAAAAATATTTTTGGAAAAATTGGCAGATGGATACAGGATCAGTTTTGCGGATTTTCCTTTCTGCCATCGTGGGGTTAACTCCGTATCTCCTGCTTCCATGGTGGGCCTCAACCCACCCACCGGTGAATTGGGGGGATCCGATCACTTTCCCGCGGGAATGGTGGCTGGTTTCTGGTCAACTTTATCAGACCAATCTATTTAGTTTATCCTTCGTGGATGTCTGGAGCAGGGTTCAGATTTGGGCAGGACTCTTGGTCGGACAATTTGGTTTGGTGGGACTTGGTGTAGGTCTGGTCGGATTAACACTTTTTCTTGTTCCATCTCGTCTGCTACTCCTGAGCATTTGGGAGATGCTGATCTATTCAGCATTTGCGATTAATTACAATACAACGGATTGGTACATCTACTTGATTCCAACAATGATACCGGTCGCGATTTGGATCGGTCTGGGGACACAAGGCCTGATGGACCTTGCTCCCCGCGAGCACCAGTGGATGGGGCGATTGATCGGTTTTGGGCTGTTGTTCTATCTTCTGCTCCTGTCCCTCGTTCATTGGTCGCAGGTGGATGCGTCACATGATCTGCGAGCAGAAAACTTCGGCCAGGAAGTCTTGGCGAATGCCCCGGCCAATGCATTAGTTTTTGCTCAAGGGGATCAGGCGATTTTTGCGCTATGGTATTTTCGCTTTGCTTTGCATGAACGCCCGGATCTTGTCGTGGTTGCCACCGACCTCTTATCCTTCGATTGGTATCAGGATACCATCCGTTCGACGTATCCACAACTTATTCTGCCTGAATATTTTCCATGGCCGATCGTGCTGGAAGCAAGCAATCCAGGGAGGCCGTTTTGTTCTGTTCAATATTCCAGCCAGATGGAATTGCAATGTTCAACTTGGAAGAAAACCGTTCAATAAAGTTAACATCAAACCATTTGTCATGAGCGAGTAAAATTGGTTAATACCTAAATATAAAAATACACGCTCATGCCGGAAAACGTTATATCGTGTAAAGAACTGGCGGCTGAACGAGCAACTCCTGGTAAAGCGCGGAGCGATAACTTTCTGGCTGTCAGATGATTTTGAGCGAGCATGATCCTATGCTAGTAAAAACAACGTAGCAGCCAGTACGAGTATAGCGAACAGGCAATTGTTCTGATGCCAACACGGTGAAGAAGGTGTTCCATTTGACTGACCGGGCTACCAAATGATTTATAAGGTCGATCTTTGGCATGTTCGATGTTCATTTATGTGTGCCAGACCATAACACTTTGTCAAGGCGCGGCAAAACCTTGAAAGTCAAACTTCAAAAAACACCCAGCTCTTCGAGCCGACCCTTAATAATGGGCACGAAAAGACAGCACCTCCTGTGATACATTCATAACGAAGGTGTTTTTGTATCAAGAAGAAGAGGGAGGTTACATTACTGACCTTACCCCGCTTTTTTAGGGCAATCTCAATCATCAGATCCTCGCCGAAGGGTGGCTGGCCCTCCTCTCCCCAACAAACGGCAGAGCAGGCGGGGCAGCGCGGGCGGCTCAATCAAACACCTGCCAAAAACCCACTGGAGTAATTGAGAGATTCCCCCGATATGAGCCTGGCGTTTATGACTGATTTCAAGGTGCCGTTTGACAACAACTGGGCTGAGCGCGATATCCGCATGACTTGGCTAAAGCAGAAAATCTTCGGTTGCTTTAGCAGTTATCACGGCTCAAAAACCTGCGGCCAGGTGCGCAGCTAAATTGCCACAGCCTATAAAAACGAGCACGCTATCCTAGAAGTACTTCATCTGGCTATGGTCGCTAGACCTTCTATCCCGCCTTTCATCCCCACTCAGACGGCTGAGTAGTAACAAAATATATTATAGACTGCAAGGTCATGAGTGGAGAAACAAGCGAGTTCCAAAAGCTGATGGTCTGCTGATGATTTGTGGAAACATCCTGGTCAGGAAATTGAAGTCGCAGTTCAGCGAGTTTATGACAAGATTGAGGAGGACGACAAGCCGTATGTTTTACCTGAAATTTACACCTCCTTCATACAGAGATAATTCTTAGAAAGTAGAATCCTGAACCACAAAAGGAGACCATGTTGTATGAAAACTCTAGCTCGTATCACAGCAGTGATATTGATTATCTTCGGCATTATTGTTTTGCTCGGTGGATTGACTTTGGGCGTCGTTGGGATGGTCCGGGCGGGAAGCCGCGCATTGGGGGCGACACCGCTTCAACCAGGATTGCGCGTCACAGGCGTAGGATTATTTGGTGGCTTGGGAGGATTGATCCTTGTGATTTTCATTGTGATCCAAGGACTGATGATCATTGCGACTGGCGAAGGGTTATATCTATTGGCTAATGTGTCAGAAAAAATGATCCCTCGATCAGCATAACTGGCATCCAATTCCATATCGCGAACATCTGATTGGGAAAACAAATTCAAGGGACTCTTATTATCATTAGCAATTTTTAATTTTGGCTTAACCATCGCCAGCGATAATTTCTTCATTATTCTTGGTTAATACTAAAAGTGCAATAAGGAAAGAGTCAATGAGAATCTTTAAAGGTGCAATCTGGATAGTCTCAATTTTCGTTTTACTTGCTTGCAACATCGGAACCAGGGTAGCAAAGCCAGCGCCACCCTCATCTCCCATCCCGTCGACAACTGTTCCTCCAACTCAATCTCCTGCCACAACACAAGCGGTTCCAACTCCAACCACAGCGGCTGTGCCAGCCCCATCGTCTTCGACCTCACTCACGATAGCGCGTGACAAGATCAAACATGTAGTGATCATCATGCAGGAGAATCGCTCGTTCGATGAATACTTTGGCACGTATCCCGGCGCTGACGGCATTCCCATGCAGAACGGCGTGCCAACTGTCTGCGTGCCCGATCCAGAAGCCAATACATGCATCAAGCCCTATTACAATCCAAAGGACATCAATTCAGGCGGACCTCACGGAGCAGCCTCAGCCACTGCCGATATAGATGGTGGAAATATGGATGGCTTCGTCGCCCAATTCCGCAAAGCAGCGAAAGCTTGCAAAAGCCCGGATGCACCCGGATGTGTGAAAGGGCAAACGCCGGATGTAATGGGATGGCACGATGCGCGCCAGATTCCCAACTATTGGGCATATGCGCAGAATTTCGTCTTGCAGGACAAGATGTTCGAACCGAACGCTTCCTGGAGTTTGCCATCTCATCTCTTTATGGTGTCGGCTTGGTCCGCCTACTGCAAAACGCCGGGCGACCCGAATAGCTGCGTGAATGCCTTGGATGGTCCGCCCAGCGGATTAAACACTTTGCATAACGACTATGCCTGGACCGACTTGACATATTTGTTATACAAGTCAGGCGTTTCGTGGGGATATTACCTGAGCGCAGGTAGCGAGCCGGATTGCGAAGATGATGCGATGCTCTGTCAGCTTAAACCTCAAGCCGTGAATGTTCCCGGCATTTGGAATCCATTGCCGGCCTTTGACACAGTCAAACAGGATAATCAACTGAACCACATTCAGGCCGTGGACAATTTCCTGACCGCCGCCAAAAACGGGACGCTCCCCGCTGTTTCTTGGATCGTGCCTGATCAAACAGTCAGCGAACACCCACCAGCCAGCATTCACGCGGGGCAGGCTTATATCACATCCATCATCAATGCCGTCATGCAAAGCCCGGATTGGGACAGCACGGTCATCTTCCTTGCGTGGGATGACTGGGGCGGTTTCTACGATCATGTGGTGCCACCATCAGTTGATCAGAATGGTTACGGCTTGCGCGTTCCCGGTCTGGTTATCAGCCCATACGCGAAAAAGGGTTTTATTGATGATCAGACTCTGAGCTTCGATGCTTACCTTAAATTTGAGGAAGATTTGTTCCTCAACAGCCAGCGGATTGACCCCGCCACCGATGGTCGGCCCGATCCTCGTCCGGATGTGCGCGAGGATGTTAAGTTACTTGGCAACCTGCTCAACGATTTCGACTTCTCGCAGCCACCCCTGCAACCATTAATCCTCCCGACGGACCCACCACCGGGGCCAGCTTCCATACCGGGATCGTAAATATATATAGCTAAAGCAAAATATCACGCGGAAAAATATTGAAAGATTTCCGCGTGATATTTTTTTGTAACATCATCTACTTATAAACAGCTTGATTACACTCCGTTAATTATCACAGAGAATTTAGATCGTTTCAAAAGTTAGCCACTAAACGATAAGGCTAAACGATTCGGTCTCCATGAAGAGGGCAAGAAATACATAACTGATATCTCGATTCCCCTTCCGCTAATAATTTCTAAAAAGAACTACCTTGACTTAAAAAAAGAATTGCATATAATATAGAACATAAGTTCTATATTTCTTATGAACCCCACAAACCGTTTTTCACTGACGCTCCACACTTTGGCGAAGCTGGCTGCAGATAACAACAAGTTTCGTTCCGCCCCTTTAGCTGCTTTGCCATCCCTGAATTCAGTCTTGACTGAATTTGCTCCCTTGCCTCG
>DATFYI010000206.1:0-19746 GCA_035315125.1 Anaerolineaceae bacterium | reverse complement strand
GGTCTTCCAGACTGGGAGTGCATTCCTACGCCAGGCCACACTCCGGGCCACGTTGCATTCTTCCGGGCCATTGACCGCGTCATAATCCTGGGCGATGCACTCCTGACGGTTGACCTGAACTCATTCTGGGGATTTCTGTTGTGGAGTTTGCAGCTAAACAAGCAGAAAGTATCCGGCCCGCCTTGGTATTCGACTTGGAACTGGCAAGCAGCGAAGGAGTCCGCCACTGCCCTCGCAAGGCTCGAACCACGCCTACTGGCGTCCGGTCATGGTGTACCCATATCGGGTGACGAAACCGGTCGAGAATTGCGTACCTTCGCCTATCACTTTTTTAATCCTGGTTCCCAGGCTCCGAGTGGTAAAGAATAAAATAAATGTCTAATACAATACCGCCTCGCCCAGCCGCACACGATATTCCTTATGCTCAATACCAGGCCGCCCGCCGGCAGCATTGGAATTCGGCCACGGATTGGATGTTGCAGCATAAAGGACTAGGCAAGTATTATCACCAAAGATTAGCCTCTGTTTATCGTTTAAATATCGCTGCAAACCTGCGAGTGCTGGAAATAGGATGTTCTCAAGGTGATTTGCTGGCCAGCCTCAACCCTTCTTACGGAATGGGCATCGATTTTTCTGAAAAGATGATCGCCCAGGCGCAAATCCTTCACCCCGATCTGCAATTTCTATGGATGGACGCTCATGAATTGGAACTACGACCGGACATTTCCTTTGACATCATCATTTTATCGGACCTGTTAAACGATCTTTGGGACATTCAAGTCGTTCTGGAACAGATTCATAAAGTCACCAACGCCCACACCCGACTTTTAATTAATACTTACAGCCGGTTGTGGGAACTGCCCTTGTTGGCCGCTGAAAAGCTAGGTCTGGCAAAACCGGCATTAAATCAGAACTGGCTGACCATCGGTGATATCAAAAATTTATTAAATCTCAGCGGCTACGAAACGGTACGCTACTGGCACGAAATTCTCTTTCCAATTGATATCCCTCTGCTGACTTCTTTATGTAATCGTTTTTTGGTCAAGTTATTCCCTTTTGATGAGCTGGCACTGACCAACTTTATCATCGCCAGGCCCAGAATTCCCCTAAGTCCTCTCGAAGAAAAACCATCAGTCTCTATTGTGATCCCCGCACGAAATGAGTCAGGAAATATCCCGTGTATTTTCGAAAATCCACCCACATTAAACTGCAATACAGAATTGATTTTTGTTGAGGGCAATTCAAAGGACAATACTTACCAGGTAATCAAACAGCAAATTGACCAACATCCGGAGCTGCAATGCTCTTTATTCAAGCAAACCGGCACTGGAAAGGGTAATGCTGTTCTGGATGGCTTTCAACATGCCTGCGGGGATATTCTCATGATCCTGGACGCGGATCTGACTGTGCCGGTCTTTTATTTAGAGCGATTTTATGATGCTATCGCCAGCGGAAAAGGCGATTTTATTAATGGCGTTCGCCTGGTATATCCGTTGGAAAAGCAGTCGATGAAAATCTTTAATTTTCTCGGGAATAAATTCTTTAGTGTAACGTTTTCCTGGCTATTAGGCCAACCAGTTAAGGATACCTTGTGCGGAACAAAAGTGTTGTGGAAATCAGATTATGAACAAATCGTCAGAAACCGGGCTTATTTTGGCGATTTCGATCCTTTTGGCGATTTCGATTTACTTCTGGGAGCAGCCAAGCTCGGCTTGAAAATATTAGATTTACCGGTCCGTTATCGCGAGCGGACGTATGGAACCAGCAACATTCAGCGCTGGAAACACGGCTGGTTATTGTTGAAAATGACTGTTTTTGCTGCCAGGCGGTTAAAGTTTGTATAATGCTAAATCTTCTTCACATTGATTTTCAACTATGGCTTGGCAAAATCCACTGTATAGTATCCTCCATAGCTGCTATTCGTATAAAATGCATACCCGATCCCAATTTCGCTCACTTTAGTATTTAAAATGTTATCTCTGTGAATCTGATCATTCATCCACCAGGTGAAAGCGCCTTGCGGTGAACCTCCAAAATCCGGGTTTCCGACATAAATATTTTCGGATGCGTAGCTATAAGCATAATTCTGCGCATGAATGCGGGTAAACCAGGTTGATCCGTCACTGCCGGTATGATCCACATAGTTATTGCAGGCCATATCCTTACTGTGCATATAGGCCGCCGCAGAAAGCTTGCTCTTCAAAGTCAATGGATTTAAATTGTTCTGGGCACGGGCATTATTGATCATGGCAAGTATTTGCTGCTCATAATCACTGTTCTCTTGAGGAGTGCAGGTATTTGACGGGGTTGAAGTCGCGTTACTCGAAGCGGTTGATAAAGTACTTGGAGTATTATTGTTGATGACAGTGGCAGTGGGATTCAGGGTTGCATTCGCAACGAGTGCAGTCGTTGGTACTGGCGTTGCTCCTACTGGGACGATAACACCGGTGTTATTAAATATGCTCACGCCGATTTTTACCCAGATCTGGTCAATGCCGCCGCTATTCACTCCAAATCGTGTTCCAGAAGGGTTCTGGAATTCCCATAAGCCGGTAAATGCGCCACCGGAAGGAGGCGATTTCAAGTTAACTGAGATATTGGTAATATCTCCAGGCGCAACCACCGACAAAGGGACACTCAGAGGACCGCTCATTTGATCACCAGCATAGAAAACCAGGGAGTAATTCGGACCCCAACTGCAGGTACCTTCATTACGGATGGCCCAGGTTTTAACAAAGGGTATATTTTGCGCAAAAGATGTCCCATCCGGGATAGTAACATCGCCAAAGAAACCTGCCGTATCGGTACAATTGCTGGAAGCCGCAGCAGTAGGGCTAGAGGATAGCTGCACGGATGATGGAGTAGACGTTGGAGCAATCTTCGAAGAAACTACCACTGGTGTGGAAGTGTTTTGGCCTGATTCCACTGTTGGACTTTGGGTAATAATATTTGATGTTATTGTTGGTACTGGAGTTAATGTTTCAGGCGGATTAGATAACAGTGTAGGGGTAGGATAATTCGTCTGGGCTAAAGTACTTATTGTTGTTGGTGTATTCGTTGGCGCGGCGCATCCAGTAATTCCAAAAGACATGGATAATACGATCAGATAATAAATCAGGTTATTTTTCATACCACCTTGCTCTGTTATTTCTAATTTGCTAAAGTCTATACAATTAGTAATATTATAGTCGGTTGGTCCTCCGTTTCAAACGAAGAAATTTTTAATATTGACAGGGAATTACCTGGCCGGCTCATAATGGAATCAGCAACATTCAGCGTTGGAAACATGGCTGGCTGCCCCGAAAAATTGTCGTGTTTCTACTCTTACCAAAACTTAAAGGCCTGCAGCATTTTTCGGAACTGCAACGCCTGTTGTCCAATCTGACTTTGCATATGTATGCAGCGGGGTTATTCGTTTGCTAGGAGTGCTTTTTCCTGATATAGAATACGCTTTGTATTCCGATAGCGATCAACGTCAACACACCAACGCCTATACGAGTCCACCATGAACTCAGTGTTCCATTAAATTGGAGAATGGATACAATCGTGCCATGGATCAATACGCCAAACAAGGTGCCAAAGACATTGCCGATGCCACCACTTAATGAGGTTCCTCCGATTACTACAGCGGCAATCGCGTCAAGTTCCATCCCTGTTGCAAACTGGCCATATCCTGCCAGCAATGACATGCTGAAGACAATTCCTCCCAGAGCCGAACAAAGGCCGCTGAACGCGTACACCATTATCTTTGTGCGAGGAACCGATAACCCCATCAGGAGCGCAGATTGTTCGTTATTACCCATAGCATAGATCGTACGGCCAAAACGTGTGAAAAAGCACAGGTAAATTGCAACCAGCAGCATGATGGGACCAACCAAAGTTGTAGGATAGATATATGCTTTCGGTATGAATGGAATATAGATTGGTGTCAACGCTATCTTCTTATAAAAAGCATCCTTAATGGTGACCGAAGTCAGACTAATGATGTAAGCCATGCCGCGTGCGAAGAAAAGACCCATTAAGGTCGCAATAAAAGGCTGTACTTTGAGAGTCTGAATAATCCAACCCATGAGAGCCCCAAATGCGACGCCAATAATAATCATCAGCGGAATAACGAGGTACGGGCTCGCCCCACTCCGAAGCAATGCAGCGGAAGCAGTGCTGACCAGGGCAATCATTCCTCCCACCGAAAGATCAATCCCACCCGTAAGAATCACTAGCGTCATCCCAATCGAAACAAGCAACAAGCTGCCATCATTAATAAATAGATTGAAAAACACCTGTGGCTTCTGCATGACGGGATACAACCGACCGCCTGTAAAGTAGACCGCGAGGAAGACGGCAAAGGTTAATAGTAATGGACCGTAACGAAAAAAGAAAAGTTTAGCTTGCTGTGTCACGTGGGATTGCTGTATCATGTCGAATACCTCTTCTTCGCTCGAACAATCGATTTATCAAACGACGGGAGTAATCGGAGTAGAGCAGAATGACTACCAAGACCAGCACTGCTTTGGCAGCTAACAAGGCATTAGCCGGCACACCCAGACTATAAATTGTGACAGTGAAAGTCCAGATAACGACCGCACCGATCGCACTGGCAAGCATGGAGAACCGTCCGCCCGTCATCAAAGTCCCACCGATAACGACCGACAGGATAGCATCCAACTCATAGTACAGACCATTGTTATTCCCATCTGCGCTATGGACATAAGAACTGAGGATCAAGCCGGCGATCGCTCCACAGAATCCGCAGAAGGCATAAGCCAACAGTTTGACGTTCTGTTCATTGATGCCGCTATAGTAAGTCGCTTTGGCATTGATTCCAACGGACTCAATGAATAAGCCGATCGGGGTCTTTCGCACTAACAGCCAACCCAGCAGCAATACGACTGCAACAATATAAATCGAGACTGGCAAACCCAGGATATAACCATTTCCAAACCAGAAATAGGGAGTGTAGTAAATCGTCATGATCTGCCCATTTGTAATAAGTTGGGCAATTCCACGACCTGCAACCATCAGGATCAACGTGGCAACCATTGGTTGAATTCTCACCCTGGAAACGAGAAATCCGTTCCATAAACCACATAGTGTGCCGGCTGCCAGGTCGGCCAGAATGATTATCGCCAAAGGAGTATTCGTTGCGTCCTTGGTTAGAATCTCGTTCGAGATCAATTTATTACCCAGCGCCGGATTGATCAACACGGCACCCATTGCCGCCGAGATCGCGATTACAGCGCCAACTGAGAGATCAATGCCGCCTGTTGCAATCACCATTGTCATTCCAATTGCCACCAATATGAGCGGCGCCCCATTATTGAATACGTCAATGAGATTGCCGTACAAGTGATTTCCGTACACAGGGTCTGGCATGATGCCAATTTTGAAGAAACTTGGATCCACGAAAGCATTGAATATCAGGATAATGACCCAGGCAACAAGCGGCCAAAATAACTGGCTTTCACGGAATCGTCCGAGAAATGATTTCTGTCTCATAATTCTCCTGCCATGGTATGGATCAGAGTCTTATCGTCCACGCCGCAAGAATATTCAGCGACTTTTTTATGATCACGCAACACTGCGATACGATCACTAATGCGTAGTACTTCCTCCATCTCAGAAGAGATGAACACACAAGATTTACCTTCCTCTGCCAATTCCACAACCAGTTTTTGGATTTCAGCTTTTGCTCCAACATCAATGCCACGCGTGGGTTCATCCAAAATCAAAACCCTGGGATTCGTCGCAAGCCAGCGGGCAAGAATAACTTTCTGCTGATTGCCGCCGCTTAAATTCTTGACTAATTGATCAGAAGAAGGTGTAACGATCCCCAGCAACTTAATATACTTCTCGGCAATTTCAGTCTGTCTTTGTTTGGACAGGAACTTAAACCACCCATAACTAGCTTGCAAGGCAAGAATAATATTTTCGCGTACGGTCAGGTCTCCTACAATTCCTTCTGCCTTACGATCTTCAGGACAGAGGGCAATTCCGCGTTTAAGTGATTCGAGGGGAGAATGACGTTTCATAATCTCGCCGCACACGACAATCGTACCATTGTCCGGGGAATCAATTCCAAAGATCAAATCTGCCATCTCTGTGCGTCCGGAGCCCAGCAGTCCAGCGATCCCCAATATCTCATGGGCGTAAAGCTCCAGGTCCATTGGCTCCAGTGAGCCTTTCAGGCCTAGATCCTTTGCTGCAACCAAAAGTTCTTTTTCCTTCTTTTCCTCCTCCTGGGTTTTCACTTTAGATATCGCGTTCAGATCGGTCAAATTGCGTCCTAACATTTTGGCAACCAACTCAACCCGCGCCAGAGTGGCAGCTTTATATGTGCCAACCAGTTTGCCATTACGAAGTACGGTGATCCGGTCAGCAACTTGATAGACCTGATCCAGGAAATGAGTGATGAAAATAATTCCAATGCCCTCGCTTTTCAATTTACGCATCACATCAAACAGCAGGTTCGTCTCATGCATATCCAGGCTGGACGTAGGCTCATCTAAAATCAGCACCTGAGACGACAGACCTTCCAACGCGCGGCTGATGGCAACCATTTGCTGGATCGCAACAGAAAAACTTCCAAGAGGCTGAGTTACGTCGATATCAAGGCTCAAGCGATTAATCGCCATATGAGCCATTTCATTCATCTTTCGCCAGTCAATACTCCCGAAACGATGAGGCTCATGCCCCAACATGATATTTTCAGCAACAGATACATTTGTGCAAAGATTAACTTCCTGATAAACCGTGCTTATACCAAGCTCTTGAGAATGCTGGGGCGATCGTACCTGTACGAGTTTTCCATCCAATTCGATGGTGCCCGAATCAGGATGCTCTACCCCGGTCAAAATCTTGATAAGGGTGGATTTTCCAGCTCCATTTTCGCCCATCAAAGCATGGATTTCACCTTTATTCAATATAAAATCAACATCCTCGAGTGCGACCACCCCAGGAAAGGATTTACTGATTCCCTGCAATTTTACAAGGGCCGGCGTGTCTGTCATGGAAGTAACCTACTTTCAGCACTTTACTTTAATTATAAACTTATACCAGGGAAGCGGCGTTTGGTTGGCGCCGCTCCCCTGTCTAACTAGATCAGTCCGTGTAAAGGTACATAGACTTCATGCAATGAATTTTAGTACTTACGAGTTGGCAGCAATTCAGCGGCTTTGTCAGGATAATAGACAGTTTCATTGGTGAGCACTTCATGGTCAATCGCTGTGCCATTCATGAGTTTCAAGGCCATATCCGCAACCTGCGGTCCCAGCAATGGATTGCATTCCACATCAGCCTGGAACCATCCGTCAATCATTGCCTGGAAGCCACCGCGCGTACCATCATAGGACACGATCTTTAGATCGCCGGGTTTGACACCGGCGGCCTTCATCGCTTCGATAGCGCCAAGGCCCATATCGTCATTCTGGATTTCAACGCCCTGGAAATCAGTACCGGCTTTATATTTCTTCAGGAAAGCCTGCATCACAGGAAGAGCTTCCGCACGGGTAAAGTTGCCCGTCTGGGAATCCAAAATCTTGATGTTGGCATTAAGGTTATCTTTGAAGCCTTGACTGCGGCCAACAGCTGCACCAGAGCCAGTAGTGCCAGACAGTTCAAGAACGGCGCCACCATTCGGCAGCAACTTATTCATTTCTAAGGCAGCGCGTTTGCCTTCCAATACCATATCGGAACCAATGTGAGCCGCATACAAGGATTTATCAGCACTGACAGAGCGGTCCACAATAATAACGGGGATACTGGCATTATGGGCTTCAGTCAAAACAGCGTCCCAACCATCTTCTACCACTGGGGGCAGCGCAATCACACTGACTCCCTGCTGGATACAGGCGCGTACAGCCGAGATCTGATTTTCCTGTTTCTGCTGGGCGTCAGAGAACACCAAAGTGAAGCCATCTTTGGCGGCTTCATCTTTGAAGGAAGCAGTATCAGCAGTCCGCCAGTCGCTCTCAGCACCGAGCTGCGGGAAGCACATGGTCATATCTTTATAGGTGCAATTGGGACCGCATGCTGCCTCGCCAAAAGCTTTTGCAGCCGCTGGTGCAGCTGGCGGTTGGGTAGCTGCAGGTGCAGCTGGAGCAACTGGAGCAGCCGGAGCTTGAGTAGCTGCAGGAGCTGCTGGTGCGCAACCAAAGGCGCTCATTACCATCACCAATGTCATTACTACAACAAGAACTTTTGTGATCTTCATGTGCCTCTCTCCTTCTATTGTATGTATAGAAAACTGGGTGGGTATTCGATCGATCATCTGGCTTTTCTCCCGGGAAGAAAGGCCTTGATCTCGTACATACAAGTTACCAACTTTAAGGGGAGAAGTAAATTAATTTACGTAAGCAATGAGTATGATTTACACTTATCTATCCCATGGAAAATGCGCTGGTTTATTCTGCGTGGGTAATTTTTTGAGATAGAGGTTAAATAATATACGATTGACACATTTTCCCACCGATTTTTTATCAATGTGTCTAAATTAGTGTAACTTGCCCTTGGTTTCTGTTAATATTTTCGGGTTGGCAATATTTCCGCTGCATTGAATGGCAGAAAAACGCCTTCCTTCGAAGGCACCCACTTGGGAACAGATTCGCCATTGACCACCTTTAGAGCTGTTTCAAAAAACGCTGGACCAAGCAGCGGGTTGCATTCTACGGTGGCATTCAATTTCCCGGCAATCATGGCTTCAAAGGCGTCGTGTGTGGCATCGACGGATACGATCTTGATGTCTACACCTGGTCTGAGGCCATATTCTTCAATCGCATCGATAGCACCGAGGGCCATGTCGTCATTATGGGCAAATAGAGCAGTTATATTCTTGCCGTATTCTTTCAAGAAGGTTTCCATAACCTCTTTGCCCTGGCCGCGGGTAAAGTCGCCATCTTGAGAATCAATAATCTTCATATCCGGATAATCTTTTAAGATCTCGCGAAAACCCTTATAGCGATCATTGGCGGGCGCAGAACCGGTCGTACCCACCAACTCTACGATGTTAGCCTTGCCATTCGTCAGCCTGACCATCTGGCGTGCGGCGTTACGCCCTTCCTCTAAAAAGTCTGAACCCATATAACTTACGTAAAGATCCTCAGGGACATCCGCACGTCGGTCGACCAGGATGATCGGGATACCTGCATCTTTGGCTTCCTTAAATACCTCATCCCAACCCGTTTCTACTACCGGCGAAATTCCAATTACATCTACTTTCTGGACAATAAACGAGCGCAGTGCTGCAATCTGGTTTTCTTGTTTTTGTTGTGCATCCGAGAATTTGAGCTCTACATTTAGTTTATCAGCCGTATCCTTAATTGACTTTGTATCAGCCTCACGCCACTCACTTTCTGCCCCAATCTGAGCAAATCCAACGATGATATCTTGATAAGTTTTTAAAGGTTTTCCTCCTGCAGGAGTCGTTAGCGTCTGGGTTGGCAAAGGGGAATTTGACGAGCTACAGCCAATTGCCATAAAAAGAATGGATGATACAAGCATTAATCTTAAAAACGGCAAGATCTTCATTGGGCCAGCTCCATTCTTCCGATCAGATTCGGTTGATCGTTCTCTATACCTTCTTCCTTTTTTGCCGGGATGACCAGCGTGACGCAAGTTCCAGTGTTGTATTCACTGCGGACTGAAAGCCCGTATTGCTTTCCATAATAGAGCTTGGTGCGTTGGTTGACGTTGCCAATACCAAAGCCGGTTTCCAACCTGATTTCGCCAGAATCATTATCCAGCTCCGCCTGAAGCTGAGCCAGTTTTTCGGAGGTAAAACCGATGCCGTCATCTTCTACTTCAATCAGAATCTCATTGACATTCTTTTGTTTTGCTCGCACGGTTATCGTGCCACCCTGTCTTTTATTTTTAATACCGTGATAAAGTGCATTTTCAACCAGCGGTTGAAGAATCAGCTTCAAAATTGTGTAATTTGCTACATCTTCATCCATTTCGATTTTAAAGTCCATAATATCGCAATAACGCATCCTTTGGATGGTCAAATAGCTGCGCGTTCTTTCAATTTCCTCGGCAATTGTGATCCAGTCTTTTCCTTTGCTCAGGCTGATCCTGAAGAAGCTCGACAATGCACTGACAATATCAATGACCTGGTCGGTCTTCTTCGATTCTGCCATCCAGATAATCGTATCCAGGGTGTTGTATAGAAAATGAGGATTGATTTGCGCTTGCAGTGCTCTTAGCTCAGCTTTTTTAAGATTTTCTTGTTCCTTGATTTTAGAATCGAGCAAATCCCTGATTTTCCCGATCATGATATTGAAGCTCATGCCCAGTTCTGTGATTTCATCGACATTCTCACTGGTCATAAGAGCTTGCAAATCATTCTTGGTAATAGTTTTGGTCACATCGTGCAACTTTTTAATGGGAGTATAGATACTTCTTGATAGACTGAAAGCCGTTAAGATCGAAAAGGCCACAGCGCAAATCATCAGAATAATAGACAAAGTCTCCCAGCGCATAAAACCCTCACGCATGACTTGATATTGCCCTTCCGTTTGGCGTGCTTCGAACAAGGTGTAATCCTGGACGACCCCCTCAACAACCGAGGAGGCAAACTGGATCTTTTCCAAAAGCGGCTCATTGTAAGTCGGGCTGCTATTGGTCTTGGTCTGCACTCCCATTTGATCGACATACTGTTTGAGGGTTAGCATAGTTTTTTGAATTCCAACCAGTTTTATTCTGGCTTTTTGCGAATCAGTATTCGCTATCATCACCGATAATTTATCATTTACATCTTGAATGATCTGGTACTGCTGTCCATGTTGGAAATCAACTTTACCAGACACAATTCTCCACATTTCAGTATCAATGGCAGGCTTAATCGTCCCACTGATACTGTCTGCTGTAGTAATGTTTGTAATGATGTCATCGTACTGGCGGCTGTAGTTCAGTATCTGCACCACCAGAAATACATTGGTTGCACCCATGATGAGCACCACAACACATAATGAAATCAGGATTTTTGCTCGGATGGAAAGATTAATTCCTGCAATAAAGTCAACTGGCGGTTTAATTATTTTGAAAAAGGGCTGACCCATCGAATTTTTATCCGGTTTGAGCCTGTTTACAAATTGCTTATAACCTGTTGAAAGAGAATTCCTGATCATTCCCATCTCCTATGATCCACTAGTCAAATTATTTTAACTGTGGAAAAGAACCTTATGCTGCTTTTGTTCTGGTTGAGCTTGATATCGAAATTCGGCCGGCGATAAACCGGTGTTCTTCTTAAAAACAAAACTGAAATAGTGCGGATCGCTGTAACCAATTTGATATGCAATTTCGACGGATTTCAGGGTGGTGGTACGCAGGAGTTCTTTAGCCTTCTTGATTCTTATCTCAGTCAGATATTCTTTAAAAGTCTGGTGGGTTTCCTGACTAAAGATGACACTGAAATAGCTGGGGCTAAGATTCACCTGGGCAGCCGCTTCGTTTAGCATCAGATTCGGATCGGTGTAGTGATGCTCGATATACTCTGTAGCCTGTTTGATGATATTCGCATACGGGTTGGCTGCTTTATTATCTCTAAATGCCAACGCACTGACAAGAATCTTGTATACCTGTTCTTTGAGCTGTTCTATTGTTTTAATATTCGCCAAGATTGTTTCAATGGAATTGAATTCTGAGAAGGCCTGGTCGATATTTCCTCCCAGCTCAACCAAAAACTTGGTTGTAGCCAAAACTACATCGACAAATATATAATTCTTGATCAGATATGACTTTAACGCAGTTTCACCGATTGGCCTGATAAAAGCGTCAAAGAACGCATCAAAATCCTCTTTTGCCCCAATCCTTAAATAATTTTCGACGGCAGACTTGTCTACCTTAAGTAAAGCTGTCTTATCAACAACATTTTTCGAGTCTGTTCGATTGCTATTCGCTGCATTTTGAATAGCTACTAAGGCTTCAACATAAGACTGGTAAATATAAGCGGTTCGATTTTTTGGTTCGCCGACTCCAATAACGAGCTGATACCTGGTACCCTTCACTTCTTGTTTAATCTGATCTAATAGCAGGTCTCGTTCTTCTTGCAAATATTCCAGCGTATTCCCCTTCATCAAAATGATAAGCTCTTCCCAGTCTTTTTTTAATAAAAAGACATCCGGATTTTTATCGACGATGTCGGAAATAATCTGCTGGACTTGTTTGTATTCATCGTAATCGAACTGCTCTGTCAGATCCGCAAATTCAGTTTTAATGATGGCTACCAGGTAATATCTGGCAATCAAATCAAGCCCAAAAACTTGACTTTTTTCGATTGCGTCTGTTGAAGGAACTGCCCCCAGTACTAACTTGAGCAAAAATCTTTCGGCAAGAACAGCTTGATTTTCTGCTACCTGGTCCTGTAACTTGCGTAGATTGTCTCTCTCTGTTTTTTCCTGATCAAGTTTAGTAGCAATTTTTTGGAGCACCTCATTCAGATTTTGCACCGTTACCGGCTTCAATAAATACTCGGTAACGCCCAATTTTATGGCAGCCTGAGCATATTCAAATTCGTCATGCCCGCTCAGGATAATAATTTCAACCGAAGGCATGCATTCTCGAACGATTTTACAAAGCTGTAGACCATCCATAAAAGGCATCTTGATATCGGTAATCAGCACATCCGGTTTGACGGTTTGCAGCAGTTGTAAAGCGATTTCCCCATCCGATGCCTCACCGCAAAACTCAAACCCATTGGCCTCCCAGTCGACATTATCTCGAATACCCTCTCGAGTCACAATTTCATCTTCGACGAAAAACACTTTGTACGACATGCCTGGCTCCCTTATAATCTTACTTATCCGGCTATTTATGGATGCTGGCGATAACGAAATTGATATAAAAATACAATTTATAATGAAAGGGATCAGTGACTAAAGATGAAACTTGTAATTCATTAAATATTATTTTATACCATTTAATAGGGGGGACACTGATTAATCCATAGCCCTCTGGTAATTCTGCTCCATTATACAGGTTGCGGATGTTTTTTTACATATATCAAAAATATTATTTGAAAATAAGGTCGCAATATGGTAATATATGAGTATATAGATCTTATATATTATATATATTGCTTTCTTTGTTTCAGCAAGAACGGCTTTAGGAGACAGGTATGACACCGAATCCGGTCCAAGGTAATGGTACACGTGAGCAGCCATGGCAGTTAACAACCCCAAGTGGTACATCCGAATATCAGATATATCGTGACGAGACTGCCAATCCACCTGCTTTAGTTTGCATGGTTGGAAAAACAGAACTGCGCTACCATCTGCGCTGCCTGGAAGATTTACACGCCATGCTGAAAGCACATGGCGATTGGATGCCGCTTGGCAGCGCCGATGAACAAAAACCGGCAGCCGAGGGAACTGTTGAAGCCTGGGCTCGATCGCCAGATAACCCGGTTGGCGGCTGGTACGGTTTAAAAAAAGGCCTGCGCGGTCGCATTGCCATGTATGTACCACCACTGATGGAAGTGCTGCAGCTTGCAGAGGTGGAGCACAACCCCAAAAATAACCGCATTCGAGCATTATAGGTTTCCTGGCACATTTAGGGTTTGACGGGCAGACAATCTCGTGCTAATCTTATGAATAATTAGGGATTAGGGAGATAGATATGTGCTGCCTCACCTCGATTTTTCTTGTGTTTGGCTCTCGGCTGGCCATTTTGATCTGGTGGCTGCTCGATCAGGTCCGTTTCAATCAGGCCTTTCAAACATCTTCGCTGCCTTTTAATCTCGGCATTCCAACCTGGTTGTGGACGCTTGCTGGGGGGCTTTTTCTACCCTGGACAACCCTGGTGTATCTATTGATTTTCCAGGGGGGCATAACGGGCGAAAAATGGCTTTTTCTCGGGATCGGATTCCTGGTCGATATGGCCTCTCACGGCAGCGGTTATCACCATCGCCATCGTATCCCCATCCTGAGATTTTAATTGGCCTATGGAATTGCAAAGCGCAGTTCCCAATGGCCGGCCGATAGCTGGTCCAAGGTAGAACTATTACCGATCAGAACGATCCAGGAGTTGCCCGGTTTCAACGTCATCAGTGCATGGTTTGCATCTAAAAACTGGATCGGACGATTATCATATGCCGTTCGCCAGAATCCATCGATCATTTCCCCGTCCCGAAAATAGACGGCGCGTTGGCCGTGGGTGTTTTCTGTTATCATCGTGTCGAAAAGGGTCGGCGCCATTTCGTTGTAGACCGTAAACAGAAGGATTACATTTGTAAAAGCCAGTTGTTTACCCGTCAACCGGTCGACCAGCGGCTCCATTGGAATATGGTTTTCATCTGTTCCGGTTGCACTTTCAATCCAGCGCAGGTAAGTCCCAGTTTTAGAGTTATAGCGCCATTCACCCCGGTCTACCAGGCCATATTCAACCCCAACCCGGCTGGCTGGCTGCCCGCCGGCAGGCTTTTTAGCATCAAAAAGCATGCCGCTTAAATCCTGGCGGCTGTTATCAACACCATTTTCAGTGGCAACTTTGCTTAATGCAGCGGTATTTGCAAAAACACCTGCTACGGAATGAGTATCCAGCCCGCACATGGCCGGGCAGGTCAGATTTTTATAGGCCATTGCCCGGTTGCCCAGATCCTTTACCAGAACTTTATCGACCTGGGGGTCAGCATTTCCGTATCCTAAAATACCCCCGTACATGTTGGTTAAAGGCCCATCGACCAGGCGACCCGAACGGACTGGGCCTACTTTCGACACGTTGTGGCCGTAGTATAAGGCTAGAAAGCGATTTTCCTCCAAACCGATGTAATACTCAAACACAATATCGGCATAAGACAACCCGGCATGCGGCCGCCCATAACGCGGATAATTAGATACTTTGACCAGCACTGGCCGACGGTTGAGGATAGCCGGATTTGAGACGATCAAACCCGTCAGCGGATTATATCCGTTCGGAGCTTCACCTGTGCTTGCGGGCAAGAGTACCGAAGATATGCTATTTTGTGTTGGCACATCCGTTCCCGAGGGAGTTCTGGTCTGGATTGCTTCAGCAGACCGGCAGGCCGCCAGTGAAAGTGTGATTAAAATAGGCAGCAGCCGGAGATTTCCAAGAAACATTGACTAATCAATGTCCTTGAATTCTGCATCAATGATATCTGGATCAGTACTGGCAACCTGACCCGTTATGGGCGGTAATTTAACCCATTTGTGCAAACCGGACCAGGCTAACAAGGGCACGCCAACCGCTGTTCCGGTCACCGGGAAAGGTACACCGGCGATGATCCCCATCACCAAACCCTTTGCGATCGATGGTCCCCATTCATCTTTAGCCAGATAATGTTGGACCAGCATTGTTGAAACTGTTCCGAGCACACCGACGGTAAAACTGGTCAGCACGATCATCAGCGGATCGAGGATCTCAAAAACACCAAACACATTATCCAGCACAATAGTTACCAGCGCCGCCAATGGATGGATTGGCGCAGGTGGTATTGGATGGCGCGACTCAATCTGATTGTTCATCGTTCACCTCAGTATATAATTGTTAAATACCGATAAATTGAATAAATTTTACGAGAAACCTTATAATAATTATACCCTCGAAATGAGCGAAAAATTTGAGAATATACATTAAAAAAGGAAGGGCACGCATGAACGTGCCCTTCCAACAGCCCCTGAACCGATAATCGACTTGCAAGGTAGGTTTTGATCCAATTACAATATGGTTTTAAATGTTGCTAAACCAATACCAGAATAAACTCCATCGATCTAAGCTTGAACGTTGAATTTCAATCTAAGGCTCAGTTTACGTTTATTCCCATCCTGGGAAATCTATCCGAAATTTCTATATTCCAAAAGATTGTCATTTTTCTTATAGAAATTCTCCTTTCCCGATCACTTAGTCATAAATAAGGAGTCGGACATCAAAAGAGCACATAAATGAATTCCCCCAAATATTGTTTCGTTGCTTAAAGTCAGATATTTTTTAAAGATCAGTTTCTTTATTAAAAACAGTATAGTGTGATGGAAGAAAAATGTCCGTAAAAATGGCGTTAAATCAAAAGGTAATGTGCGTGCTATAATTTGGTCAATAAAATCTTCTTCAATGGTATCTATTGATCTTGCCGGTCTTTCACAATTAACCTTAATAAGGAGTTGGCCGTGGTCGATCAAAATACCGTCCGGAAGGTAACCCTCGGGCAAACTTTCACCATCGACCTGGAAGCTATTCCAGGCGGGGGTTATCTCTGGAATATCGCTCAAAGTCCAACTGAGTTAGAATTAATCGACCTGGAAGTGCTATCTATTTCGAAAGAAATCGGGGGGAATTCGATACAGCGTTTTACATTTTTGGCGCATCGGGAGGGGATTTATTCGTTAACTTTTGAATTAAAACGAAGTTGGGAAAAACAACCGGCAAAAACTGCTGTATTTATGATTCAAGTTTCTTGAAGCGGAGGAAGAATGTCAATCACACACTCGCCTGAAATTGATTTGACCGAAGTCAGGCCTTCCAAGAAGACACAGGCTGAAAAGAAGCATCGCAGCTTGCAAGGGGAATTGGTCCAAAAGAATGCTCGCTGGCAGGCAAAACAAACCCCACAAAGCTATCTGACCTTGGCCCAAAAAAAGGCATTGTTGGGGATAACCGCGCCGGACAAAGAATTCAAAGCTCAAATTAAATCGGCCGGATTGGCGCCGCGGGCGTTTTTCCCCTCCTTTGACCCCGAGGTTGATTGGCGTACCAAAAATGGCGGCAAAATAAGCCCCGTCAAAGATCAGGGCACCTGCGGTTCTTGCGTTTCCTTCGGAACTATCGGCCTGTTGGAAGCGATGACATTAATCGAAAAGGGGATATTGTTAGACTTATCCGAAGCCGACTTGCATTTCTGTTCCAGTCATGGAGCAAGCTGCATCGGCTGGTATCCTGCCCAGGCCCTCCAGTCGATCCAGCAACGTGGCGTAACCGACGAGCTCCATTTTCCCTACAGTTCGGCCTTCAGCAATGGAGCGCCTCAATGTATCCTTGCACCAGACCGGGCCCAACACCTTTATAATATTCAATCAACTAGTTGGAACGTCATCGACCTGTTTCGTAAAGATTATCTGACCCACAACGGGCCAATGGTAGCCTGTATGGATGTCTATGATGATTTCTTCTCCTATGGCGGCGGCATTTACCACCATGTCTCCGGGCAGAAAGAAGGCGGGCATTGTATCCTGGTGGTTGGATACTCCGAATCTCAGAAATGTTGGATTTGCAAGAACTCCTGGGGAACTGCCTGGGGCGAAGCAGGGTTTTTCAATATTGCCTATCAGGAATGCAATATCGATAGCATCCTGGCGCCCTTCTTCGGCGCCCAGGGAGTGGTTTTGCCGGCTTGATCCACCCGCCAACCAGATCAAATCTGTATAGGCCCAATCTGAACTCTGCCCTTCGTGATTGAGCCGAAGGGCAGTTCTACTAACTCCGGTGGCAAAAAGCTGATCCCATATCTTTAAAAGAACTGCTCGAACTTGGAACGAATTGCCATTGATAGCTATTCGAGTAGAGGGTCAGCTTTAAATAGCCATAGCTGGAAGCATCACGAACCACTTCACCAGCCGCAAATGATTTTATTTTTGTGTCTAAATGAGCGCCGCCTGTACCCACCACAAATTGGCGTAAACCATCTGCAACGGCAACCCCATAAGGATTCAGTGGTACGAACCTCTCAAACATGTGATTGTGCCCGTTCAAGATAATATCAGCTTTGTAGTTGTATAGGTCAAACCAAAAACTTTGCACCGCCAGGTAAGATTTTTGTCCACCCGATGTAAAAAGCGGCTGGTGCCAGAGGGCTATGATACATTTCTGCCGGGTTGCTGCCAGGTCTGCTCTCAACCACTTCTCTTGAGGAGAACCATAATAACAACCTTGAGCGCCAATTTCGCATTCAGCATTCAGGATGATGATGTGCCAGGCGCCTAAATCCAGGCTGTAATGTCCCCATACTCCGGTCATACCGGCGAAGTAAGAGAAATAAGCAGTCCCTTGCTTATCAGCGGACACATCATGATTGCCCATCACTGGATAGGTACGCTCCAATAAGCGACCCCAGCTTGGGTTATAGCAGTACTTATAATCGTTTTCCGTGCCCGCATCGTTTGAATTGTCACCCAGGGTAAATATTGGTCCGGATGTTTTAAGCAGAAGATTTGAAGTCGTCATCGCAGCGTTGCTTTGATCCAGAGGAGCGCCTTTGCATTCTGCAATATCCCCCACTGCATAAATCACAACCGGGGTAGTCTTTGATGCATCTTTGGCGGGCGCAACGCTTTTAGTGGATAACTGGCTGGTAGGAATGCGCGATGGCGTCATAGTAGGTGTTTGAGTAGCCAATATATTTGGTGTGAAGGAGAATGACATCGAAGCGGTGCCGGAGGGTAAAGGTGGCTGCGTAGGAGTGGCTATAATTGCAGATGTGGAAATCCGTAGCATTGAGATGGGATAGGTTGTATTGATGCTCAGAGCACTGATCATGAAAAGCATAATTCCAGCAGCCAGATAAACTTTTCTCAGCCTCATTTAACCCTCTAGACCTGGTTTACCCAATTCAGCGGATAAACATAATCCATCCAACCCCTTTACCTGCTGAAAGCCCGTGTTTTCCAACCTGATAAAGGAGTTAGATCGCGCTCACTAGATGAATCTATCGATCTAATCTTAAAAAAAGAGATAGTAAAATTCCATAAACTAACCTAATGCTATTATAGTTAAGAATTGTTTCCAGGATATATTTTTTTGGTCAGGTAGATTTATGGATTTAAAAGGTCATGTGCGTCCTCTTTATGTTTGGGAAAAGCTTGAGGCGCACAAAATCTTCGCCGACCGGTTGGATTATGAGCGAGTGCGCATCCATGAAGCAATTTCGCTGCCGGATACGATTGACCTTTTTTCGCGCAAATTGAGAGGAATGCCCGCTCTTGATCAGGGCAGGCACAATGCGATCACCATAGGCAATCACTGCTTTTTCCCATTATTCCTGCCGCAAGAGCTGCCATATCCGACTGATCCTGCCGATTATGCAATCGGTTGGCTGATCCATGAGCTGACCCATGCCTGGCAGTTTCAACAAACTGGCTGGCGATATTTTTTTCAAGCAATTTGGGTGCAACTTCGTCAAAAAAGTCGGGTCTATGATTTGCCAGATCCAGATTCATTGATCCAATTGCGCAGGGATGGCTGGACTTTTTTCAACTTCTCAGTTGAGCAGCAGGGCGATTTGACTCGCAGATACTACTATGTGCAACGAAACCCAAATCGGACTACAATCGAATTTGTAGCATACGCCCCCTATATTCAGGATCTCATTGATTCCGCCCGATCCCAGAAATGATATCCTTGAAAAGTTGTTAATGATGGAATTTTATACTATTGAATTTGAGACGCCATACCATGGTTACAAAAAATTTTAAAGCAGAGCTGGAAAACCTGGCAACCATCCGGCTATTTATAGAAGAAACGGCTAATGAGTTTCAAGCACAACGCAAAGCAACCTGCGATATGATCCAGGCCGTTGATGAAGCTGTCACCAATATTATCGTACACGGCTACTTGGACGGGCCTGGCCTGATTGAGCTGACAGTAGAGCGAGAAAATGACTTTCTGGTGGTCCGTATTCGAGACCAGGCCCCCATTTTTGATCCTACGGCTGTTCCGCCGCCCGATTTGAACCTGCCATTAGAAGAACGACCGACCGGTGGTCTGGGAGTTTATTTTATGCGATCATTTGTGGATGAGATCCGGTATATC
>DATFYI010000205.1:0-6622 GCA_035315125.1 Anaerolineaceae bacterium | reverse complement strand
AGCGTGATGGAAATGCGGCGGTATTTGATGCGTTTCGGCGGATCACGTCGCCTCGAATACCTAGAAGGTATTCTACATACCAAATACAACGAATACGATGCGATTATTAAGCCTCTTATGCTATGGCTGGTCGAGAAAGGCGTAAAAATCGTTAGCGGCTGTTCGGTGACGGATATAGACCTGGATGCGGCCTGCAAAACGGTGGTCGGTATTCACGCCCGCCAGAGGGGCGAAGACCTCTTTATTCCCGTTGCAGAAACTGATCTGGTATTTGTCACCAATGGTTCCATGACCCAGAATTGTAATTTCGGCGACAACCGCACCGTGGCGCATATCAACCGGTCTATCGAAAATCGCGGCTTGTTCACGCTTTGGGAGAAGCTGGCAAAGAAGCATTCAAAATTCGGCCATCCGGAAAAGTTCATCAGTGATATTGATCGAACAAAATGGATATCGTTCTTCTCTACAATCAAGGGGTACCCTCAATTCATCCAAAAATTTGAGGAGTTGACGGGGAGCGAAGCGGGCACCGGCGGAGCAATCTCGATAAAAGACTCGGCCTGGGAGATCGGATTCATCCTGCATCACAAACCTTTTTATCCTGACCAGGCCGACGATGAAGAGGTGTTTTGGAGCAATGGCCTATCCGGGGAAAATATTGGGGACTACATCAAAAAACCGATGTCTGAGTGCAACGGTGACGAAATCATGACCGAATTTCTCTATCACCTTGGCCTCCTGGATATGAAGGATGAGCTTCTGGCGCACACTTACGTTTCCACCTGTATGATGCCTTACATCAATTCCCAGTTTATGCCGCGCAAAGTCACCGATCGCCCGCTGGTTGTGCCGGAGGGCTGTAACAATCTGGGTTTTCTCGGTCAATTTGTTGAGGTTCAGGACGATGCGGTGTTTACCGTCGAAACATCGGTACGCACGGCGCTGGAGGCGGTCTATAAACTTACCAAACTTGACAAAGACATTCTCGAGGTATACCCCACGCGATATGATATTCGCTCAATGATTGAGGGCATAAAAGGTAATGCGGGAATCAAGGGAGCGTTTACCGAGGCTGATCTTCCGCCGATAAACCCTTTGAAACTGAACGAGATCAAAAAACAGACCCTGGATTTTCTAAATTCAGTCCCACCCTATTACATCCGGTATACCGGGCGCGACAAAAGCGTGGCTGAAAAGGAATCGGTTCTAAACCCCAGGTTTCCGAAAGACACGGAGACGCATCCTCGCCCGGCTAGAGATAGGTGAGGGCCCGGCCATTGAGCTTGAGGTGTTATCCTAAGGTTCAGACAAAGATCTTTGACCGCCTGTGAATATCTGGCTTGCAACAAACTTTGATAAAAAGAGATGCTGATAGGGTATCTTATACCAGAAACCCACACTTGGGAATTCGTTAAATAGGATATACGGGTATAAGCCCCGTCTGGCAATCCATTAAGACTCTTTTGTGATCATGATAGGCCCTCCAGAGATGGAGGGCGCTTTTTTGTTGTATTGTTATTATTAAGGTATCGGGAAAGAGATTCCCCCAATGATAAAAGTGGGCAGGCGGTAAAATTAAAGCGTACCAGGATTCTGTTTAATTAATAGTTAGGCGGCCAGGACGTACATAAAGGAGATAGCGATGAAAAACGAACAGGCGGCACCTGAGACGAAAGGTGTCACGGTGAAGCTACTAGCAACGGTTGACCTTGGCCCTGAAATCGAGGGCATGGCAGGGCGCCAACTTCGAATGCGTATGGTGACCTTCGAACCTGGAGGCGTCTTCGGCCCGATTCACGACCATAAAGACAGGCCGGGCATGGTCTACATACTGCAAGGAACGATCACTGACCATCGAAATGGAGTGGCTAAGGAGTATGGGCCGGGAGCGGGCTGGCCCGAGGACAAGGACACCACGCACTGGCTTGAGAACAAAGGAACGACGCCGGCGGTGGAGATCTCGGTCGATATATTCAGGCAACAGCAAGCTGAGGCCTGACATTTAATCCAGTCGCCGCCTAACAACGCCTGCACCCGACAAGTGGGATTCTGCGCGTTTTACAGGCAGTTTTCTGGCTTCGAGTTTTCTCTGCTCCCAACCATTGTCCACGCTCGCCCCGCCGCCATGCTCCGCGAATACAAACTGTTATGCACTTTAAGAGATATAACTCGCACCATGTTCGTAATATCCAATAGACTGTTTTATAGTATAGATCTCTGTAACACAAAATAAAGGAGAAAGCACGGATCTGTGTATAAAAATCGGACATGTTTAGCGAGGTTGGGTTCGTTTAAGTGCCACGAAGTGGTATTGTACATATTTTCCCAAGGTGCATGGGGATGAACGCTTTCAGGCGAATTTTCCGGTCAGAAAAGTTAGAGCTATCAATATTACCGTTTAATAACAAAATGTTAACAAACTGCCAGGACAAAAACAGAGCGAGTGGCATATACTCACTATATTATTCGGTAAAGGGAGGCAGGTATGTCAGTCACTTCAGGTGAGTCGCACGAGCAGGAGATCGTGGTTGTCTCCGGGCTACCTCGCTCAGGCACCTCTTTAATGATGAGAATACTGCAGTTCGCCGGGTATGAGCTGCTGGTCGATCATTTGCGCAGCAATGACCAGTTCAATCCGCATGGCTATTTCGAATTCGAGCCGGTCAAGAACCTGAAGAGCGGTGATACCGCCTGGCTGCAAGAAGCCCAGGGCAAGGTGGTTAAGATCGTTTCACCCTTGCTGCAATTTCTGCCGTCCTCCTACCGCTACCGGGTTGTTTTCATGCAGCGAGATCTCGGCGAGGTGCTGGCCAGCCAGGCAAAAATGCTGGCTGGGAGACAAAAACCCAGCACACCGCAGCAGGATCAACAGATGAAAATGGTATTTCAAGACCATCTTTCCCGAGTTAGTGATTGGCTGAACAGGCAGCCCAACATGCAAACCCTGCCGCTGCACTACAATTTGTTGGTCATAGAGCCGGAACTGGCGCTGAGCGATCTGGCTCATTTCCTGGGCCGGCCGCTGGATACGACGCAGATGCGCAAAGCGATCGATCCGCAGCTCTACCGGAACCGGCAGGGGCTGCCCCAGATTATCCCAGGGTTGTCCTGAGCCAGCGGCGATGATCACTCCCCCTGGCCTTGTGCCTGGCTCTTCAAAAACAAATATTCTGTTGATTATTTTGGACACGCACCGCTTTGACCGGTTGGGCTGTTACGGGTATGCGCGCGGAACAACACCCAACCTGGATGCTTTTGCCCGTTCGGCAATAACCTTCGAGAACGCCATTGCTCCGGCGCAGTGGACGATTCCTTCGCACGCCTCCATGTTTACAGGTCTGCCTCCCAGCACGCACCAGGCTACTCAGGCGAACAGCAAGCTTGACGGGCGCTTTGTCACCTTTGCCGAGCACCTGAAGCGTAGCGGGTACGAAACGGTGGGGTTTTGTAACAACCCACTGCTTGGCCTGATTCACAACAACCTGCGCGCCGGGTTCCAGAAATTCTACAATTACAGCGGGACGACACCCAATATCCCGCGGGATTTCCCGAACAGTTCCGTGTATCCCCTGGAACGGGCCTGGGATCATGCCGAGGACCTGGTGCGCAAAATATTGGATCCCATCCAGAACAAGTTCGCCACCTCGAATGAATTGTTGCAGGCAGCTACACACCCCATTTTCGTACCCTTGTGGACGCGCTTGGTGCATTTCAAGGGCTACACAGTGCGCTCGATCGCTGACGTAACCAATTTCCTGGACGCCAAATCAAGGCGGGCGGACCTTGCACCGTTCCTGTTGTTCTTGAATTTGATGGAGACGCATCTGCCATTTTTCCCGCCGCGCCAGTATATCGAGCGATTTGCCCCGCAAATTCAGGAAGAACGCAACGCCCGCCAGTTCATGCGCTCTTTTAACACCCAGGCCATGCAGTGGCTGATCCCGCTGAAACGGCCGTTCAGCGAACTGGAAGCGCGCACGATGAGCGACATGTACGATGCGGAAGTGGCTTACCAGGACCACCTGCTGGGCAAGCTTCTCGAACTCCTGGAACACGGAACGATCCTGGACAATACGCTGGTGATCATCGCCGCTGACCATGGCGAGATGCTGGGCGAACACAACTTCATGGGGCATGGCTTTGGCGTTTACAAGGAATTGATCCAGGTGCCCTTGCTGATACGCCTGCCAGGCCAGCGCAAGGGTTGGCGGGTAAAACAGCCTGTGCTGACCACACGCCTGTTCCAAACCATCCTGCACGCTGCCGGCATCGCCGAAGTGAGCAACGATACCGGCGAACGAACAGATACCCGCCAGGGTAGCCTGGTGAAAGAGTTCGGTACTCCGGAAAGCGTTGGCAGGGGGCCGCAAAACAGGGTGATCAGCGAAGCTTATGCTCCGGGGGACGCGCTGCAGATGATGGAGCGGCGCGAACCCGAGCTAATCGCGCCACTGCACACACGCGAGACCCACCGCGCCGTGTATGGGGCGGAAACCAAGCTGTATGATATCGAAGGGATCGGGAGACGCCTTTTAACATTTGGCGATGAAGACGGGCTGCCCAGGGAGGAGATGCGCCAGGCTTTGGTTGAGCAACTGGCGGAGTTCCTGCAGGCCTGCCGAGATAACCAACCCGAAGGCTGGACTGTGCCAACCGTGGACATTTCGGACCCATTCCTCGAGCAGCGCCTGCGCGACCTGGGTTATATGGAGTGATCCGCCAGTTGTTATCCGGACGGGATTCTTGCATATCGTATATCGCACCTTAAGAGGCAGGGATATGAATATCAATCCAATTATTTTTACCATTCAAATCGGCAGCTTTCATCTGTCGCTACACTGGTATGGGGTTATCGTGCTCGCAGCCTTTTTGATCGCAGCCTGGCTGGCATCGCGCGAGCTAAAACGGAAGGGCGGAGACCCGAACTGGATTTGGGACGCATTACCGTGGCTGCTGGTTGCCGGGATCATCGGGGCGCGATTGTGGTACGTGGCGAACAACATTCTGGGGGGAGGAACTCGCTACCTGCAAAACCCGCTTGACATCCTGAACATTCCGGAGGGCGGACTGCACATCTTTGGAGGGTTCCTGTTCGGCGGGATCGCGCTGTTGATCTATGCCAGGCGGAATCCCGTGGACCTGTGGAAGCTCCTGGATTCGGTCGCCCCTTACCTGCTCATTGGCCAGGGGCTGGCGCGGCCGGCGAATTTCATCAACCAGGAACTTTATGGTCCGCCGACCACCCTGCCCTGGGGCATCCCAATCGACGCAAATCACCGCATCCCACCGTGGAACGACCTGACGCAATTTCCGGTAGCGACAACCCGCTTCCACCCAACCTTTGCTTACGAGATGATCTGGAATTTCGCGGCGGCGGGGCTGCTGATCTGGTTGTCGCGGCGCTTCGAGAAGCATCTGCGGCCGGGGGCGGTGTTCTTTGGCTGGATGATCCTGGCGGGGATTGGCCGGGTGATCATCGAGACATTCCGTCCTGACCAGCCTGTTCTTCCCGGGACGGGGCTGAGCTATACGCGGCTGGTATCGCTGCTGCTGGCTTTGTGCGGGCTCATCCTGCTGTTGGGCCGCTACCAGGCGATCCGTCTCCCGTTTTGGGCAAAGAATGAGGCCAGCGGATAGTTTGTAAGGCAGGCTCGGAAGTGGATGTCGTCATCGAAACTCAAGCCGGCTAAATCCCCATCGAAATCGAATTATCTGAAACACCACGCCCAGAAATGTCAAAGGATTTGCACACCTTGGACCAGGCGTCACGGCGTTGCCATTGATTATGTTATAGGCACTTCCACTCACTCGAACCAGAGTAATTTCTCCGTTTGAGCCAATCTAAAGTTTACTTTCATCTACCCGGGTGGTTGTGCCAGGCTGATCGTTTCTTTTAATCTGGCAACGAACTGCTTTCCTTTTTAGGAAGGCGCTTTTATTATTGCAAGATGTATTATAATAAGACTATCTAGATGATATTTATAAATATATTTTTATGCAGCTCAAAAGGAGCGTATCCATGTTAAAATTAAATTCGGTCATGATCGGCACCAAACAGTTCGATGCACTCTCGACCTTCTACGAAAAGGTCATTGGGAAACCGCCGGATATGGCAGAACGAGAGAGTGGTTTCGTTGGTTGGCAGGTGGGCAATGGCTATGTGGGCGTTCTGGAGCATTCCGAAATGGGTGGAAAAACCAAAGATCCGGGTCGGGTAATGCTGAATTTTGAGACCAGCCAGGTTCAAGAAGAGTTTGAAAGAATCAAGGGTTTCGGTGGTGCGGTGATCCGGGAGCCTTACAAAATGGGCGAAGGCTGGATTGCCACCCTGGCTGACCCGGATGGCAACTACTTTCAGCTCTTGACACCCATGGAAATGTAAGCTTAACGGCTCCGGTCGTTTTCCAGACCACACCATTCCAATCTGACCGGTCTGGATGAGAAGCCGGTCTAAATGGTCACTCGCAAGATCTGCTCGGAGGGCGATGATCATGGTATGCTGGTGTATGGTTAAAGCCTCACGCAGGGGGGTAAATTTAGGCCGGCGTTGAGATAAGAAATTTTCTGAAAATTGAAGCGCTCTCCAGAGGTGGAGGGCGCTTTTTTGTTTAAAAAGCGACTC
>DATFYI010000204.1:0-3339 GCA_035315125.1 Anaerolineaceae bacterium | reverse complement strand
CGCATGCGATACCCATGATGAAAATTGCCTTTCCGGGACAAGAATGTAATAATGCTCCAGTAGACACTAACTCAAATTCGGCCCTTTTAAAGGCTTGTTACAATCTGAATCCAATAGATCGGTCATCTTTTATGGATCTTCCCAGGATCTTCTATGGTAGGGCCGGTTATACGATAAATTATGCTGGGAACCGGACAAGCGATGGCCCTTTAGTGGAAATAGATTTCCTAGTCGGCGAGGGGAAAGATTTTGGGCTGGCCCTGCCAAAATTTATTAATTTTTCAGCACCAACTTGGATAATAACCAATATCTCTTCTTCGCCTTGGGCGGTAATCCTTGTAGATCATTCTCCATTACCAACATCAGATATGATAAACAAGGGAGGCAAATTGGAGATTCAAGTTCCTGAGGGTAAACATGTTGTCGAGGCTCTGTTTTCGCCAGATGAAGTTTTTCTCATTCTGGAAAAGACAAGGTCTGTAGTATTAATATTATGGGTGGCCTTGATAGTGGGGTGGTTGCTGTTCATCTCTGTACAAAACCTGCAGTCATCCGTCCGAGTCCACGCTGGCAAATCGGGTAACAAGACCCGTAAGATATCTAACATATAATGCCATTTCCCTTTCCCCCCATTCCCAATCCTGATGAAAAGCCAGAATGGACAAACCATGGCCTTCTGCGCGGGCTTGTGGCCTATGTGGGATTTAAGCAAACTTTTATAGAGTATAATCGCGCCCAGCGTTTTGCCGACCAGGGCAAATACAACCACCTGACAGGCCCCTTGAAGATTGGACTGAATGGTTTGATTGGTTTCAGCAGCCGCCCAGTTCAGCTAATGTCGTTGGTGGGGATGGGATTTGCCGGATTCGGTTTTCTCCTGGGTGCATGGTATCTCGTCCAAAAACTTTTGGATGTTAACCTGACTCCAAGCCTATCCACAACGGTTCTTGCCATCACGTTTTTCTCAGGTATACAGCTCTTGGGCTTGGGACTTACGGGAGAGTGCATCGGGCGGATTTATAATGAAGTCAAGCGTCGTCCACAAAGCATTGTGGATCGTAAAGTTAATTTTGATGAGGGGTCGTTTTTTCAAGCTAAGGTAAAATACAGTGTTTTCAATAGATATTCTATTATTAGCAGCAGGCATTTATAATGACCGCCCAAAATAAGTGGCCGAAAACTTTTCCTCCATTAACAACCGAGCAACAGCGTATCTCTGATGACTTTATGGCTCATTGGCATACGCTTCTCCCCTCGCGGTATGGCATTATTGACGAGTTTAATCATAAATATCCTGTCCAAAATGCATCTGTTGACTTTAACCACACCCTCGAAATTGGCGCGGGCCTAGGCGAGCATCTCAAGTACGAGAAACTGACGCCGGAACAACTCAAAAACTATTTTTGCCTCGACTTGCGTGCAAACATGGTGGATGTTATCCATCAAACATTTCCAGATGTACAAGCCATCGTCCACGATTGTCAGGAGCCTCTGACCATGTTCGCAGACGGGTACTTTGATCGCGTTTTGGCAATCCATGTGCTGGAGCATTTACCAAATTTGCCGGCCGCGATTCGGGAAGTCTATCGCCTGATTAATAAACAAAAAGGTGTTTTCTCTGTTGTCATTCCTTGTGAGGGCGGGTTGTCGTATGGATTCGCTCGTCGCATATCGGCCCAACGCGTCTTCGAAAAACGTTACAAACAACCCTATAAATGGTTTATTGAGCGCGAACATATTAATCTTGCCAATGAAATTCTGGAAGAACTTCAACCGTATTTTGAAATTACACATCGTACATTATTTCCTCTGCCCTTTCTGCAGGTGCAAACTGTAAATCTCGTCATTGGTCTGACGTTGAGACCTCGCTTGATCTCATTTGCAGGTGCTTATTAGAGAGGAAATTGTTATGCAGTATTTTGTCACTGGCTGTGCCGGATTCATCGGCAGCAACCTTGTCGAGCGCCTGCTGGCAGACGGTCATAGCGTTATTGGCTACGACAATTTTTCCACCGGGCAGGATAGGTTTATTGCCCCTGCGCTTCAATCGCCCAATTTCACGCTTGTGCGAGGTGATGCGCTGAATTTAGCCACATTAATAGAAGCGATGCGCGGAACTAAATTCGTCTTTCATTTGGCCGCCAATGCGGATGTGCGTTTTGGCACCGAACACCCACACAAAGATTTGGAGCAGAACACTGTTGCTACTTATAACGTTCTGGAAGCCATGCGCGCCAATGGCATCATGCGGATTGCGTTCTCCTCCACTGGTTCTGTTTACGGCGAAGCACAGGTCTTCCCTACTCCCGAAGATGCCCCCTTTCCTATGCAAACATCTCTTTACGGCGCATCCAAGTTGGCCGCCGAGGGTCTGATTCAGGCTTATTGTGAGGGCTATGGCTTTCAGGGGTATATCTTTCGGTTTGTTTCCATCTTGGGCGAACGGTATTCGCATGGGCATGTGTTCGATTTTTACAAGCAGCTTGTCAAGCATCCAGGTGAATTACAGATCCTGGGCAATGGTCATCAGCGCAAATCCTATCTTTATGTGCAGGATTGCATTGATGCCGTCTTCCTAGCGATGGAAAAAGCACAGGAAAAAGTAAACATTTATAATTTGGGTACAGAAGAATATTGTGAAGTTAATGACTCTATTGGTTGGATTTGTGAGTATTTGGAAGTAAACCCCCACCATGTGTATTCTGGAGGTGAGCGCGGCTGGATTGGTGACAATCCTTTCATATTCCTTGATACTGCCAAAATCCGCACACTTGGGTGGAGGCCAAAGCTGACTATTCAGCAGGGCGTTATCCGCACACTGGAATATTTACAAGCCAATCAATGGCTTCTGGAGCAAAGATAATGAAAGTTTGTATTCTGGGTCTTTGGCATCTAGGCACGGTGACGGCTGCCTGTCTCGCATCTGGTGGGCATCATGTCACCGGACTGGATTTTGACGAAACCGTGATTACCAACTTGAAAAAGGGCCAGCCGCCTCTTTTCGAACCGGGACTGGACGATTTGGTCAAAAAAGGCATTCAATCCGGCACTCTTGATTTTTCAACCGACCCGGCTCAGGCCATGAGTCAAGCAAAAGTCATTTGGGTGGCTTACGATACGCCCGTAGATGATGATGACAACGCAGATGTAAATTATGTCATCGAGCGCGTTGGGAAACTTTTCCCCCATTTGAAATCAGGACAGGAAGTATTGATCTCATCCCAATTACCAGTTGGCACAAGCGCGCATCTGGAAAAGTTATTCGCAAAAGCGCGACCTAATCTGCAAGTCTCCTTTTCGTATTCCCCGGAAAATCTGCGCTTGGGAAAAGCCATCTCT
>DATFYI010000203.1:0-5378 GCA_035315125.1 Anaerolineaceae bacterium | reverse complement strand
TTTGAAAAAAGAGCAAGCTGAGAGTAAGATCAATTTGCGAAAATTAGCCTTACTCGAGAGCTTGCCATGTCTATTGTCACGCTACAATTACCCGAAGTCAAGGATAGTCAGCCGGAACGGCCAAAACAATGTCCGTATTGCATGGGAGAGACCTTCCAACGCTGGGGAGGAACAGCCAAACGGGTCAGCGATCCGAAACTAAGCGAAGTGTGGGTGTACCGGTATCGCTGTTGCCGTTGCCGCAGGACCTTTCGGCATTATCCGCCGGGGATTGATCGGGCTCGACAAACCACCCGCTTGCGCACACTGGCGGCGATTGGCTGGATCTTTGGGATGAGTTATCGCTGTTCCTCGCGCTACCTGAGTGGGTTTGGAATTAGTCTGAGCCGCATGAGTATCTGGCGGGATGTACAACGGCGGGCAGAGGGTTTCGAACGAGAGCACTTTTGGAAACCAGTGCGCATAATGGGCATGGATGGGGCTTATGTGCGCGGCTGGGGCAAGACCCAAGCGGTATTAGTGGTGGTCGATTTGGGGACTGGAGAGCCCGTGACGGTGGGGTAGTGGATGAAAAAGATCCCCAGGCGGTCAAGCGGTTTCTGGAACCACTGGTACAGCGTCTGGGGGTGAGTGTGATCGTTACGGATGATATGTTCAGTTATAAGCAAGTGGCCGAGGACCTGCAGCTGGAACAGCAGATTTGCCAATTTCATGTACGGCGTTGGGTGGGATTAGCCATCCACGAACTGAAAGAAAGCCTACCGCCGGAGTGGATTGGGATAGCAGAGGAGGTGCGGCAAATCCTGCGGGACTTGCCCATCGAGGGTGATAAGCGCCTGGTGGAATTATGTCATCAGTTTCCAGCCGGCCCGTGGAGACGAGCGGGTGCCGAGCTCACAACTGTGGACAAATTGCGTTCCTTGATTGTCCGTTTAGCGCAGAATTGGGCACAATATCGGGTGATTGATTGGCAACCAGATGTGCCCTGGACCAACAACCCAACCGAACAGGTGGTTGGCAAGATGAAGATGCGAGCGAGAACCGTGCGAGGGTACAAAACCTGGCCTGGAATGGCCAGTGGTAATAGTTGCTGGCATGAGGGTGGCATAGCCCACAAAGTCTGCTTTTGGGAAGCATCCAGGCTCTACCATTTTCTTCATTTTGCCAACCATTTTTGGGACAGACACCTTTTCTATTACTGCTTGACTTCAGCCTATTGTGATGCTACAATCAATTTAAACCATTGCGCAAACGTTTTCTTTATTTTAATTCCTGAAAAGACCGATAACAACCATGCCCATCAAGAAGTCCTCAAAAGATCATCCGGATACAAATGTGACCATTCGGGACGTCGCTAAATTTGCGGATGTCTCAATAACTACCGTTTCCCATGTGATTAATAACACTCGTTTTGTGAGCGAAGATCTCAAAGAAAGAGTCATGCAGGCTATGAATGAATTGGGATATAAACCCAACATGCTTGCGCGTGGTCTCCGCTCTGGTCGGACAAGGACTATTGGCCTGGTGGTCCCGGATATGGCAAATCTGTTTTTTGCGGAAATTTCACGAGCGATTGAGGATATTGTTTTTAATAAAGGCTATAGTTTGATTATCTGTAACAGCGATGATAACCCAGAAAAACAGAAAGCCTATTTTGGTGTTTTGCTGGCCAAACAGGTTGAGGGTATCATCTTTATATCAACTGGCTCATCCCAAGACTATATAGAGCAACTTGAGAATAGTGGGATACCGATTGTTTTGGCTGACCGTGAAGTACCTACACAACTGGCAGATGTCGTCTTAATCGATAATGAATATGGCGGTTATCTGGCAACAAATCATTTAATTTCGCTAGGACACAAACGGATCGCTTGTATCGCAGGACCCTCGGAACTAACCCCCAGTGCTGACCGGGTAAACGGATACCGCCGCGCCCTTTGCGAAGCCGACCTTCCCGTTTATCCGGAGTACATTGTTAATGGAGACTTCCATTTCAAATTAGGCGAAGCTGCCATGCTCCACCTCTTAGATCTCAATCCACGGCCGGATGCTGTCTTTGTCAGCAACGATATGATGGCTTTCGGTTGTATCAGAGCAATCCATTCCCGCAACCTTGTCCTGCCGAACGATATTTCCATTGTTGGATTTGACGACATTCTACTAGCTAAGGCCTCTTCTCCGGCGCTGACTACGATCGCCCAGCCAACCCAGAAAATGGCAGAAAAGATCACCGAGCTGTTATTTTTGCGATTGGAAAGTCACCCCTCAAATACCAAAAGGAAACGTGTCATTTTAAAACCCGAACTTGTCATCCGGGATTCTACTATGGCAAGATCTTCCTGATTTTTTCCAGTTTTACGATATTTCCTGGCCACCCTTAATAATCCATAAGTATCCTATAAACGAACACCTTTATTTTAGCAATTTGTCGAAATGTTAGCCCATTCATATAGATTATTCGGCAGTACAGGAGGGTATGATGAAAAAGCTGGGAATCCTAAATCAAGATATATCGAATGTGGTCGCGGGAATGGGGCACCTAGATATGCTTGTAATCGGCGATGCAGGTCTTCCAATTCCATCCGGTACTCACCGGATCGATTTGGCACTTTGTCCAGGGGTGCCGGGCTTTCTACAAACCGTCCAGACCGTGGCAGAGGAATTAAAAGTTCAGCAAATTCTGATTGCGCACGAGACCTTTTCTGTCAGTCCCACGATTGGAAAAAAACTCAAGGAAATATTTCAAGGGGTGGAAGTGGTTGAAATCAGCCATAATGAGCTAAAAGAGCTTTCTGCTAAGGCGAAAGCTGTAATTCGAACAGGTGAGTTTACTCCCTATGCCAATATCATTTTGGTTTCCGGGGTAGTTTTTTAATTCCTGCGTCTATATCTGAACAAAGAAGGACTTATGAAAAAGACCTTGAAAGTTGGCGTTGTCGGATGCGGGCAAATCGCTCAAATTGCTCATATCCCATACATTTTGGAACTTCCGGAACTCGAGCTAGTAGCTGTTTGCGATATCTCCAAAAAAGTTGTTGAGTCGGTTGCCAATCAATACGGAATAAAGCATTATTTTACAAACTATCAGGATCTGGTTATTCTGCCGGACCTGGATGTCGTTTGTATATGCAATAAAGACCATGCGCCTGTTGCTATTGCCGCTATGGAAGCCGGAATACACGTTATCACGGAAAAGCCGATGGCCTTCAACCTGGAAGAATGCGACCAGATGATTGCAGCCGCAAAAGCAAATCAAGTCAAATTGATGGTCGCCTATATGAAGCGGTATGACCCTGCTTATCAATGGGCTCTTGAAAAATTCAAGGAAATGCAGAATCTACGGCTGATTCGGGTGCACGACTTTGGCGGAACTTATACTATCAACAATAGAATTTACGATTTGTATGTAGGCGATGATCTCCCCACCGCTGAAATCGAGAAATTAAGCGCCCACGAACGCGAAGCCATGCTCAAGGCAATCGGTAAAGAATGCGCTGACTTGTACGAAACTTTCAGCCTGTTAATGTATAACTGCTCCCACGATGCCATTGTTTTGCATGAGGCATTTGGTTTGGCAAGCAAGATCTTACATGTGGAATTGTTTGATACCTTCGTGATTGCCTTATTGGAATATGGACCGCACACCCGCTGTGTTTGGGAAACCGGTTTAATCCCGGATCGCACGGAATGGGACGAGAACATTACCGCTTACGGCAGTAACCGGATGATCGAAGTTAAATTTCCCTTCCCATATTTGAAGAATGCTGATACAAAAATTATCATGAATGAAATGGAGGGGAAAACTAATGTAACAAAACAGGTATTAGTCTCTTACGACGAAGCGTTTAAGCGCGAATGGCGTCATTTTTATGACTGCATTATTAACAATAAAGAACCGATTACCAATGGTGAAAAAGGCCGTCGCGATATTGCATTTTTGATTGATCTATTAAAGATAGGCACAAAAACCAAGCAACCATAGTAGACGTTAAAAAAACACCTTCCAACAAGATGTTCAGCTTAGTTGCTGGGAGGAATGCAAGTTCTACTAATGAACGATAGGAGATATATGAAGACATCTGTATGTATTGAAATGATCTACACGGAATATCCATTCCTGGAACGGATCCAGAAAGCAGCTCAACAAGGGTTTGACGCGATCGAGTTCTGGAACTGGGACAATAAAGACATGCCAGCCATTAAAGAAACTGCTCAGAAGGCTGGTATCAAGATCGCCACTTTTCAGTCAAACCTGGGTGGCACGCTCATCCATCCGGAGCATCGGGCTGGATTCATCGCTGGCATTCAAAAATCGTTAAATAAAGCCAACGAAATGGGTGTCGTAGCCATGTTTCTACTCACCGACGAGCTCGGCAAAGATCGCTCAGTCCGCTACCAGTATCCACAGCTCTCCGAAAATGAGAAGTATGAAAGTGTTAGAGTTGGATTGAAAATGATTGCCCCCTTGGCGGAAATGGCCGGGGTGACCCTGGTGCTCGAACCGCTCAATATCTATGTTGACCATCCGGGTTATTTTTTGCACGGTTCGGCACTCGGTTTTGACCTGATCCGTGACGTGGATAGCCCCAACATCCGCCTGCTTTACGATATTTATCATATGCAGGTGATGGAAGGAAATTTAATCAATGCCCTAACTCATAATCTAGATGTCATTGGACACATTCATGTGGCTGACGTGCCCGGACGCCACCAACCCGGCACGGGAGAAATAAACTACGCAAATATATTCAAGTCCCTGAAGGCTGCTGGTTATGAGAAGTACGTGGGGTTCGAGTTTGCTCCAACCGTTCCATCCGAGCAGGCCGCCGCAGAAGCCTTAAGCCTTGTGCGCGGCTAGCTATCTTATCTAACGGAGGATTGTATGGATATTCCACGAGAAAAACTATTGTTGATGTATGAGCGCATGCTCAAAATCCGCCATTTTGAGAACCGCGTGAAAGATCTGTTTGCCGCCGGTGAACTTCCTGGGTTTGTCCATCTCTATCTTGGAGAAGAAGCGATAGCAGTTGGAGTGTGCGCCAATTTGAATGACGATGATTACATCACCAGCACCCACCGAGGTCACGGTCACATTATCGCCAAAGGGGGCGAGATGCGTTGTATGATGGCCGAGTTATTCGCCAAGTCCACTGGCTACAACAAAGGCAAAGGTGGTTCAATGCACATCGCCTGGCCAAAACTCGGCATCCTGGGCGCCAATGGGATAGTCAGCGCTGGTATTCCGATCGCCACCGGGGCAGCCATGTCCGCCAAAGTGCGCAAGAGCGGACAGATAGTAGCCTGTTTCTTTGGCGATGGAGCCTCAAATGAAGGCACATTCCATGAATCGCTAAATATCGCCGGGGCATTCAACCTGC
>DATFYI010000202.1:0-51139 GCA_035315125.1 Anaerolineaceae bacterium | reverse complement strand
GGATGGAACTTGGCTCAAAAACAGTTGAAAAGGCTTACGGAGAGGCCGGCACATGGGTTGTGAATAAACATCCTGTGAACAGTCAGGCTGAAGCGGACGCCTTGGCTAAATCCATCCTGGCAGAACTGGAAATGAGTAATCTCCAGGCTGAAGGTGTCGCTCTCGGGAATCCCAAATTAAAAGCTGGCTGTAAAGTAAACATACAATCATTGGGAAGTAAATTTAGTGGAAAATATTTTGTCACTCATACCAGGCATTTCAATGACCCCGAAGATGGTTATTTGACTGAATTCAGTATTAGCGGAAGCAGTTCGAACACGATCGAGGACCTGCTGGTCGGCGGGGCGGGTTCGAATCCTGGCCAGACCGGAAATGGTGCGCCGGAAGGAGCGGTACTCGGGATAGTAACCAATAACCAGGACCCAGATGGTTTGGGAAGGGTAAAACTCAAATTCCCATGGTTAGACGCTGATCTGGAAAGTAATTGGGCCCAGTTAGCTTCTCCCATGGCTGGTAATAACCGGGGATTATATCTGGTGCCAGAAGTGGGAGATGAAGTATTGGTTATCTTCGAGCATGGGGATATCAGATTCCCTTACGTGATCGGTGCATTGTGGAATGGCATGGATAAGCCGCCTATCAGTGCAGATAAGGTAGTAGGCAGCAATGGGAATGTGAAGCAAAGGGTATTGAAGACTCGCACGGGTCACACAATTACGCTCGACGATTCAGACGATTCTCCAGGAATTTCAATTATTGATCAGACCGGTAATAACAAAATTCTCATCGATTCTTCACAGAACCGGCTTAGCATTGAAATTGATGGAGATATTGAAATAAAGGCTGATAAAGATATTTCATTGAAATCAAGTGCAAACTTGCAACTTCAATCTGACTCAAATATCATTATCAAAGCGTCTGGCAACATGGATATCGAATCGAGTGGATCACTCACACTCAAAGGTGCTACAGTCAATATTAACTGAGAGGCTGAAATGGGGCAACCAGCGGCAAAACAAGGCGACCAAATTGTGGCAAGTGATATCCATATTTTGCTGATCCCTTCTCCAGGTGGACCGGTTCCGACTCCGCTGCCGCATCCTTTTAGTGGCATTATCAATGGGGGTTTAAGTACAAATGTAAATATTATGGGGATGCCAGCTGCTACCGTTAACAGTACGGCGACCAATATACCGCCGCATATACCGCAAGGTGGACCGTTTCAAAACCCACCTTCTAACCAAGGAACAATCATCATGGGCAGTTCGATAGTTTTTATTAATAACCAACCGGCTGCCAGAAATGGCGATACAGCCAAAACTTGCAATGATCCGGTAGATTTACCGGTTGGAACTGTGATCGCGGTTGGAACTGTTTTGATTGGCTAATGAAAGGTAGTTAAACAATGACAAATCCATTAATTGGTAAGGGTTGGGCTTTTCCGGTTCAGGTAGACGGGAGAGGTGGAATTGCTCTGGCAGCCGATCAGACTGATTTGGACCAGTCGATTCGAATTATTTTGAGCACTCGCATCGGTGAACGTGTGATGCGCCCTGATTTTGGCTGCCGGATCCATGAGCTTACCTTTGCACCGATTAATGCACAAACATTTGGCCTTGTACAGCGTTATGTTGAAGAGGCAATCGGCTGGTGGGAACCGCGCGTCGAGTTGGCAGAAGTTGAAGTGACTACTGATCCGTCGATGCGATCGGTTGGTAAGCTTCTAATCCAAATTCACTATCGTATTCGAACAACCAAAGACGAACGATCATTGGTCTACCCTTTTTACCTGATCAACCAGGAGTAATAAGTTGATCGTTGAATGTTTTAGTAATTCAATTTTGTCTTGGAAAGGCTGAAATATGCCACTGCCCGAACCGAAATTAGATGATCGTACTTTTCAGGATCTGGTTAATGAAGCCAAAAGGCTGATCCCGCGTTACACACCAGAATGGACGGATCATAATCTTTCAGATCCCGGCGTAACTTTGATTGAATTATTTGCCTGGTTGGTTGATATACTGCTTTACCGGATCAACCGGGTCCCCGAGAAAAACTACATACGATTTATGGATCTATTGGGAATTCGGTTGCAAGGAGCAACACCTGCAAGAGTACCAGTCACGTTCTGGCTATCAGCCCCCCAACCAGTAAGTGTGACTTTAGCAAAAAACATTGAAATTGCTACGATCCGAACCGGCGACCAGCCTGCCATTATGTTTAGCACGGATACAAGTTTGACATTATTTCCGCCGACATTGAAATATGTCATGACCTCATCAAATGAAAAGAATTTTACCGACCAAACTTCCAAAGTTGAACTTCCGAACGAGTATTTCGAAGCTTTTCAACACAAACCCAATCCAGGTGATGCACTTTATTTTGCCTTTTCAGAGAATTTGAGTCAGCATACTCTCTCCCTAAATATCGGTTGCCAGGTACAGGGTATTGGGGTTGACCCACGCGACCCTCCTTTAGCATGGCAAGCCTGGTGTGGAGAACAAAATAAATGGGTCCATGTTGAAGTGGAAGAGGATAACACTGGCGGATTTAATCAGGCTGGGACTATAGTTTTACACCTGCCAGCGGGTATGCAGACAAACTCTTATGGGAAACAGAGCGGATATTGGTTAAGAGTCGTTGTAACACCCGGGCGTGCAAACCAGCCAACTTATTCGGCTTCTCCAACAATCCAGACAATTAAAGCAATCACGGTGGGTGGGACGGTTTGGGCAACACATGGCACTATGGTAAAGAATGAAGTTTTAGGCCGTGGTGATGGTACGGCTGGACAAAGCTTAAGGCTGGAAAATACACCGGTATTGGCTCGTTTGGAAGATGAAAACCTTGAGGTTCAAAACGAAGTTGGAGATTGGATCCCCTATAAAGAAGTGGATTCGTTCGCTCCCTACGGACCAGAAGATCTGGTTTATATGTTAGACAGCGTTAGTGGAACGATCCAATTTGGTCCCATCATTCCACAGCCGGATGGTAGTGAACGACAATATGGCCATTTTCCACAAAAAGGCCAGTCTATTCGTTTTTCGCGTTATCGCTTTGGAGGTGGAATAACCGGTAATGTTGGTAACGGGACGATCACCGTTTTAAAATCGTCGATCCCTTATATTTCAAGGGTTATTAACCGGATTGGGGCGAGTGGGGGGCTTGACCCAGAAAATATTGAAGCAGCAAAAATGCGAGTTCCCATGGTATTGCGCGCTCATAACCGGGCGGTTACTGCCAACGATTTCGAATACCTGGCCAGGGAAGCATCCCCGGAAGTTGGTAGAGCTCGTTGCATCCAGGCCGGTCTTGAAGGTACCAGAGAAGGTGCAACACCCGGATCGGTGGAAGTTCTCATTGTCCCAGCCATACCTGCCGGTGAAAGAATAACCGTAAAGAATCTTCAACCTTCACCGGCAGTGATCGAGGAAGTTCGCAAATATCTAGATGAAAGGCGCCTGTTAACAACCAATGTAATTATCGATAGTCCCATTTATGTTGGCATTGCGGTTGAGGCTGATATTACAATCCAACGCTACGCCAATGCCGAACGAGTTAAGAACCAGGTAATCGAGCGTTTATTCCATTATACGGATCCGTTGGTAGGTGGTCCAGACCGGACCGGCTGGCCATTTGGACGGGATCTTTATTTGTCGGAAGTCTTGACCCTGATCCAGTCTGTTAATGGAGTTGAGTTCGTTCAGAATGCCACACTATTTGAGATTGACTTGCAAAACGGGCAAGCACGGGCCGCCGGACAAAAAGTAGATCTAACGCCAGACTCGTTATTATTTTCGTATAGCCATAAAATCACGATAAAGAATCAGTCCTGAGGATAGAATGTCTTTTGGAAGACTTGAAATCAGATTGCCTGATGGAACGGGGTTAACGGTTGAGCTGGTATCGCCACAGATAGTTGCCGGGCGAGCACCCGATGTCAATATCCCGATCAACGATCCGCAAGTATCCAGGCGTCATTTGATATTCTATTGCGGGCCGGAAGGCGTCAAAGTAATGGACGCTGGCTCTGTGAACGGTAGCTATTTGGGCGATGTTCGATTATCAGATAAAGAATCCGTTCAACTGGCGAACGGAGCTGTCCTGCGGATTGGGCAAACGATCATTCGTTTTATTTCAATTGAACCGCAAGCTGTATTGAAATCAGAAGAACAGCCATCTGCCGGCTCAGAAACTCCAACCTCAACATTGGACCAGGCTAATTTCAATTCTCAGCAGGATGCCAAAAATGAAGAAGTAACTAGTGAAAGACATCGAAATGGAAGTGGCTCAGCACCCCCAGAAATCCCAGCATGGAAGCCAGCGCTGCAAGATGGGAGGTTTCCTGTCCGACCTTTGGAATTGAAACAAAGCACATATCTTAAATATCTGCCTGACGCCTATAGCAAAGATGAATTTATTGGACGATTTTTATTAATTTTTGAAAGCATTTTATCCCCGATAGAGGGAATGATTGGGAATCTTGATCATTATTTTGATCCGGATATTACTCCAGAGGAATGCTTACCGTGGCTGGCATCCTGGTTTGGATTGACGTTGGATGAACGCTGGCCCGAAAATAAACGACGTGACTTGATCCGATCTGCAGTTAATCTTTATCAATGGCGTGGCACTAAACGAGGCCTGGCAGAATTCATACGTCTTTATACAGGTATCTCACCAGAGATTTTGGAACCAGGAATTGGCGGAAAAGAAGCCAAAAAAGATATGGCCTCCTTTTTTATCGTCCGGATTAATAAAGATGATTCAGGTGGCACGGATCCAACCGTTCTGAATTCTATTATTGAAATGGAGAAACCGGCACACGCCAGCTATCGTATTGAATTTATAAAATAACCATTAGAATATTATTTTTGTTGATGGGTTCGTTATAATATTTATATGGATAAATATCATCTACTTGTTGGAGATAAACCGTCCACCGGAAACATGCTCAAGATGATTTACCGGGGCCAGGGTTAGATCAAAGGAGCCTCAAATGAAATATGGTTCTCTAAATATTCGGTTCCCGGATGGAAGAACAAGTGATTTTTCAATTGACCAGCCCTCCTTATTAGTTGGGCGGGCACAAGGAAATGAGTTGATCCTTGACCACAGCTCAGTTTCCCGCCGGCACGCCCGCTTTACGATTGAATCAGGCCAACTTTTTGTTGAGGATCTCGGTTCTGCGAATGGCACCTTTATTGACGATCAAAAACTTGAGGCCAATTCTCCAACGCGGGTGATCGAAAAACAAGTAATCCGGATGGGAGATATCAAGCTGGTCTTCAATGCACCACCGCCACTCGAAACATCGGAAACAGTCAGACCGATGGCTTCTTCGGCAATAGGTCCACAAAAAGAATCTGTAATTACCTCACCCAAACCAATCTCAACACCACCAGATAGACCGGTCAGCCTGTCTTTAATCGGCCCGACCGACCCGGTAATCCCGGGGAATGTAGCTTCAGCTTCTGTGACAATCTTGAACCGGGGCACTGTAGTGGACGAGCTAACTCTGAAGATTACTGGCGTGCCTTTGGAGTGGATCAAATTCAGTAAGGATCGGGTGGCGCTTTTACCAAATGCCAAAGACCAAGTAACAATCTTGTTTGCACCCCCGCGCAGGGCGGATGCTTTAGCTGGAAATTACCGGTTTACCTTGACCGTAATTTCAAAGGAGTACCGTACCGGAGAAAATGCCCTTGGGATCCTCCAAGTGCTGTCATTTGTCGATTCAGGTATGGAACTTTCACCTGTTCGCAGCCAGAAAGATTTCCAATTAATTCTTCATAACCGTGGGAATACACCTGCATCATTTCGGTTGCAAGGACTGGATGAAGAAGCCTCGCTACTTTATCAATTTTCTCAGCCGTTTGTCACACTCACGGCCGGTCAAACCGGAAATATCCCGCTGAAAATCAGGCCGAAAGTTGGGAAAAAAATTGGCAGTCGTGAAACACGGATGTTTACAATTGCGGCTACCCCTATCTTGGGAGGTAGTGATGTAAAGGCAACCGGTCAGTTAATTTATAGACCGCCTATTCCAATCTGGATCATCCCTTTAGTATTATTGCTTTTATTATGTGTGATATTTGGTGGATCGGCGGCTTATGCTACTCTTTGCCCGACCTACAGTCCCAATCTTCCTTTCTGTCCCAAGACTGCCAGACCTGAAATTCAAGCATTCGTAGCACAACCAAGTGAAGTGCAACCTGGGGGAACGGTAACTATTGGCTGGAATGTGAAAAATGCGGATCAGGTTCAATTAACTTCACCGGTTCAAAGCACTTTGAAAAATACGGATACAATGACTTACACTGTCAATCAGACGACTACATTTACAATTCAGGCATCTAATTTTGCGGGGTCTGTCGAAAAGTCAATTGTTATAGCAGTCAAAAACCCTAATCCGGTCATTCAGACATTTGACGCATCACCAAAAGCCATTGTGATGGGGCAAACCAAGCAAGTAGTCTTAAATTGGGTAGTTAATGGGGCAAGCTCGGTAAGTATTGTGGGCGTTCCCCAACAAAACCTGCCGCCAACCGGTAGTATCACTATCCAAGCGCCAACTGACCCAACCACGTACACGCTTGTTGTAAACGACAGTAATGGTACTATTAGTCAGGCTTTATCTCTATCCGTTGTATCGGCTGGATGCGTGGTAAATAGTTCGGTAAAAATGTTGGCAGGCCCTGACCCAAGTCAGCCAGTGCTGGTTAAATTGGCAAATGGGACAACAGTTGTGCCAACTGGCCGAAATCAGACTGCTACCTGGCTCAGAGTTCAGGCAGAAAATAAAGAGGGATGGATACCTGCTGATGATGTGACTTGCATGAGTGGATCACCCCTGGATTACCCGGCAGTTGATCCCGGCCAAATTCCTACGCCAATACCGTCCTCAACTCCTACACCTACGCGTACCCCTACTTCAACACCGACCGCAACCTTGACGCCAACGGTCACACAGACACCTACCATCACGCCTACTTTCTCGTTCATCATTCCTTTCCCGATTCATAAATTACCAATATTTTTATTCCCAACCCCAACGCCCTAAAGAGATAGTATATGAAAATTGTCAATCGCAGTTTCACTACCTTTGCTTGGACTTTATTAGCATACAATTTTGCGGTTATCTTGTGGGGTGTTTATGTACGGGCGTCAGGTTCTGGCGCTGGCTGTGGAGCACATTGGCCACTCTGTAACGGAGTGATTATTCCCCCAACCCCAAAAATTCAAACTTTGATAGAGTTTATCCACCGGGTTAGCAGCGGATTTACCTTGATTCTAGCGATTGTGTTGGTGATTTGGGCCTGGCGTGCTTTTCCAAAAGGCCACCTGCTACGAATCAGCTCGGCATGCGTCTTTGTATTTACAATCAGCGAAGCGATCATCGGGGCTGCCCTGGTTCTGTTGGAACTGGTAGATACAAATGCCTCAATTTATCAGGTCGTTTCGTTGGTTACTCATCTGGTCAATACCTTCTTATTATTGGCTTGTCTGAGTTTGACAGCCTGGTGGGCAACCTTTGGAGAACCGAAAAAAATCAAATGGACCGGGAAACAAAGTTGGCTACTCTTAATTGGCTTATTGGGCACGATTCTGATCGGATCAACCGGTGCAGTTACCGCTCTAGGCGATACACTCTTCCCCTCCCAAAACCTAAGCCAGGGAATGGCGCAAGATTTTTCTCCCACTGCAAATTACTTGATCCGTTTACGGATTATCCATCCCATCCTGGCAATTACTATTGGCATTTACGTGCTTGGACTGGCTCTTTGGCTGCGCCGTAAAAATTCTATTACACCCATCCGCCAGATTGGAGCCGGGCTGAGTGGGGTGATCATATTACAGCTTTGCCTGGGTGCCATCAATGTACTTTTAAGGGCGCCAGTTTGGATGCAATTAACGCATTTATTTGTATCTGATCAGGTCTGGATCGGCCTGGTTTTATTGAGTGGTTCGGTTCTGAGCCAAATTTGATCTTTTTTCACTTCTTGGCTTGCGAAGTATCTTGTTTTCCATCTTTTTCAACTTTTTTCCAGGCCTGTCCGATCATCATATCCATTACCGGATTGATTATATTTAATGACATTCCAATACCGTATGCGAAATACCATGCCCGGGTTGAACTTCCGGGTAATATCGTATATTTTCCTCTGGCTGCGTCTTTCAAAATAACCCTTGCTACGTCATCCGGTTCAGCCACTCCTGCGTTGTCTTCTGTAAATGCTTTTGTAACTGCGGGTTTGTAACGATTTTCAACTTCAAAGCCAGGTGTTCGAGTGTCAGGTGGGAAAACAATGGAAACTCGGACACCAAAGTTCTTTAATTCATTTCGTAAAGTGTCTGTAAAACCTCTTACCGCGAACTTCGAGCCGCAGTATGCGGTATAACCGATTACGCCGATGAACCCCCCCATAGAGGAGATATTAATAACATGACCAGAACGTCGCGCAACCATCTCAGGGATTATTTTTTTGGATGTATAAACCATCCCAAAATAATTGACATCCATTTCCTGTCGAAATACATCGGTATCCAGGTCATTAAACATACCGGGTCTTGCATATCCAGCAGCATTAATTAAAATATCCGGTGCGCCATTCGTTTCGATAAATTTAGAAAGCTCGTTGTTAATTTGCGGTTCATTAGAAACATCTGCTTCAATGCGTCCGAATTTCTGAGACGAATTCTTCCGGCAGGTTTCAATTTCTTCAATTGCTTTATCAAGCTGTTCAGGACGACGGGCCAGGATCCAAACGTTTGCTTGCGCTTGTGCTAATTGTTTAGCTAAACTCAAGCCGATACCACTGGAACCCCCGGTGATTAATACCATTTTATTACGATAATATTCCATTGCTTATTCCTGTCAGAGCAGATCTAATAATGAATAAAAAAATTTAATTGTGGTGTGATCCACACGATCCGCAAGAACCACTGTTGCAACCTCCACATTGATTGGAGGTGGTCGTAACAGCATGGCCATTACTTTGGGCGAAGAAAACTGACAACATGCGCCTGGTTTGTTTGCTTTCGCATTTTTGACAGACAATAGGCGCATCTGCGTCTTTCATCGAGCGTAAACTATCAAATTCGTATCCACAATCTTTGCAAACATATTCATAAATAGGCATAACTGGATCACCTCCTGATATTCTAGTCATTTTAGTATGCTACGGTCTGTAAGTCAATGAGATATTAAAATGAAAATTATTTTTTAGTTGGAATAAAGATCAAGCTGGTTTAGACGTTTCTCTGCAATTTGAATTACTTCAGGTGTTATCATCGGAACACCAATTTGTTCAATTATGATAGAGGATGCAACCGAGCCATACAATCCGGCTTTAAGCAAATCTTTAGTTTCACCCCATCCGACAGCAAAACCACCGCAAAATGCGTTACCGGCGCCAGTGGGGTCAACAACCATAACCGGATAAATCGGAATATGAAATTCCTGGCCAGTTGTCCCATTTGCCACAAAAGAGCCCTGTGAGCCCAACCGAAGCGAAATTAATTTGCCACCGTTATCCTTGAATGTCTGGATCAATTCTTGATTTGTTTTCTTGCCAATTAATGAATAGGCCTCCAATTGATTTAAGGAGAATAAATCTGCTGATCTTAATAATGCTTGAAGCCTTCGGTTTGATAATGGTTTATCGGCGGGTTTATATAATTCAATACTGACGAGAGCCCCGAGTCCTTTGAGATAGTGAATAAAATCCAAGCTGTTCTCCCAATCGTCAGGATGTAAACCAAGATGATATATTTTCGCTTGTTGATATATTTGCGGAATGCGATTCATGGTTAAGCTTAGATATTCCTGACGCACAGCCGGATCTGATATCCAGGTTTGTGTACGGTTTCCATCAATATCCAGGTTCTGAACTGCCCGTAGAGTAGGTTGGTTTCCAATCTGTAAGCCCTGGTGGTCAATACCTGATTTATCAAACCAAGAAAGGATTTCTACCGGTAGATCAGAACCGGCCTGGGCTACGAATCCTACATGCTTTGACCATAAACGCATTCCAAAAGCGACTTGTGGCCCTCCCCCGCCAAGCACGGATGGAATTTCTTTTCCATCGGGAAAATGGATATTATCAAGAATTAATCCAAATGAAACGTATTCAATCTTCATGGCATTCTATGCTGGATTGATCTTCCTGAAAAAATCAGTAATTGGATAAGCTTATCATAATAATTATTCTAAAAAACCCCCGGAATTTGGATTTCCGAGGGTAAATAAGTAATTTCTGCCTAATTCATCATCCGACTGCCATTTCGCTGACTTTACGGAAATGATAACCATAAATTGAAAGTGTAATAGCCATTGGAAATTTATCGGGATGCTTGAAAAGTGCCCAGAAAAATAGACGCCAATAGTATACCCTCTCAACTCCTCTGATCCCCAAACGATAAATCGAGCGGAATAAGGCTAATACTTCTTGAGGTTGAATTGTTACAGAACTTTTAGGTGGCTTGTATTCTTCCAGGAAACTTCTTACACGTTCGTAAAAAAGTTTGGGTGAGTAAATTTGGTTCAATATTTCCTTATATCCCTTTTTCAATTGGTCTATATCCATTTTGGGGATAATATTTGTCGATCCATCCGCGTTGTCCCCCGACATTTCATTCAGTAAGCGCCCTTCGTCCTGCATCCTTTTATAGAGGCCGGTGCCATATGGTGCTTGCAGTAGCCCAACCATTGCAGTCACAATTCCGCTCTTCTGGATAAAATCAATCTGCCTCTGGAATATCGTTGCGGTGTCGCTGTCAAATCCGACAATAAAACCACCCATGGCATGCAAACCTGCGCGCTGCATTCGTTTAATGCTTTCTATCAGGTTGCGATTTCTATTTTGGGTTTTATGACACTCTTCCAAACTATCTTCATCTGGTGTTTCTATTCCAATAAAGACTGAAATGAAGCCCGCTTTTGTCATCAGGCTCATTAATTCTTCATCATCAGCAAGATTAATAGAAGCTTCAGTGATGAAATTAATGCCCGATTTGTTTTTTCGCCATTGGATGATTGCGGGTAAGATTTCCTGTTTTAATATTTTTTTATTTCCAATGAAATTGTCATCAACCATAAAGATGTTACGCCGCCAACCCAAGGAATAAATTTTATCAAGCTCGGCTATTAGCTGTTGGGCGGTTTTCAGGCGTGGCCGGTGACCAAGCAATGCTGTAACATTGCAAAAGTCACAGTTATATGGGCAACCACGTGAAAATTGGATAGCCATTGAATCGTATTTTTTGATATCTACGATTTCCCACAAGGGAATGGGAGTTGCTTGGAGATCGGCAAAATCATCGCTACGATAGAGATGTTTGGGATTGCCCTGTTCCAAATCCGCCAGAAAAGGCGCCAGAGTTATTTCTGCTTCGTTCAAAACAAAATAATCGACATTCTCGAAATGGTCATATTCCTGAGTGAATAACGGGCCACCTGCTACCACTTTTTTATTGCGGGCTTTTGATTGAGCTATAACTTCGACGGCTGATTTCCTCTGAACGTTCATAGCGCCGATAAAGACATAATCAGCCCAATCCAGATCCTTTTGTGATAAATCACTGACATTTAAATCGACCAACCGTTTTGACCATTCTTTGGGCAGCATTGCCGCAACGGTTGTCAGTCCTAAAGGAGGAGTTGAAGCCTTTTTTTCGATGAATTTTAAAGCATGTTTAAAGCTCCAGAAAGTATCGGGAAATTGGGGGTAAACCAGCAAAATATTCATCTAAATGGAATCCTATCCTTTTATATTTTTAATCTGGGTGAGAAAATTTTCGTTTTTCAGTAGCAAGCTTACCATTTAAAAATAACCCCTGAATGTGCCATTAGTCACATACCGATATCATGTTATTGGTCATTACCTCCTATAAATTTGTATGACCTGAGAAAGCGATTGTCAGGGTGGTTGCTAATGCTATAATAAATTCGCAATGCAAACTATTCAACAAGTGGTAAAAACCGGTAAAGGATTAAATCTGGCTTTTGCAGTGATAGTTATGGCTTCCTATTTTGCTACGTTTAGCTCACTGCAGCAAGCTAATCTTTTAGATATTGCTTTATTAATCGTATTGGGAATTACTTATATTGCAATCGGAATATATGGCTTTGAATACTGTTTGAAAAAGCCATCCCTTATGCTCAGATTGGGGTATTTCGTCGTTCAGATCCCGTTGGGAGGCGTGATTGTTTATTTAACCCATGGAGCTGGATTTAATGCTCTGCTCTTACTGCCTCTGGCCGGCCATAGCGTGGTACTGTTAAGTACATATTGGGTACAAGCGGCGAATATTATCACAATGCTGGTTTATGTAGCTTCGGTTTATGCTTTCTCCAATAATTGGACGAATGTCTGGACTGGATTGCCGATATTTCTTGCAGGAGAAGTTTTTATTGTGGTTTTTACACAGATGGCGGTCAACGAAGAAAGAGCCCATGGGGAAGTAGCCCGACTTGTGTCCGAGCTGGAGGAAGCAAACCAACGTTTGAGAGAATACGCTCTTCAAATTGAAGAGCTTGCGATTGCCAAAGAACGTAATCGTCTTGCTCGTGAAATTCATGATGGATTGGGGCATTTTCTTACCACTATTTTTATGCAGATTCAGGCGGCTCAAGCAGTATTTGATAGAGATCCGAAGCGAGCAAAAGATGCGATGATCACTGCTCAAAACTTGACGCAGGAGGCTCTAGTAGAAATACGACGATCAGTTGCTTCTCTCCGGGATGTTTCGCCAGGAGAAACCCTTCCGCTTCCTGAGAGAATTGAAAAAATGATCAAGAATTATGAAACGTCTGAGCTTAAACCGGAAATGACTATTTTGGGCTCACCCAGGGACCTTTCAGCACAAGCTCAACTGACAATCTTTCGATCTGCGCAAGAAGGTTTAAATAATGCCTGCAAACATGCTCGGGCTTCAAAAATATGGGTTTCTTTGAATTTTCAAGATGAAAACCTTGTTCGCTTAACCGTCCATGATAACGGCGTGGGTGCCGAACATACCGATGGAGGTTTTGGGTTGCTCGGTTTGCAAGAAAGAGTCAAATTATTGGATGGAACCTTTCAGATAACCACTGTGCCAGGACAAGGATTTTTGTTGGAGGTGGCAGTACCAGGATGAATGCCACAATCCCGATTTTAATTGTGGATGATCAAGCGCTATTTCGGGAAGGATTGCATACCCTTCTCTCAGTCCAACCTGATTTTGAGGTAGTTGGTGAAGCTTCAAATGGTGAGGAAGCTATCAGACTGGCTGTACGATATCAGCCGGCAGTTATCTTAATGGATTTGCGGATGCCAGTAATGGATGGGGTCACAGCGACGCGTAGGTTGAAGGACACTCTCCCGGACTGCCGAGTTTTGGTTTTGACAACTTTTGATGATGATGAAAATGTGTTTGAAGGTTTGCGCGCCGGAGCAGTTGGCTATTTACTTAAAGATGTCTCTTCGGATAAACTTTTTGAAGCGATTCGAGCTACTGCACGCGGGGAATATTTTTTAACCCCTTCAATTACTGCCAAAGTTTTAGCAGAATTTTCAAGAATTTCACGGCCGATCATGCCCTCTTCAGACAACCCAATCGAAGCATTGTCGGGACGGGAAATTGAAATCCTTAAATTAGTAGCAATGGGTTCCAGTAACAAGGAAATTGCAGAGAGATTGGTGATCGCTGAAGGAACCGTAAAGAACCACATGACAAATATCTTGAATAAACTGGAGGTAAAAGACAGAATGCAGGCTGTCTTAAAAGCAAAAGAAACCGGGCTTATCTGAAACCGGGTAGAAAAAAAGGTCATAACGGTGACTTTTTAAAAGCATGCCTTCGATTGTGACCCTGGACACATGCACATCATAATAGAATCAGATATTCTTAAGGTGAATTATCTTGTTTTTATGGAAAAATTATGCACTTACTAGAGGAAAAAAGGATTGTAAGTAAACCGATCAGACATTACGGTTCGGCTGGTGGAATTGTATTGATAGTTTTCGGTTTAATTATCCTTTTAGACCAATACTTGAAAACGGGTTGGCTGACATTGGTTGTATTTCCGTCGGCTGGCTTGATTCTACTGGTATTGGGAATTATATATCATAGGATGGGGCTGGTAATTCCCGGATCGATTATTAGCGGAATGGGTATAGGCGGTTTTCTTTATTTCAGTCCTTTGGTTACTCTTGCGGTTCAAAACCGGGTTGGTTTCTTATTTTTGGCCTTCTCATTGGGGTGGATGGGCATTGCGATTCTCGGTGGGATAATGGACGGAAAAATCGCCTGGTGGGCATTTCTTTGCGGGTGCATCTTTGGATCATTAGGCGCTTGTTTTTTGTTTACATCACTACGGGTAGTTGATTTTGGATTGTACTTATCAGTTGGATTGGGGTTGTCTTTTTTGACCTGGGGAATAGCAAGAAGACTTTTTGGATTAGTGATCCCTGGTTGTCTGGTATTGGGAGCAGGTTCAGGTGTTTATATGGCGTGGGGAAAATCTATTGAAGTAAACGAGCTGGCAAAGACTGGCTTGTTTTTGGTGTGTTTTGCTTTAGCTTGGCTACTAATAACTATTTGCTCAAAAGTGATCACTGATAAATTCGTTTGGTGGCCCTTAATACCGGGAGGTGTGATTGCCATGGTGGGGTGGGGGTTATATATAGGCGGCAATCCAGGCAATGCAGTCAATTTTATTGGAAATACTACATCGATCGGCCTGATACTATTTGGACTTTATTTGCTGTTATTACGTCAGGGCATACATCGATGATCTAATTTCATAATAGAACCGTTCTCAATATTCAAATTGATATAGAGCATTTATTACTTGATCCAGGTCACGTTCTGTAAGATCGTAATAGAACGGCAGGCGCAATAGACAATCCGCTGCCATTTCAGTTACCGGACAATCCCCTTGTTTGCCTCCAAACCGTCGTCCATATTCAGACAGATGAAGCGGCTGATAATGGAAAACAGACACGATACCATTTTCTCTTAGATGAGCCATCAGCAACTTACGAATATCTAGCGATGGCGTTAGGAGATAAAACATATGGTAGGCCTGGTCGCAATGTTCTGGCACCGTGGGCAGGATGATGCTATGGCGATCAGCCCAAGACCGGATGTTATGGTAATAATATTCCCAGATTTGTTTTCGTTTTTGTTGGATTTCCTGCCAGTGTTCTAGCTGGGCATAAAGCACAGCAGCCAGGATTTCCGATGGAAGATAACTTGAGCCAATATCGACCCAGGTATATTTGTCTATCAGTCCTTGAAAAAATCGACTGCGGTTGGTGCCTTTTTCCCGGATAATTTCGGCGCGCTCAATATAAAGATTATCATTAATTAAAAGCGCTCCTCCTTCACCGCAGGTAATGTTTTTTGTTTCATGAAAGCTTTGCGTCGCCAGACTACCAAAAGTACCGAGGTATTTCCCTTTGTACTTACCAAAAAGCCCGTGTGCGTTGTCCTCGATAACTGGAACGTTATGGCTACCGGCTATCTCCATAATTGTTTCCATTTCACATCCGACCCCGGCATAATGAACAACAATAATTGCTTTTGTGCGAGGAGTGATACGCTCTTCTATTTGTTTTTCATCGATATTAAGTGTATCCGGACGGATATCCACAAAAACTGGCACAGCCCCTCGCAAAACGAAAGCGTTGACGCTTGAAACAAAAGTAAAAGAAGGAACGATAACTTCATCTCCTGGTTGAATATCGAGAGATAATGCGGACATCTCCAATGCATGTGTACAAGAAGTGGTCAGGAGAACTTTTGGAACGTTCAGCTCTTTTTCAATTATTTGTTGACAATTTTTCGAGAAATACCCATCTCCTGAGATATGTGATTTCTCGAAGGATTGGGCGATGTAGGCTAATTCATTTCCTACCAGGCATGGTTTATTAAAATCGATTTGGATGTTTTCCATGACTAATCCGGCTTATTTGAGTTATGAGCAAGAGAATTTTCTTACCAGGATTGTGAAGTCGTACAGGTTGTAATCATGTAGTATAGCAATATTCTTAGAGAAGTGTGTTTTGCAATAATCAAACAAAAAACATGGATCGGCATAATAAAGATCTTCACGCATGCGGTCTACGTCTGAATATTTTGTTAAAAAATTAGCCGAAAAGCCTTTTTGGCTGATTTTATTCATTTTGGTCAATGACTCGATTACAAAATCGGTCCATTGTTGGACACTGGCTTCCAATCGGATATTGAAAACGCCACAAGCAACAGAATAGTCCACTTCAGGCAGGTGATCCGGGTCACTGGTAAATTCAATTTCGGGTAAATTCTGATGCAGCTCTTTACCCTTCTCCACCATAGATTCAAGGATATCAAATCCGATATAACGGTCGAATCGGTAATCATTCGCTAAAAGATAATCGGCAAAAGATCCAAAACCGCTACCATAATCTAATATCGAGAAACCTTTTTTATCTTCGATCACTTTCAGCAATTGATAAAACCGAATGTGATGCGCCTCAATAGAATTCCAATCTACCCCTTGGGGGGTAGCACCATATGTCTTTAGTTTGTTGTCAAAATAAGAGCGTATTTTCTCCAGGTTCTCATTAAAATCCATGATTTCCTCAATATATTCCACAAATATATAGCTAAAGGCCAGCCATTTAACCTGAAATATACTCTATAGCATCCGGGCCAGTCATAAAAAGAAGGTCTACAATCGAGACTTGCGGTTCAAAAGGGGGATAGAGCTGTTTATATTCCGGATAATTGTAGGTCATATACTCCAATGTAATGCCGGCTTGCTCAAACTTATCATTCTCAATATAATCTCGTGCGGATGGACCGGAAATATAATGGGATGCGCCCACTGCCAAAAGTACCTGAATTAAGTGATCGGTTTTTTGACCGCTGGTATTCAACTCAGATGAACGCAAGAATTTCGTATGATTAATTCCCAAAGCATGAGCCAGGGTAATGGTAGTTTCAATTGTAAAATCCGCCAGGTATTCTGGATGTTGATTATAAAGCTCATCTAGAATTGCTCTATACATATCGAAGTATGGCGCCTTCGAATATGCCATTTGGATGGCTTTCCAATGATCCAAATTCCAGGGGGAATCCCAAACGATCTTGATTTGGTTTATTGGGATATGTTCTGTCTGAGATCCCTTGCTATAAACTGGGATTGTTAGCCACTGTTTGCCTTTGGGCGTTTTAATTTGGTTTCTATTTCGCCAGCCGCGTTTATCGAATTGAACATCGTCGTAAAAAACGAAAACATCTGCTTTAGCGATCTGGTGAAAGTAACCTCGCCAGGGAATGTAAGAAGGTTGGAGAATGACACAATTCATGTTATGTGAATAATCAATTCAGAATCAATGAATAGTTGCGATTTCATCCGATTCCTCTGGTTGTTCGGCCGAATCGGAATTGGAAGTACAAATAATTGTTTCCCCGATGACATAAGGCGGGCGTTCCATCGAACGGTCAAATACCCGAGCCAGATATTCACCGATCAATCCCAACGCAAACAGTTGCATCCCGCTGAATAACAACACAATTGAAGCCAGGAATGGAAAACCGGGTATGCTGCCCTGCGCAAAATAAGATGAAAGTACATAAATAAATACAATCAGACCAAATACGGTAAATGCAAATCCGGATAAGCTGGCAAACCTGAGCGGGACTGTGCTGAAACCAGTCAATATCAGGAATACCTGACTGAGGAGTTTTGTGAAATTGTAATTAGAGCTGCCAACCTCTCGTGGATTTTCGTCGACCCGGACACTTGTAAAGCGAGTGGTTCCCCAGGATAGCAAGACATCGATAATAACCCCGGGGCTTTGGTAGTTGGCAAATGCTTTCCTTAAATCAGTGCGAAAAGCTCGGAAGGCACTAATATCCCTGACAGTTTTGATCCCCATCACAAATGCCAGGGTTCGTTTTGAGATCGTAGATGCAAGGTTCCGCCAGAGCGAATGTGGACCTTTGCTAGGGGATCCGTAAACGACATCATAACCTTCGCATAATTTATCCAGTAATTTGTTGATCTCTTCCGGAGGATGCTGTAAATCATCATCCATTGTCACAATAACATCATAGCGGGCATTTCGGATTCCGCAAAGAAGCGCATTGTGCTGGCCGTAATTTCGCTTAAGATTTATGCCAGACACCCAGTTATGCCCTTTGCTGAGCTGGCTAATCTTTTCCCAACTATTATCTCGACTTCCATCATTAACAAGAATCAATTCGTAAACCTGTGCTAGGCAGGGCAGGGTAAGCGATAAGCGTTCTACCAATGTTGTCAGTGTTGCCGCACTGTTATAAACAGGCACAACTACAGAACAGGATGCGATTTTATGATTGTCCATTTGCAATCTCGCCCATCAGAAAAGTATAAACCGAAAAAAACATTATGCATATTGGCATGATTTATGGGCACTGATATTCATTACGCAAACTGATAATTGCGGCCTTATTAACAGGGTCAGGAGAAGATGATTTATTAATCCAGGACAGATTATCACAGAGTTTTGGTCGAAGTTGAGAATGACTAGCCTGGTCAACCTGACGAGTTAAATCCAATGCTTTTTGCCATTGTCCAGTCATGGCATATCCATCCGTGATAAGAAGATAATCTAAGGGATTTTCAGGGAAGAATTTTTTCTGAATTGCCTCCTCACCCAGCGTAACAACTTGTTCCCAATCACCTTGCTGGCGAGCTAAATCTGCTTTCTCATAATAATAACACCAGGTGTGTGCCGGCTCGGCGCCAAATATATCCTGAGGTGGTTTGGTTGGTGTGGCAGGGTTAGGGATGATTTGGTTAAGGTGGGAAATTTTTACTGCAGCTTCTAATCCATTGGGCATTGATGGGTAAAGGTTTGTTTGTTTTGGATCCAGGATACGCAGGCACCCGTTAATTGGATAAACAAATGTGAGAGCTTGAGAAGTTGTGCTGTTGAAGTTGAAGGCACGATAATCTTTGTGCATTGGAAGATTCTCTTTAAATGCAGGCAGGACTGTGCCCAATCGTTCTCGGGTATAGATCAAGAAATATGGCATATCGCCCGATTTAAAATCAGGTGCGTAGATCCAATTCAAGGGCGCAGTAAGTGAATTATCACTATAATAAGTTAGAGGCATTTGATCCGTTAGAAGTGAAGTCCCTGGTTTTAGACCAGGAGCTCGCCAGGTTAATTGCCAAAAAAAGTCAATTTGATTTTGCCATTCGCGCCGATAGGTATTTGCATTCTGGTATTGAAGACCAATCGCTAGACCAACAATAAGACCGAGAAGGATGATTTTTTGTGGCCTGGATTTAATGAGCCATTCCAACAAACCGACCACCAGCAGACAGGAACCCAGCATGAAAGCCAGAGTAAAACGATCATAAGGGAAATTTAAATCAATCGGCAACTCGGTTATCCAAAAGGGCCAGCCTGCAACCAATAATGTAAAAACGCCGATTAAAGTGACCATTAAACCCCAATTGGGGTTTGGATCTGGCGTGGTAGTGTCTGGGTTCTCAGTATTGGATTGGGTTAGCTTGAAAAGATAAAATATCGTTACCCCGATGCCGATGACCACAATGATCCAGTATAAAAGTGTACTTGGATGGCTGAAATCATCTGTAGTAGGAATTCGAAAAACCGAGACCCAGGAAAGCAACCCAGCTTTAATCGAATCCTGTACAACCCGATCGATCAATTGTAATATTTGCAATTTGGCGTTTGATGCTTGTGGTTCAAAAAGCATGGGTTGGTAGGTGGGAAATTTAAAAATAAAGACCCGCCAAATAAGGAAAGCAACTAAAACAACCAGATAAGGTAGCCAATACAAAAAGGATTTTATAAGCCGTTTACCTGTACCCTGGACGGTCTCCGAAACTACCAACCATATAAACAATGGTCTTATCATGTCCAGGCCTACATAATATTCTGTAGAAAATGTGCAAAAAGCATAACAAATTAAAGCAAACCCTGTAAACAACCAATACATACGAGGATTTTTAATTGCTTTGATCATCAAACCTAATGAGAGAAAAAATGCTGCCAATAAAACCAGCCCATTACCGTAGATTACAGAAATAGGCTGTTGTTTGAAGCCTGGATAGACCGCAAATAGAATACTGATCCAGGCTATTTTTTCGGTATGTTTTGGCCATAGATTTTTAAGGGTCCAATAGACTGACCAGGTAGTCAGCCAGCGTGTTATCAAACCGAATATTTGCCACTGAAATGGGACCAGTTTTAAGATAAAGGTGGTCAGGATATAGATTAATCCAAGGAAAGGCCTGTCGCTTGAAAGCACTCCAATATATCCCAGCGGCCCCAGAACATGACCAAACCAGGTCATAGGCCAATCATCCCAATAAAAACCTAAAGTAGGTATCAATAACCCGTAAGCCGCAATACAAAATAAAAGCAATGCGATTGGAATGGTTTTGGAGTTAATTAGTTTTTTTTGCACGCGTATAAAAACTCCTCTTTTCAGGTAACCCGATAAAAATAATCGGGGTGATAACTGGCTTGCTCTCAAAACAGATCGACACGACTCCAATCTGAAATCCGATTCCCCCGAGAGTCTAATATCCCGACCACGCAAAATTTTACCATAACTTATTAACCTGGCTTTATTTATTTGTACCTTTGGCGGTAGTGTTCAAAGTTCTGGCGTGTAATCTGTGTCAGATTGGTTGGAATTTCATCCCCGCTAAACCAACCGATTTCGCTGCACTTCTCTGGTTCCAGGATGGCGGGAGAACCACTGATGATTTTACAGATATAGGTTGGGGAAACCCAATGCTGACCTTCTTCTGGCAGAATGTGATTTATTACATCCAATAGCTCACCAACTATTATCTCAATGCCGAATTCTTCCCGCATTTCCCTTTGTAATGCACTTGCCAATGTTTCGCCAAATTCAACCGAACCTCCTGGAAATTCCCACAGGCCGCGTTCATTTCTCGCAAAAGGGCCTCGTTTTGCCAGAAAGAGCTCCCCACTCGAATTAACAATGAGAGCGCCAACCCCTACGCCAATATAATCTATACCTCGTTTCATTTTTCAAGTTCTCCTTGTCTCAAGGTATACTTTATAATATCCTCTTCTGTAAAAGGCCAGTATGAACCGGTACCCAGTTCCAGCTAAAGAAACTCGTACTGAAATGATTGTAATAAATTCCAGATTTATCGTCAGTGCTGGACCAGCCTTTAGTGTCGAGCAGGCCAGTGATTTTATTGCCAGAATTAAGTCGGAATTCCCAAATGCCAGCCACCACGTTCCGGTTTATGTGATCGGATACGGGCCAAACACGATCGCACATTGCAGCGATGCTGGAGAACCAGCCGGTACCGCAGGTAGACCGGCGCTGGCTGTTCTGCAAGGATCTGGGATTGGAGATATAGTCGTCGTGATTACCCGCTACTTTGGTGGGACAAAGCTTGGAACAGGCGGATTGGTACGAGCATATAGTGATGCCGTCAGAGCAGTTCTGGCTATATTGCCATGCGCTGAACGGGTTCCGACTCATACTGTGATGATGGCATTCCCATACCCTTTTTTTGAACGCCTGAAGCTGATGATTGCCGAACATAATGGTGTAATTCTAGACCAGGATTTTGGCGTGGATGTGACAATTTCAGCCAGGTTCCCTGTAGATCATTTTCTTGAATTTCAGAAGGACCTTAGTGAGCTGAGTCGAGGTGCAATTCAGGCTGAGATTATCGAGACAAACTTGAATACGATCCTGCCGATGCAAATCCATTAGCACTGTAGCAATTCAATTTGTATCCGATTGATTGATGCATCCTACGACAACTTCCAGATTCTTTCTGCTTGGAGGATGGGTTCAACTTGATTGGATTCAATTATAATTGTTCCCTCGACCAATATTGGGATCATTTCGGATAAGATATTCCGGCATTGGCGGTACAAATTTGGGAAGACCACGACGTCCAATACACCTTGCAAGTCTTCCAATGAGATGAATGCCATTGTTTCATTGCGGGCGGTTCGGCTGCGATGCCAGCTTTGACGTATGCCAACGACACGAACTTTTTCTCCAACCCGGTTGGCAGCGTCAACGGTGGTGATTGCATTTATGCTTTCGATACGGTCGATCACCAATTCCAAAGGGTGAACGTCCACACTGATGCCGAGGAGCTCTTCCTGGGCTTGCACTCTCTCTTGCAGTGTCGCTTCACCTCCTGTTTCGCTTTGGTTAAGGTCAAAAAGAGATGCCTGACCTGGCAGCCACCGGCTGTTTTGAATTCGCTTTAGCATGGCAGTGGACTCACCAAGCCCATCCAAGGCGCCAGCACGGATTAAATTTACGGCCTCAATTGGTTTGGGATCAACCTTAACCAAGAAATCATCCAGTGATGCGAAGGGCCGTCCTTTAAGAATGCGCGCAATTGTATGATGGGTCAACTCTTTTACCTGATCAAGACCCATATATAGGACAGCATTCCCCGCCGGGTAAGCTGTGCTAAATTCATGCTTTGAGTGATTTATATGTGGTGGCTTAACGACCAGGCCCAACCTTCTGGCCTCGCTGAGATAGACCCGTTGGCTGTAGTAACCACCCCAGTTTGCAAGTACCGCTGATATGAATTCTGCGGGGAAATGAGTTTTACACCAGGCTGAACGCCAGGCAACTATAGCATATGAAGCTGAATGCGCTTTTGGAAAACCATAACCGGCAAATGCAGCCATCAACTGCCAGATAGTTTCAGCAGTTGCCTGGGGGATTGAACTATTCTGAGTTGCTCCGGCAATAAATTTTTCTTTAATGATTTCCATTTGTTTTCCAGCGTCGAAATGGCTCATCGCCCGCCGCAGCATATCTGAGTCGGCCAGATCCAGGCCGGCCAGTTCATGGGCGATTCGTAATACCTGCTCTTGATATAAAATTACACGGTGTGTTTCCGACAGGATGGTTTGTAAAGCCGGATGGATTTGAGATTCGGGTTCTTCTCTCTTGTATCGGCGCACAAAGATGTCTTTCAGGCCACCTTTTAGCGGACCAGGCCGATAGAGCGCCAGGGCAACCATGATATCTTCTATATCTCTGGCATGGATTTCTTTAAGTGTCGCACGCATACCTGGACTTTCAATTTGGAAACAGCCAATTGTCTGACCCTTTTCGATTGTATCTGAGGTGCCCGGATCAATTTCGGGAATGGAATCCAATACATCCAAACTTGAGCTGTATTTGTTGCGTTGCCATGAATGAATTTCACCGGCCACATCTCCTAAAACGGTCAAACCACGAATTCCAAGCAAATCAATTTTCACCAAACCAATATCTTCAATTGATTCCAGCGAGAATTGAGTGATCAGGACCCCTTTATTTCCAGAAAGTTGAACAGGCACCAGATCAGTCATTGGTCCTGGACTGATTATCAAGCCGCCGGCATGGACTGATAAATGGCGAGGCATTCCAAGAATAGCAGTAGCTTCAGCCAGAATTAATTGGATCATATCGGAGGGATGATTCTCATATAATTCTGCATAGGGATTTGACGTTTTTTCACCACCATCTCCGGTTTCACGATCTATAAAATAATGGTATGGTAAATACCTCGTCAGGTTCTTTATCTCCAACGGTGTCAATCCATGCGCTTTAGCTACATCGCTCAAAGCTGAGCGAGCCCGGTAGCGATTTATTGTTCCTACCATTGCAACTTGATCCTGTCCGAACGCTTCGAACACATATTGAATGAGCTGATCACGCCGTCGGGAGCAAATATCAGTATCGATATCCGGTGGTGTGGACCGCGCCGGGTTGAGAAAGCGTTCGAAGTATAGATTTAATCGGATTGGGTCCGGTGTTGTGATCCCGAGGCAGTGTGCAACAAGCGAAGAAGCTGCTGAACCTCTTGAAGAAGTCGGAATATCTTGCTTTCGGGCAAATTCCAATATTTTTTTGACAATAATGAATATTGCTTCATAACCCATTTTGCCAATTACCGACAACTCATGGTCTAAGCGTTTTTGAATTTCGGGAGTAATTTCACCGCAAATATGACGTGCTCCATTTTCGGATTCCTGGCGTAAGTATTCAATTGCTGATAAACCTGAAGGAAGTGTAATCTGCGGAAATTGCGGCTTTCCGAGTGGAAGAATTAATTCGCATCTCTCCGTGATTTCTTGTGTAGCTGTAATGGCTTGAGGAAACTCACGAAAAAAATCAACCATTTCTGCTTCTGAAAGAAAGCCGACCTGTGAGTTTATTTCTTGGGCCGGCATTTCCTGTAAAGTGTGGTTCATTCGAATTGAGTCTAAAGTCCTTTTTAAAGATGATTGCTCTTTATTAAGAATATAAATATCGGAAGTGGCGGCTAATAATAAGGAAAATCTTTTTGCAAGACCAACGGATACGGTAGCCAGATGTTGGTTGGAAAGAGAATTAACCTCCAATTCAAAATAGAGTCGATCGCTGAAAATATCTTTGAGCCGACGCAGTAAGATACTGGTCTGGTTTTCGAGCGATTGAGCAATTAGTTTACCCAGCAATCCATTGTAACCGCCGGTTAAACATAAAAGGCCTTGCGAATGATTTTCAAGGGTTTCGATGGAGATACTTTTGTCAAGATCAGGTTGTGTGAGAATCGCACTGCTTAGTTGACAAAGATTTTTCCAACCGGCTAAATTAGCAGCTAATAGCACCAATGAACCGCGTTTAGTCCCGTTTCTCCTTTTCTCGATCCCATAGGGATTTGTAAGATCAATTTCCAATCCCAATATTGACTTTATATGATTTTCTTTACAAGCCTGGTGGAATTCTATTGCTCCGGACAGCCACAAGTGATCCGTCAGTGCAAGAGCCGGCATGCCAAGTTTCCTGGCAGATGCGGCAAGATCCTGGGGACTTGCAATAGCCTCGAGTAAGGAGTAGTAGGAATGTACATGCAGATGAGTAAACACAATTTATGCTTTATGACTGGTCAGGTATTAAAAGGCCTAGAATAAATTGAGCAGCCTGGTTTGCACCATTCAAGCCATTTCTGTATATTCTATTATTGGAAAGAAGCTCAGGCAGGCGCGAAACCCAATTGCCTTTGCAAAAATCTTGCTCTGATATTTCAAATCCCTGCATGTGCTTCCGGATAAAGTCTGCCAGTATTGATGATTCGCGGAAATTTGATCTGGACACGAAACCGTATGGAATACCTGCAGAATAAACCTCTGAGACGGTGCTGTAGCCAGTTTTACCAATGACTGCATCACATGCATTTACCAGATCAGGGTGGTAAAAGGTTGAATGGTGAGGGAGTAGGATCAAGTTATTCTCCATTTCTGGATTATCTCCAATACCAGGAATTACGAAATAGTAATCATTCACAGAGCGCAACCTGGTTATGAATCTGTAGTCAGTTTGAATACCTCCCATGGTAATTAACACTACCCTGGCTTTCTCAGGAATTGACAAACTATCTCGAATAATGCTCTTTGAAAGACGGCTTTTACGGCAAACTGGAAGAGTAATTAAATCCGCTTTTGCATCAGGCTCGCAAATCGGTTCGGTTTGAATGTGGAAATTTGCCAAGCTAAAAATATCTTTTAAGTAAGTGATAAAAGGGTTAAATTTCGAATATTCATGCAAATAACCCTGATAAATCCAATCCCACGTGAAATTCTCAATTAATACGGATGGGAGACCGGCTTTGAGTGCGATGGCTATACCCAAAGGGGCAATATCGCATAATACTAGCTGACATTCGAGATTCAATATCTCCTCAGCTATTTTATTTAATAAAATACTTTCAAAAGGGATGAATTCATCCAGACTTTGAAGGGTTGCTGGTAGGTCCTCTTCTAGCGGTGATTTCTGAATTAATCCGATATCTGTTTTCAAAGGGTGGACTTTGAAATAGGGCCCGAGGGAATCTTGAAAGAACCACCCCGGTGTGAGGGTATAGATTTCAAAATTGATCAAATGATTTAAATCGTAAAGCGCCGCCATGATAGCAGCCGCACGGGCAGCGTGCCCAAATCCGTGCGGGGTAATGAAATATGCTATCGTAATCTTTTTTTGTTCTGAGTAGCTCCGATCTGGTTTATGTATAGGGTAATCAAGCATAGAGATCGGCCCGAGATAACGGGAGGTTGCTTTTTCCTGAAATCGGTTTAGCCAATAAGCTCTGGTTTACCGTGCTGTTTGCGCTTTCAAAACCATGAGCAGAAGCGGCCATGTACATCCACCAGGTACGCAAAGTGACTTCATCGACAACACTTAGGATCTTGTCCCGATTCATTTCCATTAATTTTACCCAATGCCGGAGTGTTAGTGCATAGTGCTCACGCAAATTTTCAATGTCTCGCACTTCGAAGCCAGCCTGTTCTGCGAAAAGGTTTAGATCACTTACCGGAACCAGTTCACCGTCAGGGAAGAAATAATGTTGCATAAATGAATTTGTGCCAAGTATCATCTGATTGACCCAGGATTGATAAATCGATGTATTTTTAGTTATCAAAACTGGATGGCTGGAATTGGTGTCCGATGAAATAATATAGCGAACTACAGGACGGTTCGAAATGCCATGGTTTAAAAACAATCCACCGGGTCTTAGCATGCGGTAGGCATGTGCGAAATATTCTGCCAGTTTTATTCTGCCAACGTGTTCGACCATTCCTATACTTACAATTTTGTCAAATGATTCACTGCCAACATCTCGGTAATCTTGCAGTTTAAAAACTACTTGATCCTTCAGGCCCTTATTTGAAGCCTGATTCATGGCATATTCAATTTGTTTTTCGCTTAGGCTGATCCCGACGACTTGGGCGCCATAGTTTTCGGCTGCATATATTGAAAGGCCTCCCCAGCCACAGCCAATATCCAATAACCGGTCGCCTGGTTTCAAGTGTAATTTACGGCAAATGTGGTCTAGCTTTTGTTCCTGAGCGGTATCTAGATCTTCCAGGTCAGTTTTAAAATAAGCACAGGAATACATCATTCGTTTACCCAGCCATTGTGCAAAAAAGTCATTGCCCACATCATACTGATAAGAAATTGCAGAACGATCACGAGCTCTGGAGTGAACTGCACCGCTTAATTTGACCGGACCTCGTCCAATAGTTTCGTTTTTTATTTTATTTGGAAGAGAGAATAATTTCTGTGTTATTTCCAGTAATTTTCTAAAGCTAAATTGCCTGGAAAAGATAATATCCATAATGCTGACTGCATCGCAAATATCTCCTTCAATATCAAAATCGCCATAAATAAAGGATTCTCCCAGAGAAAGCTCAACTGGTGGAGAGAACATACGGCGCAATGATCCGGGGTGTTTTATAACAAGAGTAAATTTCGGTTTAGTATCTGCTGGTAGCTCGCTAGAATCCCATAAACGTATCGAAAAGCTGCGAGGAGACGGAAAAATCAGCTCGAGTAAATCGTTCACTGTGTTGACGGATTGACTTGTTAATGATTTAGACAATGTTTGCGACACGGTGTTCTCCTGTGTTCTTCAAAAATGTCTAAAAAATCTTCTTGTAAAATTCCTTCCTAATCGGGCAAAGTCCGAAATACTTTATCCCATAGTGGAGAGCTAACACCAAAACGTTGATTTGGTGTTTTGTAGTGGTGTTGCATATGATGGCGCTTAATATATTTTAAATATCCGTATCGCATTGGAAAATGATGTGTTGCGTAATGTGTCAGATCATAGATCAAATAACCGATTAAGAATCCAGAAAACATTGGATAAATCCAAAGCCAAATACCAAGCCATTTGTTCAGGATCAGGTTGAATAATCCAAAAAATAATAAAGCTAATGGTATGGAGACAATCGGAGGCATAACCAGGCGTGTCTTATCCTGGGGTGTTGCGTGGTGAATGCCATGGAACAAAAAGGTGACCCTTTCTTGAAATGGGGTGTGCGGGCGGAAATGGAATATAAATCGGTGAAGCAAATATTCTGTTAGTGTCCAAACAAATAGCCCAATGATGAAACTTGCAAAGATGTAGAAAGGAAAACCGTTATAGGGATCAATTTTAAATGCAGTTACTAATAGATATAAAGCAATGGGAAGCCAGATAACGATTATGACAATCGGGCTGATGTGAGTAAAAAATTCCAAGAAATCAGATTTAAATAAACGGATCGATTCTTCGTTGTGACTAATCGGTAAATGATCCATCTTAACTTTTTATTCCTTTCAATGGAGTTTGTCGATAAATTAGTATAACATGTCGAAATTAATATCGTTATAGGATTAGTAATGTGATGATGATGACGCTTTTATTCTAAATAACTATGAAACCATGAAATATATTAATCATCAGAAGATTTCTTACCGAGCTTTTTACAAATTTCTCCCAGTGTTTTTTGCTCTTCAATTGAAATGGTGTTCATTTCTTCTACAATGGCAGCCACATGAACAGGTAAAACTTCTTTAATTAAGTCTCTCCCGGCTGAGGTGAGTGAAACAGTGGTTATTCTGCGATCTTCAATGTCTTGATTCCTCTGGACCAGGCCGTGCTTCTCAAGATTGTCAACTACAAGTGTCATGTTTCCACCACTTTTCAATAATTTGGAGCAGATTACACTTTGGGACATTGATCCGAGATGATAGAGGGTTTCTAATACACCAAATTGACTTAAAGTTAAATCGCCCAATGTACCCCGTCGTGCCAGACGGGAGTACAAAGAATCGACTGCCCGAGTAAGTTTAATAAAAGTGTCTAGGGCCTGAATTTCTTGAGTATTTCCTTGATAGTGGGAAGGCATATTTTATTATCCCGCGAATGATAATAACCTTGAAAAAGATGCTATTTCTTACCTGATATGTCATCTATTAATACATATTATCTTTTTCAGACCAATTTGTCAACACATATGAAGAAAAATGCTCTTCATTATTTCCCAATTAATTTATCCAGCCATTGTTCAACTCGGCCTGGCGGCCTTTGACCTTTTACCAAACCATTTTGGCCGTTTATAATGATTTGATAATATTGATTCTCAAAAGAATATTGGGTTACCCAGAAAGGAAATAACAATAATTTATAGGTAGCAACAGACATTCCAGAAGAATTCAGCTCTAAATCTTGATTCTGATTCATAAAATTGCGTTTGATTTGCTCGGTTTCGATGGCTAGAACAGCTTGACGAGCATCCAATGAAGCATCTGCCATTGCAATTTGATATGTCTCAGCCAGCCAATTTGCAAGATATCGATCGTCGAAAGAGACTATTTTCGCAAGCGGAAATTCGTGCAAAAACTCAGGCGCACATTCTTTTAGATTCCTGGTTGCATTAACCAGGATGTCATGATAGAGGATCGGTTGCTCACCTTGTTCTTCATACCACATTTTATTTTTGTAAACTTTACATCGCCAGGTTATTTGTCCGGTGAGTTCAAATGACCAAATCGGCACATACAACCCAATGCCGGGGAAAACATGGACTGACTTGTCAGGCAGATTTTTATGTAACCAAATTTTTAAAGCTTGCTTGGCATGGTCCTCGTCAATTTCAAAAGGAATTATGCCAGCAGGTGGGATCATTTCAAATGTTTCTTTATTTTCCACGATATAAGAAGATTTGCAATACGGGCAAGTCAAGGTCATTTGATCAGCGGGTAGGAGGAATTTGGCGCCACAGCCCTGACAACTAAACGTGCGTTTCACAATTGGGCTAAAGTGGGCCTGAGAAGTTGCCATTGTCAGGAAAAAGTCCTGTTCGTTTAATTGTTGAGAATTTCGAGATGGTGCGTTTAATGTCTGGCGGCTCTGACAATATTCACAGACCAGTGATTTACCATCCGGGGAATAAGTCATATGGCCACCACATTTTGGACAGACAAAACGTTTTGGATCATTGGCTTCCTGTGTACTTGGAGCAGGTTGGGCTAAATGATCTGGATCTACAATTTCTTCCGGTTTCAATTTTCCATCTAATATGGCTAATTTTCGACGGGCGCGCGCTTCGGTTGGGTCATTGGCAAGGATTTCTTCCAGGAAATTCCGTTGTTCTTTCGGATCATTACTGATCTCGCACAACCCCAGCCATGCTTCGATACGTTCCTGAACATCAGGCTCGTTAGTTAGAACCCTGTCCAGATAGAAACCCGCCTCTTTAAACTCTTTAGCTTTTAGAGCCGCGATACCTCGTACTAATAGCTCGTGTGCGCTGTCCGACATAGGTTCCTTTCTTTTGGGCAAAGCAATATTTATTATTTCGACCTATTCATGTGCGAAGTTGGCGCGATCATGTACCGCCTGTCAATAATTGCATCAATCCGGATGGATATAAAGGAACACCATCTTCCTTAATTTCAAGCAAAGATTTCCAGACAGCTTTAATTTGCACTCCATCATCTTCCAGACCGTTGATTATTAGTTTGCTATACATGGTAGGATCAACAAACTCACAATCATAGACCAGGATAATTTCATGGCCTTTTTGGCCATTGTAAATAAATATGTTCTCTAGCGTTCCCAGGTAATTAAGATTTGTTACATCTGCATGAATTTCCTCTTTAATTTCGCGAATGACTGTTTGATAACCATACTCGCCAAACTCAATCTTTCCACCCAGTGGCCTAAAGAAGGCTTGTTTTTTTACGATGTCAAAACCTTCGGATACTAAAATCCGTTTATCCTTTTGAAATACTCCAAGAGCTATCGGTCGAACTTTTCCTGGTTTCATGAGAAATAATGGGTTAGCATTCCAAAATAGAACAATGAAGATGAGAATATTATAGCAAACAACCCTATCTTTACTTTATTTATTAATAGCAAAAATCACCACAAAGTTTTGGGGTGATTTTTGTTATTGATGATGTTTAAGTAAACGGTTATTTTTCGACAATTACGACTTTATTGATTACATCTCCCTGGCGAATTGCATTTACAACTTCCTGTCCTTTGACAACTTTTCCAAATACAGTATGTTTTCCATTGAGGTGAGGTTGTGGTGAATGAGTAATAAAAAACTGGCTGCCGTTTGTATTTGGACCGGCATTCGCCATAGATAATGAACCCGTTTCATGGACCAATGGATTACCTTTAAACTCGTCTTCAAAATGATATCCAGGACCACCGGTGCCAGTGCCGGTTGGGTCGCCACCCTGGATCATAAAATTGCTGATCACCCGGTGAAAGGTTACCCCATTATAAAAACCCTCATGCGATAGAAATACAAAGTTATTGACAGTTTTTGGGGCATGTTGTGGAAATAGTTCCAGTTCGATGTTGCCTTTATTTGTTTCGATTGTGGCATAATAGGTTTTCTTAGGATCGATTTGTAACTCTGGTGGTTTTACCCATTTTTTTGTTGCCATTGCAAATCCTTTCACTCAAATAAGATATTTTGTGGCCACTTATTAGTGGTTGATTATATCATCCGGTAATATAAACGATCCATCTTGCTCGGGTTCGAATCTGTAGTATTTAATCACAGCATCGAGGTTTAGTGGGCCGTAGATATGAGGGAACATTGTGTTCCCTCCTTCCAGGTTTTCGAAACGAATCTCTGAGCCGACCTCATTAGAATTAATACAGAGAAGAATTAAACCTGTTCTGGCCTGGTAAAAAGTGTTTGCAGTTTGAATGATTTGCTCTTTCTTGGAACAGTGAATAAATCCCTGTGTTTCAAGTGTATCCGCTCGATAACTTCCATCTCGCATGGCTCTATCCCAATCTACCTGTCTGGTAATGTGAAAAATGTCCATTATATTAATAGCTCCTCGAATAGTGGCTTTTAATCTCAAGTATAAAAGATGAATATGTGAAATATATACCTAAATGGTATAATTTCGCCGATATGATTAAGAACCGTTACCGCCAAATTATCTGGTTCTTTGCGGGTATTTTAGTCAATATTACCTGGTGGGATATTGTAATACCAAGGATCGGGTTGCGGAGTTTATCCCAACAAGGGCGATCCAAACGTCTACGAAAGGCGGCCAGCTCATTTCGGGCGCTGGCGGTTCGAATGGGCGGAGTGATGATTAAGATTGGCCAATTCTTATCCGCTCGATTGGATGTGCTTCCACGAGAGATAACAGATGAATTGGCCGGTTTACAGGATGAGGTACAACCTGAACCATTTACTAATATCCGGGCAGTGATTGAATCTGATTTTGATGCTCCACTCGAAGATAAATTCAGCGAGTTTGATCTTGTACCCATTGCATCAGCTTCCATTGGACAGGTGCATTGTGCACGGATTCGACGGGGAACTGGTCAAGAACAAGACCAAGCAGAATCCCCTAAGGTTGTTGTGAAAGTTCAACGCCCTGATATTGAAGAAATCATTGCGGTAGATCTCTCGGCGCTGCGAGTTGTGGGGAGTTGGTTACAGCGATATCCTCCCATTCGCAAACGTGCCAATGTACCAGCCCTGTTAAGCGAATTCAGCCGCTCACTATATGAAGAGATCGATTATTTGGCCGAGGGAAAGAACGCCGAGACTTTCGCTGAAAATTTCAAAACACGTTCTGAAATTATTGTTCCCCATATCATTTGGAGCCATACGACTCGCCGTGTATTAACACTTGAAGATGTTGGAGCCATCAAAATAACAGATTATTCAGCGATTGAAGCTGCAGGTATCAACCGGGCTGAAGTAGCAAATCGTCTGTTCGATACCTACTTAAAGCAAATATTTGAAGACCGTTTTTTTCATGCCGATCCGCATCCAGGGAATTTGTTCGTATTGCCTTTGCAATCAGATAAGCCGGTCGATCACCAGACTCCCTGGAAGCTGGTCTTTATCGATTTTGGTATGGTTGGAAAGATCTCTCCACAACTCCTATCTGGTTTGCGTGAAATACTTATTGCCGCCGCAACTCGCGACGGGGGACGCTTAGTTCATGCCTATCAATCACTTGATGTCCTGCTTCCCGGCGTCGACCTGGATCTATTGGAAAAAGCCAGCAACCGGGTTTTTGAACGTTTTTGGGGAAAAACAGCGCCTGAACTGAGGAATATGCGTCATGAAGAAGCAATCGAGTTTGCTCACGAATTTGGAGACTTGATGTACGAGATGCCTTTTCAGATCCCAGAAAATTTAATACTATTAGGAAGGAGTATGGGAATCCTATCTGGCATGTGCACGGGTCTCAATCCTGATTTTAATATCTGGACTAATTTAGCGCCATATGCTCAGAAACTTATGGAAGATGAAAGCGGTGGGATGATGAATGTTTTGCTCAAAGAGGTGAGTGAAACATTGACCACATTAATAAGTCTTCCAAAGAGAACTGAAACCCTGCTAAACAGAATTGAACAGGGCAAGTTGGAAGTAAGAGTCCCTGAAATTAGTTACCATTTGGGACGTCTGGAACGAATGTTTCGGAGATTGGGCGAATCTATTTTGCTAGCCGCATTCTTGATTACCAGTGTACAGGCCTACCTGGCAGGACACAATATTCTGGCAATTGGTCTGGGTGCAATATCGTTCTTGTTAGTGATATGGCTGCTCACCAGGCGATAAGCCTAGCTGGCTTTTTTGCTGTTATCTTCTATCGTCTCTATGGCAGCATCCACCATGGTGCGCAATCCCAATAAGAACTCTTTACGCGCAAGGCGTCGTTGCTCGATCACCCCTGGAGGTAAAAAGGCTTCAACGCTTTTTCTCATGGCCTGCTTAGCAGCACGAAAATGATTTCGAGCTTCTTTGTAATGTTTCATTTCTTCAGTTTCTGTTTCGTCTTTTTCACTCATAAAGATATCTCCCAAAGTAGGCTATATTTCGGCTGAATTCATTGATTTTTTACCGGTATTACTTATAAGATATTATATTGATTGGGGAGAACCCAGTCAATACCCTTTAAGTTATCTGGTTCCGTGATATGCTACCTAGTGTTTGGAGCTGAGAATATTAATTTCTAACAAAGCTTGTAAATCATCAGGATTTTTCTATGTTTATTTTTCTGTCAAAATTTTTACCTTTGTTTTTATATCCGGCCGGCCTTGTCGGTTTTCTAATTGTACTTGGATTGCTTTTTAGAAATAGAAAACGACTGCAAAATGTTGTTCTGGTTTGTGCGTTTTTGATTCTATGGCTTGGTGGTAATCGTTGGATATCCTATTGGTTAGCCAGTTCTCTTGAATGGCAGTATTTACCGTTAAAAAATATTCCAACTACTGATGCAATTGTAGTATTGGGAGGGGGTACGGAACCCGCTCAATTTCCCCGCAGCACAGTTGAGCTTAATTCTGCTGGTAATAGGGTCATTTATGCGGCAGATCTTTATAAACAAGGCAAAGCCCCCAATATATTATTGAGTGGGGGAAGTATTAATTTGTTGGATAACCGCGGCACGAGCACACCTGCCACAGAAATGGCAAATGTTCTCGAAATGATTGGGGTGCCAGATAGTGCATTGTGGTTACAAACGGCTTCCCAAAACACCCATGAGGATGCTGTTTTTAGTTTAGATTTACTTAAGCAAAAAGGAGTAAAAAGGATTTTGCTGGTCACCTCGGCGTTGCATATGCCTCGTGCAATGGCGTTATTTAGAAATCACGGGGTCGAAGTAATTCCAGCTCCAACTGATTATGCGGTAACCCAGACCGGCTGGGATGATCTTAAGACATTAAATGTTCAATCCATTCTTATTAACCTGGTTCCAAATTCCAGCAGTATTTCGTTGACAAGCGATGTATTAAAAGAATATATTGGCATTTTTGTATATCACCTGGAAGGCTGGCTCTAAGAATCAGATAGCGATCCGTTGGATTAAAGCTTCCAGATACCTCGATTTCACCTGCTGGCTGGCCATGGCCTGTTTTATGGGCGGTAGTTTCAAGATTACACCCAATACCGCTGCCAGTGCTCGATGACTCCACAATACACGATTGTCAAAGATCAAATTCTGCAGCATACCGCGTTCAATTGCCATGAGAACAACTCGGTGCGTTGAATTTAGCGGGGTTAATATTCTGGCTGATCGAGAGATCAGCGTTATCGCTTTTTTGGGACAGGTGCGGGCGCATAAACCGCAACCAAGGCAGAATTCTTCGTCTAATTTGGCTTTTTTCAATTTCGGATGGTGGGCATTATTGGCAGAAATCAAAGTCATTGCCTCTACCGGGCAAGTTTCTATACAGTGACCACAGCCATTGCAAACAAGTTCATCGATCTGTGGAATAAAATTAGTGGTATGGACGGGATGTAGAATACCGAATTTTCTGGCGGCAATCATCGCTTCACAGCAGCAGCCGCAACAATTGCAAATAAAATTGACCCCTTGACGGACATTTTCACCAAACTGAACAAGGTTATTCTGGTAAGCCTTGTCAAGCAACTCCAGTCCCTCAATTTTATCGACCTGACGAGCATAGCCGGCCCTTATTAAAGATGATCCGCTGGTATTAAACGTCATGCAAATATTCATTGGAGCATTACAAGCGCGTCCCATATGCTGCATTTTGTGACGGCAGTAACACACTCCAATACCAATATGGGAAGCGGTTTTGATTACTTCACTGGCTTTTTCATAATCCAAAACATGCAATGCGTTCTCATTTGACAGAACCGGTTCGTGAACAAATACCCGTCCAAGCTGGGTTTCTCCGTTTGTCATTAATTGTTTAATGAAATCTTCTTCTACATTAATATATTGAAAATAAAGTTCGCCTAAGACTTTCTGATTGATATCCCCTCGCAAACGCATCATTGAGAATTCGAAAAAGCCAGCCATCGGCGGAGGAAGAGTATAAACAGTGTCGCCATTCTGTTCTACATCGACCAAGATCGCGCGACTGGCCAGTTTTTCCAGTGTGCATCTTGCAATGGCTAAATCAACCTTCCAGATTTTGGATGCTTGAACGGCAGTAAAAGGTTTGATCGGTAATAATGAAACCAACTCAGCTTCTTTTTCGCTAAATAATAAAGATAATATTTGATATAGGGTTTCGGATGGAGGCGCTCCTTGGGGAAACCGATTTAACCTTTCTACTAAACTGGTATAACCCGATTTGAGTGTTTGATGAGCCATATTCCCCTCACAAATTCAAAGTAAGAAGAAATTGTAATTCATACATCTATTTTATGTTAGACTCTGTTAAACACATTTTTTGTAAGACATTTTTTGTAAAACCTTCCCAAATTCAATCCAGTCTGATATGATAATAAATTGGGATGACCCCGCCTCATAACGCGGGGTCATTATATGAGAAGATAATAAAGTTGATGAAATTTGTTGAAAAATGAGAATGTAGGTATTCGATGCTAGTAGAACGAACTGATTTACGTAATATTGCCATTATTGCTCATGTTGATCATGGGAAAACGACTTTAGTGGATGGACTGTTAAAACAGGCCAGGGTTTTCCGAGAAAACCAGCTAATAATTGAACGTGTAATGGATTCGAATGATTTGGAACGGGAAAGAGGCATTACAATCCTGGCCAAAAATACAGCCATTACGATTCCTGATCCAAAAACTGGGAAATTGGTAAAGATAAATATTGTTGACACACCAGGACACGCCGATTTTGGTGGTGAGGTGGAGCGTGTCATGAATATGGTAGATGGGGTTTTGTTATTAGTCGACGCGGCCGAAGGCCCGATGCCGCAAACACGCTTTGTCCTTAAAAAAGCATTGGAGGTTGGACATCGTGTCATCGTGGTGATCAATAAAATGGATCGTAGAGATGCGGATCCAAGTAAGACATTGAACGATACATTTGATTTGTTTATAGAAATTGGCGCTAATGATGCCCAAGCCGAATTTCCGATTATATATGCAAACGCAATTACCCAACAGGCCGGTCTCACGCCAGAATTATCTCCTAATCTTCAACCCTTATTTCAGGCAATTTTGGATTACATCCCAGCGCCGAAAGTCGATTTGGATGCACCACTGCAGCTTCTAGTAACCAACTTGAGCTACGACGATTATCGAGGTACCACTGCGCTCGGGCGAATTTTTGCGGGTCGTATCCAAGCGAACCAGCCGTTGGCTAGAATTACCCTATCTGGAGAAATATTACCTGAACGGGCTCGCTACCTATATGTCCACCAGGGATTGGAAAAAATCGAAGTTGAAAGCGCAGAAGCTGGTGAAATTGTTGCTATTGCTGGATTAGAGGGAATTGCGATAGGCGAAACCCTGGCCAGTCCTGAAAATCCAGTTGCATTGCCACAGATTCATGTGGAAGAGCCTACAGTCAGGATGACTTTTGGTGTTAATACCGGTCCTTTTGCTGGAAAAGAGGCCAAATGGGGCACATCCAGGAAACTTCGCGAACGTCTTACCCAGGAATTACGTAACAACGTGGCGTTGCGCGTGACAGAAACAGAGAGCACAGATACTTTTATGGTTGCGGGTCGCGGAGAGCTTCACCTGGCAATCTTGATTGAAACGATGCGGCGGGAAGGCTATGAATTTCAAGTATCCAGACCCGAGGCGATCCTCAAACAAGGGGAAGATGGAGAAATGCTTGAGCCCTTTGAGGAAGTTCACATAGAGACAAGCGCAGATACAGTTGGCACAGTGGTTGAAATGCTAGGAAGCCGGCGCGGTAAGATGATCGATCTGGTTAATAACCCAGACAATACCGTCCGATTGACCTATCTGGTGCCAACACGTGGATTGCTGGGTTTTCGGTATCAATTTTTGACTGCTACCCGTGGCATGGGTGTACTTAATACAATTTTTAGTGGGTATGCGCCGATTGCGGGACCGATACTTTCCCGCGCAACCAGTTCTGTTGTCGCCTGGGAAGCCGGTGTGACAACAAATTATGGTCTAAAAAATGCTGAAGAACGTTCCACATTGTTTATTGGACCTGGGGTTGAGGTTTATGAAGGTATGGTTGTGGGTGAAACTCCCAGACCGACGGATTTGCTGGTAAATGTTTGCAAGAAAAAGCATCTAACCAATATGCGTTCCTCAAATAAAGACATTGAAATACGATTGACGCCGCCGAGGGATCTAAGCCTGGATGAGGCGATAGAATACCTGGCGGAAGATGAGCTATTAGAAGTTACACCAATGAATTATCGCATCCGCAAACGGATTCTGAATTCAGAAGAACGCGGCAAACAAACCAAAAAAGCAAAAGAAGCGTTGGGCGAATAATTATTTTGTGTGATAATCAGGGATGTTGTGATCAGCTCACGTATGAAGGGGCTTTAAATCCCAGAACATTTGCGTGTAGCCATATTTAATGGATTAATCCCCAAGTCCGGTAGAAATCGCTCAAATCACAGCCACATGTATTTTCAAACGTCTTTAACAAAGTTGCCGGAGAAGTTAAAGTATATTGATTCTGCTGGTAATAAGTTTTAAGGGCTTTGAAAAAGAGTTCGTCACCTAAATACTTTCGCAATTCTACCAGAAACAGGGAACCTTTAAAATATACAGTGATTGTATAGGCTTTGTCATTGTTTAAAAAAGAGGAAACAGGATTGGAAACTGATTCTTTGCCGTTTGTTTTTTCGAAATCGGAAATGTGTTGGTTGTAATAAGTGAGCATCCCGTTATATTCTGCTGGACTGTATTGATTAAAATATAAGAGGGCGCTAAAAGTTGCTAAAGCTTCGTCCTGCCAGGGCGAACTCAGCACGTCGCTTCCAACTACACCATACCACCACTGATGAGAAATTTCATGAGAAATTACGGTTGAAAAATAACTATCGTTACCGTTGTTCGTGTATAAGCCGGAGCGTGTAAATATCAGACCGGGGAATTCATCGCCATCAGCGTTTTGAAGCGGAACGGTAATGATGTCCAGCTCAGCATACGGGTAAGGGCCGAATCGTTGAGAGAAAGTGATTATCGATTTTTTTGCGACGTCGAGTGCTTTTCCCCAAGCGTTTTCGGTATCAGGCAAACCCCAAAGATGTATCCGAATATTATTGACTTGTTCCTCCTTCAACGTAAATATTGGGCTGGCAGCTATTGCAAAATCACGAACTGGTCCGCTGACTATCTGGTGAGAGGTTGTGCCGGCATTCGAAGTGGACTTTATTTCAGAGCCAGTTGTGGCAAGTTTCCAGTCAGCCGGCAAGTTGATATTGACTTGATAGAGTGCAACATTGCTGACGACAGAATCGCCGATTGATAACACAGGGGATATCACCCAATCATTATTTTCCCAACCCGCCAGCATTGGGTACCAATCGGCTAATGATATTACAGGTCCAGGATCAGACCAACCAAAAATACCATAGACTCCTTTTGAAATAAAGTCATGGGGAATTTTACCTGTAAATTCTAGTTGGATCTGGACGGTTGAATTTGCTGGAATTTGCTTTTCGGGTTGTATACGCACCGCAGAATTATCCGGCAGCATTTGTTGGGGGCTGATTGCTTTGCCATCGATACTGGCATATGTGATATTAAGCGAGCCTCCATATCCAAATGGGGCGTTTGGATAAGTGCGTATGACTAGATATGATAAATTGTGACCCGAATTATTTTCATAGGTTAAGAGTTCTTTACCAGAATAGCTATATTGGTCTGGTAATAGGTTCAGGCTTAAATTGTAACAAGCATTAATCCCCAGTTGCTGCCAATCGGGTAGTTGATCTGGCTGCATAGCAGCCGTTTGTTGATTCAAGTTACATTCATCCAGTGCAGATTGAAAAGACTGCGGAATTGGATTGATTTTTGGCGTTGGAGTGGGTGTTTGTTGGGCGGGTAAGGTTTTTTGGGGTGTTGGAGAATATGAAAATGAGACAGCCGGAGTTCCCAAAGTTGGCATGTACTGTGCTGGATGACCTGCACAGGAGGTAAGAATAAAAACAATTAAAAACGGGCTAATCGCTAACTTAGTCATTTGTTTTTAGAGATTGGGTCTTTTTGACGTTCCAATGTCAATTGAAACTTGCCATATCTTCAATATTATATTTTTGTAATTTTATTGATGATATATGACAAGCTACGTACATAATAGGTGGTGAATGTAATAGAATTGATATTATAATAAATATAAAATAATACTAGTTTGTTGGGTGGAGTAACTGAGGGTCACCTGATAATGTTTCCACACATAAAATCATGCAACATTATCGGAGATGTACCTGCTATCCGATCGCTAGGTATCGTCGTGGATAAGAGCAATGTAAAATCTGCTTTGATAGATTCGGGTTACTATCAAATCAGCCAATTCACCGGCCTACTTTAATAAGTCTTTGTAATGAAATAGGAATTGTAACAGTTGTTGACTGTCACAATTCCTGCTATTATATATAAAATCATAAAGAAGGAGGTGCTATGAATACACCCATCTTGGAAATGAAGAATATTACAAAGCAGTTTCCTGGTGTGAAAGCATTAAACAACGTTAGCTTTCGTGTAAACGAAGGTGAAATACACTGCCTGGTCGGTGAGAACGGTGCCGGCAAATCTACGCTGATGAAAGTCTTGAGTGGTGTTTATCCCCATGGTGACTACAGTGGGGATATCATCTATTGCGGCGAAGTGCAGAAATTTTCCAGTACCCGAGACAGCGAAGATGCTGGTATCGCCATTATTTATCAGGAACTAGCACTTATCCCAGAATTGACTGTTTATGAAAATATTTTCCTTGGAAATGAGATCACAAAAGGGATCCAAATTGATTGGAATGAAACCGTAAGAAGAGCCGATCAAATGTTGAAGAAAGTTCGGCTCGATATCAATCCCGCTACTAAAATCAAAGATTTAGGTATTGGTAAACAGCAGCTGGTTGAAATTGCTAAGGCGCTCAGCCACAACGTCAAATTGTTAGTTTTGGATGAGCCAACATCCGCGCTGAACGAAAGCGACAGTGAGAATTTACTGAACATTATACGCGGTCTCAAAGATAGTGGGGTTACCTGTATTATGATTTCCCACAAACTGAAGGAAGTGATCTCAATCGCCGATACCGTCACAGTTTTGCGGGATGGACAGACAGTTTGTACTTTAGATGCTCACAAAGGTGAGGTTTCTGAATATGTGCTTATCAAGTATATGGTCGGGCGGGAAATCAATAATATCTATCCAGATAGAAAACATGCCAGGTATGAGCCCAGGTGGATGCAGGACAAAACCCGCTTCCAAAATGCCTTAAATGCAGCAGGGTATCCGGTGGAGATTCTGTTCAGCCAGGGTGATTCCGCCAGGGAGAAGGCCAATGTTGAATCGCTCATCTCCAAGAACATCAAAGTGCTGATCATCTGCCCGCAGGATGCAGCCGCAGCCGGCGCCGCCGCCGATGAAGCGCATGCGGCCGGTATCAAAGTCATCTCCTACGACCGCTTGATCACTGGCAGCTCCTCGGTGGATTACTATGTGACCTTTGACAGCATTTCAGTAGGCAAAGCCCAGGGACAGTATCTGGTAGACCATGCCACCGGAAAGGGCAACCCGCTGTACCTGTATTCCGGCGCCGCCAGCGACAACAACGCCTTCTTGATCTTCGAAGGCGCCTGGGAAGTATTGCAGCCGAAGATTGCCGATGGCACGTTTGTGATCAAGAACTCGGCCCAGGCGGTCAGCCTGCAGAGCAATGCCACCCTGACGCATGATCAGGAAAGCCAGATCATTGGTCAGATCACGACCAACTGGGACTTCACAACGGCCAAAATACTGGCCGAGTCGAACCTGACCGCCGCCACGGCCGTCGACAAAGGTAATGTCTTCGTTCTGGCCCCGAACGATGGCACGGCCCGTTCCATTGCGGATGCCTTTGCAGCCGACAAAGATGTGAAGAGCTATGTCATCACCGGGCAGGATGCAGAAGTGGCCTCGGTGCAATACATTATCGATGGCAAGCAGTCGATGACGGTCTTCAAAGATGTCCGCACGCTGGTGAAGGATGCCATCAGCACGGCAGTGTCCATATTGCAAGGTCAGACACCCAAGACCACCGCCACGTACAACAACGGCAAGATCGATGTACCCGCCATCCAATCGCCGGTCATCGTAGTGGACAAGAGCAACGTACAGTCAGCCTTGATTGACTCGGGCTATTACCAGGCCAGCCAATTTACCGGCTTTGGTGCAGCTCCGACTGCCAGCAGGGCTCCAGCTGCCCCAGCGGCTACCGTTGCCCCTGTAGCCACCGGCCAATTGGCTGTCGGAATTGTGCTACCGATGGCGATGGAAGAAGTTATTCTTGAGGTTAAAAACTGGAATGCTTACGACCCGGCAATCGGTAGACAAATTCTAAAGAACATTAATTTCAATATGAAGAAAGGTGAAATTGTTGGTTTATCTGGTTTAATGGGTTCGGGCCGCACAGAGCTGGCTTTGAGCATCTTTGGAAATCCTGCTGGATATAGAATCGATGGGGAATTGGATGTGAAAGGAAAGGAGATGCATTTCAATGACCCAAGGGATGCCATCAATGCCGGGATAGCTTATGTGACCGAGGATCGAAAAGGCGAAGGCTTAATCCTGATTCAGGATGTGAAACAAAATATAAGCCTCGCAAATTTGCAAGAATTAGTGAAAAATGGTGTTGTGGATAAAAATGCTGAAATTCAGGTAGCGAACGAGTACAAAACTTCTCTAAATATTAAAACGCCTAGCGTCGAGCAAAAAGTGTCAAATTTGAGCGGGGGAAACCAACAAAAAGTTTGTTTGGGTAAATGGCTGTTTGTAAAGCCCGATATTTTGATACTGGATGAGCCAACGAGAGGCATCGATGTGGGTGCAAAATATGAAATTTATACTATTATGACAAAACTTGTAGAGCAGGGATTGAGCATTTTGATGATTTCGTCCGAACTACCCGAGATTCTGGGAATGAGCGATCGAGTCTATGTTGTTTCTTTCGGAAGAATCACCGGCGAACTGCCCATCGCAGAAGCAAACCAAGAAAAGATTATGAAATTAGCTACGGATTAAGGAGGCTAAAGATGTCTGCTGAGAAAATTTCATCTGGTGTACCAACCCAAGGGAATTTAACTGATGCAAACAAAACGTCATTGCTGCAAAGTATTCAAAAAGCATTGCAGCAAAATATCCGTGAATACGGCATGTATATCGTCCTGTTTGTAATAATAGCCATATTCTCGGTTGCGACAAAGGGACTCTTTATTTCTTCAAGAAATATTAGCAATTTGTTTAATCAGATGGGTTATATTGCAGTGCTTGCAGTCGGTATGACTTTAGTGATTGTTGTTCGAGATATCGATCTTTCGGTTGGGTTTTTATCGGGATTTATTGGCGCCATTGCGGCAATATTAATGGTTTATGCACATATTCCGACGTTTGTTGTCGTACCAATTGCACTGCTATGCGGAGTTCTAGCAGGAATGATTACCGCTTTTTTTGTAGCGAATATGGGAATTCCGGCTTTTGTTGCAACGCTGGCAGGTTGGTTGATCTATCGTGGAGCAATTCTTCTGGTGACAGCAAGCACCGGGACGATCATCATTCCAAATGCTGATTTTAATGCAATCGGCAATGGGTTTATACCTGATATCCCCAAAATCGGGATTTTAAATGGTATGCACAAAATAACCCTGCTCATCGGATTGATCGCGATTGTGCTTTACATCTTCAATGAAATTAACGGTCGTAAAAACAAACTGGCCTACAAATTTGAAGTATTGCCTCCTACTTTATTTATTTTCAAATTGGTATTTGTTTCCTTTCTGATAGGTTTAGTTACCTGGGTGCTGGCTGGATATAACGGCCTTTCTTGGACCGTGGTTATTGTCTTGGTTGTGGTTGCGATATATTATTTTATAACAAACTCAACAGTGCTTGGCAGGCATATCTTTGCTGTCGGAGGAAATCCTGAGGCAGCCGAGTTGAGTGGGATCAATGTCAAGCAAATAAAATATTGGGTTTTTGGCTCGATGGGCATGCTGGCTGGCTTGTCAGGTATCTTGTTCGCATCACGTTTGCAGTCTGCCACAACTACTGCGGGAACACTATTTGAATTGGATGCGATCGCAGCGGCTTATGTCGGTGGCGTTTCTGCCGCAGGCGGTGTAGGTAAAGTGACCGGCTCAATCATTGGTGCGCTGGTGATGATATCTTTGACGAGTGGAATGAACCTGTTGGGTATCGATATCGCCTGGCAGTATATCGTGCGTGGGGCAGTGCTTGTCGCTGCTGTTGTTTTCGATGTTGCAACCCGCCGCAGCGGAAAATAATTCTTATCGATCTGTCGAGATTTTGAATTCTGAGCTTTGTCGTTGGTACTGATTTCAAGGCAATTTTGTCTTGAAATCAGTACTTTTTTTGGGTTGTAAGAATGATCTGCGTAGTAGTGGGTGGATAATTGCTTACGAGAAAAATATTTACAAAATGGTCCTTGAATGGATGCCGACTCTGAAAAAACAGTACTACCATTAACGAGTCCAGAAGCTGATCTGAAAGCCACACAACAGATAGCCTTTAATGATTCGACTTATCTAGAAAAAAACTTTCGGCTTGGTGTCGTTAATGGCGTATTAAATACGATTGGTGAAACACTGATGGACCCAACCCTGGTGGTTGTGGCATTTCTGAGTGTTCTCACACAATCCCCATTAATATTAGGGTTGGCAGTGCCTTTGCGGGATGGTGCCTGGGCATTGCCTCAATTTTGGGTCTCCTGTTACTTACAAAACATCCCGAATAAGATTTCTATTTACCGTAAGATTTCTTATGTACGGATCGCTGCATGGGGTTTGTTGGCAGCAACCGTTTATTTTGTACGAAGCCCAAACATAATATTGGTTGCATTTTTAGTGGTATTTACCTTTTCGTCTTTAATTAATGGGCTGGGTGGATTGCCGTTTATGGAGGTCGTTGCTAAGACTATTCCACCTAAACGTAGAGGGGAATTCTTTGCCTGGAGATTAGCTGTCGGTGGCCTTGGAAGTATTGGAGCGAGCATTCTCGTTCGAATTCTTCTTGATCCCGCCGGTCCAATAAAATTTCCTGGCAATTATGGTATCCTGGCAACCGGTTATTTTATACTGGCGTCTAGCGGATTACTTTTTTTTAACCACATCAAAGAAACATCTGACTCGGAAATACAGCCACGTGTTTCAGCGGAAGTCCAATTCAGGCGGGCTATCAATTTGCTGGGGAAAAATAAAGGGTATCGTCATTTTATCTCCATGTGGTCATTGTTATTGGTTGCCGGAGTCGCGACACCTTTTTTTGCAATTTATGTTCAGCAGCAGTTGGGCGGCAGCAAAGCAATGATTGGTATTTACCTGGGAGTTTTTACGTCAACCAACTTGATCGCAAACCTGATTTTTGGAAGCGTATCCAAAAAATCTGGCAATAGTAGAATTATGGTCATTGCCAGCATTTGTGGTCTGATGATGTCGTTGATGGTACTTTTATTAAGCATCGTTGCTGTGCCTCTGAGAATAAGCTCTGAAACCGCTTCATATATATTAATACCAGTTTTTGTGTTATCGGGAATGAGGACTTCAGGAATAGGCGTATCTGGAAATAGCTTGATGTTGGATATATCCCCAACTACAGAACGATCACTCTATGTGGGTTTTACAAATTCATTATTAGGAATTGTTTTGCTTGCCACTGGCCTGGGGGGGTTAATAATGAATAGTTTTGGCTTTCAGGTTTTGGTTGTTGTAACATTATTTGCGCATAGTCTAGCACTAATCCAAAGTATTGGATTACAAAAAAGTTTACAACATTAAAAATGGAAAATTGGATAATAAAGCTTGTCCAAAGCTCTCAAAATAGTTGGCATCATTGAGAAAATATAGATGCCCCCAATACATACAAAAAGAACCAAAATTATTATCATAATCGCACCAGCCGCACTTTTTGCTTGGGCAAATACTATAGAAACAACACCTCGAATGAATAAATAGCCACAGATAACCAATATTGGAACCAAGATATAAGGCGGTAATCCAAATAAAAAATTAATGAAATTTCCCACAAAAGGCAAATTTGGAAAATTCATATTCCCCTCCATCTTTCCAAAAACAAGAAACCCATTTCTTTTATATTTTATCAAAAAATCAGCATATTTCCAATAATTTCTAATGGAAAAAAATCAACCCAAAATTCAGATACTTGCGCATAGCCATTATATATATTATTTTCGTATTTATTCTCAAATACAGAAAGACAAAAACCGGCAAAAAAAGGATTATATTGATATAATATTAATTAATCAAAATTCCTGGCGAAAAATTTGTTTGTAAATATAGGCTGAAAACTTGGAACCTGTATCAGATGCTGATATTCAAGCAATTATTCGTCGAGTGGTTGAACAATTGATGGGAGAATCCCATTTACAGCCCTCGGTAATTCTTGATTATCCAAAAAGCAATGTAAAAATTAAGTCGGTGGTTGCAATCGGTGCAGATCATGGGGGTTTTTCTTTAAAAGAATCCTTAAAGTTATTTTTGATCGAGATAGGTTATGATGTAGTTGATTGTGGGACATTTGATAAAAACCCGGTCGATTATCCAGATTTTGCGTTTGCTGTTGCCAGGTCAGTAGTTGATGGTAAAGCCTGGCGAGGGATTATGATCGATGGCGCCGGGATTGGGAGCTGTATCACTGCAAACAAAGTGCCAGGAATCCGGGCTGCGATGTGTCACGATTATGCAACTGCCGTAAACAGTCGCGAACACAATAATGCAAATATGTTAACTTTAGGAGCAGGATTAATTGGCGAAAATCTGGCTCAACAAATTGTTAAAACCTGGTTGAGCACAGAATTCCTTGGCGGCCGGCATGCTCGCCGGGTTGATAAGATTCAGGCAATTGAGAAACAATATCTTGGAAATGGCCATTAGCTTATGGTACCAGATTTAAAAACCGTAGAAACAATTGTAGAAGTAATTACAAGGGAAGTTCTTCAGGCTTATACTGAAGAGGGTCGTGGACAACTCCCGTCCGATGAACGTTTATGCAAAATTGAATGTGGGGCGGGTCTGTGTGTTCAGACTTGTTTCGACAAAGTTGGTAAGGTTGTAAGTGCAGGAGCTGAACGTATTAGCTCTACCATGGGTGTGATCCCTGCGGATATAAACCTGGCTCATATGATAGACCATACATTGTTGAAGCCCGATGTTACACCCGACAAAATCGCTCAATTATGTATTGAGGCAAGAAAATATAATTTTGCATCCGTTTGTATAAATCCGTCAAATGTCAAATTGTGCTCGGATTTACTTCGGGGGTCATCCGTAAAAGTTTGTTCAGTAATTGGCTTTCCATTTGGAGCAACATTAACCGAAATCAAGGTGCATGAAACTCAATTGGTCATCCAGCTAGGTGCTTCAGAAATTGATATGGTAATTAATATTGGGGCACTAAAAGGGGGAGATTCAAAGCTTGTAGCGCAAGATATCAGTGCTGTTGTAGCTACGGCACACAAAGCTGGTGCAATCGTAAAAGTGATCCTTGAAACTACCATGTTAACAGATGAGGAAAAAGTGATTGTCTGTCTGTTAGCAAAAGAGGCTGGAGCAGATTTTGTGAAAACCTCTACGGGTTTTGGCGGTGGTGGAGCAACAGTTCACGATGTGGCTTTGATGCGCAGCGTGATAGGGCCAAGCATGGGTGTTAAGGCAGCCGGCGGCATTCATACCAGAGAGGATGCCGAGAATATGATTAAGGCTGGTGCAACCAGGATTGGAGCCAGCGCAGGTATTAAGATTGTGCAAGGTGATGACCAAACGAGCACAGAAGCAGCGCCTGTTGCTGCAAAAGTATATTGATCGATTAGATTGGAAGTCGGCTATGTTAATTGCCAGGGTAATTGGGACTACGATTTCAACGATTAAGGACGAAAAATTGTCCGGCAGGAAATTATTAATTGTCAGGCAGACAGATGAGCATGGTGACCCTGTCGGTAAACCCTATGTGGCGGTAGATACCGTTGATGCAGGAGTTGGCGACCTTGTGTTAACAGCGGCGGGTTCCAGCGCCAGGCAGACAAATATTACTAAAGACACCCCGGTGGATGCTGTTATCATGGCAATGATTGACTCTCTTGAGGTGGGCGGTGAAGTAGTATTCCGTAAATCGTAATTACTGGGTAGCAAAATGGATGTTATTGATAAGGATCTGGTTTCCATTCAAGAAGCTCGCAGATTAGCTATAACAGCCCGCGATGCCCAGAGAATATGGGGAAAAGCATCGCAGGTGGATGTTGACCGTGTTTGTGCGACCATGGCCGAAGCGGCATTCCGGGCTTCTGAACGGCTTGGAAAACTGGCAAATGAAGAAACTGGATATGGAGTACCTGCTCATAAAAAAATTAAGAATGAATTCGGGTCAAGGGGTGTTTGGGAAAGTATCAAAGATATTAAAACAGTTGGTGTAATTGATCATGATCCAACTCGTAAAATTTATGAGATCGCCTGGCCAATGGGTGTTGTTGCAGCCTTGACTCCCAGTACAAACCCAACTTCTACAGCCATGGCAAAAATACTGTTTGCTGTAAAAGCCCGCGATGCGATTGTCATTGCACCTCATCCATCCGCTATCCGATGCAGTAATGAAACCTGTCAGATAATGGCTAAAGCTGCCGAAGAAGCCGGAGCTCCCCATGGCTTGGTTTCCTGTATGCAGAATATTACTTTGGCCGGCACACAGGAATTGATGAATCACCATTATGTTGCATTGATATTAGCAACCGGCGGTTCCGCAATGGTTAAGGCTGCCCATTCTGTTGGGAAACCTGCCTATGGAGTTGGCCCGGGTAACGTTCCGGTTTACGTGGATCGAAGCGCTGACCTAGAAAAGGCCGCCCGTTACATTGTGAGCAGTAAATCATTTGATTATTCTACAATATGTTCTTCCGAACAAGCGGTTGTAGCAGACCGGCCAATTGCAAAAAGGCTGGCTGAATTAATGCAGGCTGAAGGTGCATATTTTGTAGATGAAATTCAGGCCAATGCATTAAGCAAAACTTTATTTTTCCCAGACGGTTCTATCAATAGCATCAGTGTTGGAAAGTCACCTCAATATCTGGCCGGGATGGCTGGTTTTCAAATACCCGGCTCTGCGCGGATAATGGTGGCGCGATTAAATGAAGTTGGTAAAAATGAACCACTTTCCAGAGAAAAATTGACAACTGTGTTAGGTTGGTATGAAGCCGACGGATGGGAGGCAGGTTGCGACAGATGCATTGAACTTATCCAATTCGGTGGTCGTGGCCACACTCAAATTATTCATGCCAAAGATGATCAAGTGATCCTGTCCTTTGGGTTGGAAAAACCGGTATTTCGGATTGTTGTTAATACGATGGGAACTTTAGGAGCAATAGGATTTACAACCGGATTAATGCCTTCATTGACATTGGGCTCGGGTGGGATCGGAGGTTCGATCACAGGTGACAATATCACCGTTTACCATTTATTTAACATAAAACGAATGGCTTATGAATTGAAACCTCCCCCGGAAATTGTGTTTCGACCTAGCGAATTACCGGCAGGACCAACTCCTCAAGAAATTGAGAAAGTGGTTCAGGCAGTAGTAAGTGAAATTCTCAATATTCGATAATGAAGATACTCAATCTATTCGCATAATAGAAAGGAAATGTAAAAATGGCTCTGGATACAGCTCTGATTGCTTTAGGAATGGTCGAAACCAAAGGTTTGATTGGTGCAATTGAAGCCGCCGATGCAATGGTAAAAGCAGCCAATGTGGTTTTGATTGGTTCGGAGTACGTTGGCGGAGGTTATGTAACAGTGATGGTGCGCGGAGATGTTGGCGCTGTCAAAGCTGCCACCGATGCTGGCGCCGCAGCGGCTAAGCGGGTTGGCGAGCTGGTTTCAGTCCATGTTATCCCACGACCTCACTCAGATGTCGAAATGATCCTCCCTCAGAATACAAAAGGCAGTATTGGCGGCCGCTCGGCTGAGACTAAGAAATAACCTATAAACTGTCATTAAAGACATACATTATGGAGCGAGCTACGTTTAACGTAGAAGATTATCTGGCGTTAGCTGATCACGTCATTATCCCATCGGGAAATGGCACTGGCCAAGGCATGAAAAATTGTCCTCCAACCGGAGAATTACGAGTTGGGGTAGATCTAGGGACAGCTTATTTAGTCCTGGTGGTGCTGGATGAGACCGATTTTCCGGTAGCCGGCGAGTATCGTTTTGCCCAGGTGGTGCGAGATGGGTTGGTGGTGGATTTTATTGGAGCGACTGACATGCTTCGAGACATGAAAATGAGCGTGGAGAAGCGACTAGGTAGGAAGCTGACGCATGCTGCGAGTGGTTATCCGCCAGGAGTTCCTCAAATTGAAGTCCGCGCAACTGCTCATGTAATTGAAGCTGCAGGGATTAGCTGTACGGGTCTGATCGACGAGCCCAGCGCTGCTAACAATCTTCTTCATATTCAAAATGGAGCTATCGTAGATGTGGGCGGCGGCACAACTGGAATTGCGATTATCAAAGATGGCCAAGTGATCTACACTGCGGATGAGCCCACAGGGGGCACCCATTTTTCCCTCGTGATAGCAGGCGCTCTGAATATTAGCTTTGAAGATGCAGAAGAATTGAAAAAAAAGCCTGGTGAGCAATCCCGATTATTTCCGGTAGTTCGCCCAGTGATGGAAAAAGTTGGCAACATAATTTCCAGGCACGTAGCTGGACAGCCAGTCGACAATTTGATCCTGGTAGGCGGTTGTTCTTCATTTCCAGGAATGGCAACTGTTGTTCAGGAATACACAGGTTTACCAACCCGCATTCCCAACCGGCCGTTGTTTGTTACGCCTTTGGGTATAGCCATGCACGATAGTTTCTCATAGAAAGCCGTAGGTGATTTATGGCAGATACCTTTTCATTACGATGTTATAGTTTTCTAGATCGAATGCAAGCCCAATATGCAGCGTTTGTAGGAACTATCACACAAGGCGACTTGCCAGTAGAAGGTATGGCTTCCTTGTATGTGGAAGTGGCCCCTGGAAACGAAGTCTTTCGAATTGTGGACGTTGCTGTTAAAGCAACCGAAGCCAAGCCGGGCGCTCAAATTGTTGAACGCGAATTTGGGATGTTCGAAGTCCATTCTATGAAACAGGCTGAGGTTATTGAAGCTGGCAGGGTTGTTTTGGCCAGGCTGGGATTAAGCATCACCGATCGTATTCGACCTCAAATTGCATCAATACAGGTAATCACTCGGGTTGATCCTTACCAGGCGCAACTGCTTAACCGTTTCCGCCGGGGTAGCATGCTGGTGCCCGGAGAAACAATGCTGGTTTTGGAGTGTGCACCAGCCGCTTATATCAATTATGCCTGTAATGAAGCCGAGAAGAAAGC
>DATFYI010000201.1:0-19632 GCA_035315125.1 Anaerolineaceae bacterium | reverse complement strand
ATTATTGTTAATTCGATACCGGCTTTTTTACTCGGATGCAACCTTATTCAAGGAAAATACCACTTTTCATCAGGTAACAAAGATTAATTCGCCTGTTTTACTTCAACCACAACAGAATAATCAGATAATAACTGATAATACCTGCCCACATAATCGAATCGATCCGGTCCAATACACCACCGTGACCGGGCAGTAAATTACTCGAATCTTTTACGCCAAACTGGCGTTTTATCATGCTTTCTCCCAGATCGCCCAATGGCGTGATGATACTCAGCACCAGGCCCAGGATTAGTGCCCGGCCGGGGGTAACCAGTGGCGAGCGTAGGTGCCACAACAGACCGGACAGGCCGGCCCCCAGCGTTCCAAAAACGACACCCGCTGCGTATCCTTCCCAGGTTTTTTTGGGGCTCAAGCGTTTAGCCAGTGGGTGGTGTCCAAACCTGCTCCCTATAGCATACGCGCCTGTATCACTTAGCCAGATGGTTGGCAGCGCCACCAGCATCCACCACATCCCATCCGGCAAGTTGCGCAAGGAAATGAGATAGCTGCCCAACCAACCCAGATATAAAATACCGCTCAGGGTGATTGCAAAATCGGTGGCCGATTTTTCTTTGCCGCCTTCAAAAGCCAGCAAATGATAGAACATTGCTAAGAGTATAAGCGCTCCCAACAGCACGTCTTGGTGCGCCCAGCCGAAAATTGCCCGTTCGAGAACCAGTCCAGCGATCCCGACAACCACCAGAACAATGGATGGGGAATAGCCGCCCAGCTGAAAGATACGTGCGTATTCCCAGCCCGCCATGCTGAGTACTGCTGCTACTAAGATATAAAAAGGCCACCCGCCGGTTGCAATCAGGGCTACTACGATCGGAATGAGGATGATAACAACCAGCAGGCGTTTGGCGAGCATATGGCTCGACCCTTCAGCCGCAGGTCGAGACGCGTCCAAAACGTCGGTCACGGTTGCCAAATTCCTTTAATGCTTTTAAGAGTTCTTCTCTGTCAAAATCGGGCCACAGGATTGGAGTGGTATACCATTCCGCATAAGCTGCCTGCCAGATCAGAAAATTACTGGTCCTCATTTCTCCAGATGTTCGAATGATTAAATCTGGATCGGGGATACCCGCCGTAAATAAATACTGGCTCACCAACTCGTCCGTAATTTGTTCTGCCTTTAGGCCATCCTCAAACATTTTATGAATGGCGCAGACAATTTCATCTCGCCCGCCGTAATTCCATGCAATGCAAAGTATCAAACGCTGGTTATCTTTGGTCTGGTCGACTGCTTTCAATACCTTCTCGCGTAAAGTGGGATCCAGGCTTTCCAACCGGCCGATATGGCGCAATTGCACACCCTCTTCATCCAATTCTGCCAGCTCTTTGTCGATCACATCGGCTAAAATATTCATCAATCCATTCACCTCTTCTTTTGGCCTGCCCCAATTTTCCGTCGAAAAGGCGTAAATGGTCAGATATTGGACGCCGAACTCCACGCAGGCGCGGATCACCCGGCGCAGATTTTCAGTTCCTGCCCGGTGACCAGCCAGGCGCGGTAAGCCGCGCGCAGTCGCCCAGCGACCGTTTCCGTCCATGATGATAGCCACGTGAGTGGGTATTTTTGTGAGGCTTTCGTTTGACTCTTCAGGGCACATCGTGTTTTAGAAAGTCAAACCTCCATAATTTCTTTTTGCTTATGCTCTCCGACCGCGTCTATTTGTTGGATCATTTTATCCGTTAATTTTTGTAATTCTTCCTCAGCCATTTCGAGGTCGTCCTCGGTAATCAGCTTTTCGTGTTCGTATTCACGTAAATCTTTCATCAAGTCTCGCCGGACATTCCGCACGGCCACACGAGATTCCTCCAGGCGGGCATGCACCACTTTAACCAGATCGCGCCGTCTTTCCTCGGTTAGAGGCGGCAGATTCAGGCGGATAACTTTGCCATCGTTGTTTGGCGTCAAACCCAGCTCAGAGGCCAGGATGGCCCGTTCGATGGATTTCAATGTGCTGAGGTCAAAGGGTCTGATCATCAACGATCGCGGGTCGGGTACACTGATACTCGCCAGCTGCATCAGCGGAGTTTCTGTGCCATAATATTCAACTTGCAAGTGCTCAACCAGTGTCGGACTGGCTCGTCCAGTTCGTATACCTGCCAGGTCATCTGTCAGAGCCTGGATGGCACTTTTCATGCGGGTTTCGGCTTCTTTGTTGGTTTCCTTAATCATTATGGCCTCCTACTGGAATGAGGATTAATCAGCATTTAGCAAATAATACTGCTGAGCTCAATCAGGGTATTTTTGTCAGGGTTAAGCATACCCTAAAATGAGAAAAAATGCTACCGCGATCCATTAATATGATATCTTTTAAATTAGAAAATATATTCTAATTGCCTATTGACTTCCGCTAAATGCCTGCTATAATTTGATTGTCAAAATAGAACATTATTTCTATTGACGTGAAGGAGAACCCAAAATGACGACCAGAATTACATTCGATCAAACTGGTTTTTCAACTTTTACCCAGGCGCTTGCCCCGTTGAGAAAAATGTTTAAACCTGCCGATAGGCCCCCTGAAGATTTGGGGGCTGTTCTGCCAGAAACTGGGCTGGCTGATTTGCTGCACAAATTTAACTATATTCCACCTCAAACGGCCTTCCTGGGGGTTTGTGAAGATGGTCAGCCGGTCTTGTTTGATCTGACCGATCACCGCGTTGGGCCGCTTTTAATTATGGGAGATGCCAGCTCTGGAAAAACGATTTTGCTTAAAGTCTTGGTGCAGAGTGCTGTTTCCATCAATTCACCCTCTGAAATAAACTATCTTGTCTTCAGCCAGAAACCAGAGGACTGGCAGGATCTAACAAGTGAGGGCCTGAGGAGCGGGCATTGCCTGACAGAAACGATAAAAGGGCCTCAAGAAACCGCCGAGTGGTTGATGAATCTGTCCGATATGGTCGAAAAACGGTACAACGGAAAAGAGCTGAGTGCGCCGCTGCTGGTTATATTGGACGACCTCAGGTTTGTTCTCGGCGCTGATTCCAGTGTCCGTTTGAATCTCGAGTGGTTGTTAAAAATTGGCCCGTCTATGCATATCTGGCCGATTGTAACACTCAGAACGCCGGATGCTCTGGCAATGGGTCGTTGGACCAGTCAGTTCCGCACCCGCTTTTTAGGGTGTATGTCTAATGAGGGCGTCAACCGTTTGGGCTTATATAATGGTTTGGACGCCGAAAAACTCATACCTGGCAAACAATTTGCAATACATGTTCAACAGGATTGGCTCACTTTTAATTTGCCAGAATTACCCTGAAGCTGGAGCCCAGTGCCGTTTATAAAAAGACAATGAAGAATGAATCTTGCATCTTTAACTTTCAATGATCCGCTTCAATTCAAAATCTACGCCTGGTACGTTGCTCCAGGATTGCTTTCAAATAAATTTAGGAGGTAGTTATGAACACCGGAATGCTTTGGTTTGACAACGACCCCAAGACAGATTTGCCAACCAAAATCTCAATCGCAGCCGATTATTATCAGAAAAAATACGGCAAAAAGCCCGATTTGTGCTTTGTCCACCCATCAATGTTGGGAACTGCTGCTCCCAAAGCAACTGGAATTGAAGTTCGATCAAATCGTCAGGTGCTGCCCCATCACCTCTGGATTGGCATCCATGACAGCCTGGCGCAGGGTTGATCAGCATCTAATTCATTGAAAATCCTCTCCGCCGGGTCTTCGGGGTAATTTTTATTCCTGATCGCTTTTCCCGCTGCTAACCGCTTGCGCACCTGAATCAGGCACATCTCCCATTGTTTCTTGCAGACCACGAGCGACCCGGCGGAAAATATTGATTATGCGATGTAAAGGTTGTTGTGAATATTCTTTTGCAAAATGCGCGGCTGCCTCTTCCAGGCTAACCTCTTGGCGAACCTCTTCCCTTAAATAATATAAATGCTCGATGATCCATAAATACAGGTCAGCCTCTGTCCGGTTTGGAAATTGTTTGAGGATCTCATTCTGGCGGATGACATTGACCAGGGGCAGATAAACATCATCGTACCAACTTCGAACGGCTTCTTGCCAGGGTACTGGGCGTTTTAATCGTTCGCCTTCAAACCATTGGTGCGTATGGATATGTTCAAGCAGTTTATCGTAACCACCTGGAACTGTTAACTCCAGGTTTGCTTCCGGATGCAGTTCATTTAAATGGGTCTGCACGAAAAATTCGGCTTGTTCTTTCTTGCGGATCAGGTCATCGATGTTCAGGCTGGCGTCGATCAGCACCGGCGTTTCAATTTCAATCACTTCTGCATCAATGTAGAACTGGCCGCGCTCTCTGGCGACCGAGACGCGATGATTGCCGTCCTTGACGAAGTAAGCTGTGCCAATTTTATAAACCTCGATGGCTGGCAGATCAATATCCCGCAAATGTGCTTCGTCAATACTGATCCAGCGGCCGCTGGAGCTTTCATAACGAGGCAAAAAGGCCCGGTCAAAATCGTTATAGCGGCCTACACTGCCCACCACGTCATTAATTGGAATTTGTCTTAAACCAATGTAATGTTGCCCTTTAAAAGGTAAATTTTTGCGTACTTCATCGAACGGCAGTAGCTCATTGGTATTCTGGGTTAGCCAACTGACCACACTTCTCCAAAAGCCTTTCCGTAAAGCGCTCTCGAAATCTGCTTTTGCTAAACTCCTGATGCCGGGTGAACTTTCATCAACTTGCTCTTCAGGCATAAAAGCTCTCCTAAAATGCTCTGCGCTGGTTATGGATTGTTATCCTTTGAGCGATTGTATCCATATCCAGCACCAAAACGCGATAACCATAAGAATTAACCACCCAGGTATTCTTCTCCAATGATTCGGTGACCTCATCCTGGCGGTACACGTGAATGTGCCCATGTAAATGGTAGGCCGGTTGGAATACATCAATCAGCCATCGAAAAGCCTTAATGCCTTGATGCGGTAAATCCGTTTTATCATGAATTTGCCAGGGTGGGGCGTGTGATACAAAAATATCCAGATACCTGCCAAAACGCAGCTTATTCAGAAATAGACCAGGCACCAGCTTCCACACCATCCACCACATTTCACCTTGCGAATACTGGTACGGACCTAAATTATACCGCACGCTTCCTTCGATCCCTGCCAGCAACAGACCATTGGCAGCTCTTCTCGCTTTTTGATGCAAATCGATTGCACCCCATGGAGAGCTTCTGTCGCCGCCGCTGCCCGATTCAATCGGGCTGGCGTGGTTTCCGCGCACATAATAAAGCGGAACGTTTAACAGGCTGATGATGAATTCGAGATAATAATACGGCAAATCGCCGCAACTGATTACCAGGTCTACATCCTTGAAACGGTCAATGATCAATGGGCTGTAGATAAAACCGAGTTCGACATCACTGACCGAAAGAATCTTCATTCAAGCTCACCCAATGCAACTGCCATGGCAATCGCCTGGGTTTTTGAGTGGCTGATTGATACCGACCATTGGGAAAGGCCCAATTTTTCGGCTAACATGCTGGCCCGTCCGTACAATTGCAAGAGCGGCGCTCCTGCGGGATCGCGCCGAATTTCAATATCCTGCCAGCTCACCGGTCCAATCCCGCTGCCTAAAACCTTGGAGACGGCTTCTTTGGCCGCAAACCTGCCGGCCAGACTGGCATCTGAATCGCCTACCTGTTCAAGCTCCAGGGCTGTATACACCCGTTTTAAGAAACGCACCCGAATGGCCGGGTTGACTTCCGCCAACCGGCTTATTTCGACAATGTCAATCCCAGTTCGCAGGATCATCATGTTCTTTAGCGCCAGATTAACCAGGACTATCCGAACCGGCGCTGATAATTGCCAGCCGCTGCGTATCGATATAGCGCCGGGCTGTCTCAAGCACCATTTCAGGGGTGACGCTTTCCACCATGGCGGGATAGCGCCGGTAATAGTCCAGTCCCAATTGAAACCTTTCCAGGTTGAGCAGGGCATTCGCCACACCAGCATTCGATTCCATCGAGAGCGGTAACCGTCCGACAAAGTTGGCCTGACTGTCTTGCAGCTCTTCCTGAGAAACCGGTTCCCGCACGAAACGATCTAACTCGCTTAGGATCAGGTCGATAGCCCTTTGTAAATTGGCCGGGTTGACGCCCGCTGAGACTTCCCATGAGCCGGCTTCAATCCAGGCATTTAAGCTGGTACTGGCATGATAGGCCAGTCCGGCTTGTTCGCGCACCACATCGCCGATTCTGCCCATCATACCAAATTGGCCCAAGATATTATTACCCAGCGAAGCAGGCAAATAATCGGGCGATTTCCGATAGGGGCCCAGCATCCCCATGATTAAATCGGTCTGGCTTTTCCCTGGTACATTGATATGCTTACGAACAACCGTTTTCAATGGTTTGATGAGCGGCAATTGCGGCAACTCGACCTGCTGTGGGTTTGTCCAATCTCCCAGAGCGCTCTGAACTTGTTCGATCGCCTGTTCGGGTGAGATTGCCCCAACAATCACGATGACCATCGTGCGCGGCCCAAAATGGGCCTGGTGAAAAGCCACCAGATCATCGCGTTGGACGCGCTGCACGGTTTCCGGATAGCCTTCTTCGGGCCGGCTGTAAGGATGACCCTCGAATACGATCCCATCAAAGGCTAATGAGGCCAGTTCTTCTGTATCTTGCGAGCGGATCGCCAGATTGGTCATCAATTGTGCACGCAGTTTTTCGAGCTGATCGGCTGGAAAAATGGGCTGTCTGAGGCTTTCTGATAATAGTTGCAGCAGCAGCGGCAGGTCTTCAGCCAGGGCGCGACCCCCAAAACTGGTATTGTGAACGCTCGCCCCAAAACCCAGCGATGCGCCTACCGATTCCATGGCTTCATAGATTTCGTGGAAGCTACGCCGTTGTGTGCCGCGCATCAGCCCCATGGCCGTGAAGTGGGCCAGGGACAATTTATCATCCGGATCAAACAGGCTTCCGCTGGCCAGGTAACCATTCATCACTACCGACGGGCTATCAAAGTTTGGACGTGTTAATAAAACAATCCCATTGGTTAATTCTACCCGCCTGATATCCTCAGGTCCTGGTAGAGATTTTAAGTTTTCAGGCTTTAATGGGCTCATTCATTTTCTCCCTGATCTCCGGTTGGGATGTAAGTTCCGACAACCCGGTTATCTGAGCTCAGATAGGTTTGGGCGATCCGTTGGACATCGACTGGATTTATTTTTTCTAATTCCTCGACATAATTGACGAACCAGTCGTAATTTGCAAACATTTCCGCATAACCAAGCCAGAAAGCCTGATTGGTGATATTCTCACTGCCGTAAGCAAACAGCGCCCTGGCCTGTTTGATCGCCCGGGCAATCTCTGCGGGTGAAACGGGCTCATCCTGCAATCGCCGGATTTCTCCATCTAGTATGGCTAAGTTGGTTTCAACTTTTTGGCGGGGGTCGACGGTAATGGTGATGTCGTACAGGAACGGATCGATGGTCGCTTGCATACCACCATTGACGCTGATCGCCAGCTCTCGCTCAACCAACGCCCGATACAGCCGGCTGGTTTTATTGGAGATACCGCCTCCCCCAAACATATTCAAACCGGTCGGGCCGGTAAGCAGGCTATCCACCACGGTCATGCCAAAGAAATCCGGGTCTGCCGCCGAGGGAGCTCGATATGCCAGTTGCAGAAAAGTGGTTTCGCCAGGCCCTTTAACTTCCAGACGTTTCTCGCCATCCAGTGGTGGCTCAGGTTGGGCGGGATGTTGAGTAGTGGGGCCGGGTGGAATCTTTCCATAGAGCTGGCTCAGTTTTTCCAGCATGGTTTGCATTTCGAAATCGCCGGCCACCGCTACCACGGCATTATTGGGCACATAATAACTGCGGTAGTGATGATAAAGATCATCGCGCTGGATGCGATGCAAATCTTCCTTTTCCCCGATGATTTCGTGGTGATAGGGATGCACTTTGAAAGCGGCTAATTGTACGGCCTCGCCCAGTCGGAACATTGGCTCGTTTTCGCTGCCTTCTCGCTCGGAGATAATCACCGTACGTTCTGAATCTACCTCGCTGGGATCGTAGCTACTGTTAACCATCCGGTCGGCCTCCAATTGATAGGCTAGATCGATGCTGTCCGCCGGTAAGGTTTCAAAAAATGCAGTCCAATCCAGATAAGTAAATGCGTTCCAAAATCCACCATCCCGGGAGATGGCTTTGTCCATAACGCCAGCCGGGAATCGTGGGGTGCCTTTGAACTGCATGTGCTCTACCCAGTGTGAAATCCCTGTTTTGCCGGGGACTTCATCCCTTGAGCCAACTCGATACCAGATCCAGTGGCTGATGATCGGCGCGGTATGGATTTCTTTCAAATGAAGCGTGATGCCATTGTCTAACCTGGTTTTTGTGACAATATTCGTCATATTTCCTCAATTATTTCTTTAATGCTGCCACAACTGGCAAATTATACCTTTCGTGGATGGACAAAACAGCTCTTGCCAGGAATTTGGCGTCTGCTTGAGCAGCGTGGAATATGGCTTTAGTACAGCTTGCAGCCCCACAAACGGTGTATGCAGCTCAGTTTGATCGAGTGGAATATTCACATCCACATTCAGTTTAACCGGTATTTTTTGGTTTACAGGTATGACCATTTTCAGGTGAACCGGCAGATTTGTCCCGGCTGGCAAAGTGATATTGGTCGGGGCGCTGTTAATTGTCAGACCGCCGGTGTAAAGCGATACCCTGGCATTTTGAATTTGCGTATCTTTCGTCAGTGTTACAACGGTATCCTTATCCAGTGTCAGGTTAAATTTAGCCGGCACCGTGGTGTCGATGGGGATGGTCGTGTGGATGCTGGCTTGATCCATCAACACAAAGTTATTGTACATACCACCGATCAATTGGTCAGACAGAATTTGTTTCAGACCGAAAAGCTGCCTGGCTAACAGGATGACCACAGCGATTAGAAATAAGTTGAACACAATTGAAATTACACTGCTCACGGTCCAGAAAGCAGGTCCAATTTTCTCGGGTCTGACGATCCGTCGTCTGGCGGGCTTCGGCTCGCTAAGCTCGACCGGCGCCGGGTTGGTTGGGGCAGTGGATTCCATCATTTTGAAATCTCATTGTAATCATCATAATGTAGTATGAATATAGCATATACTTGCAAATTTGGAAAATGAAACACGGTATAATCAATCTAATTTGGAGGCTTAAATGAGCTCAGGCACCCTTCCAAAATATCTGGTAGCTGTCATTGGGGCCGGGCCGGCGGGATTGTACGCTGCTCAGGAATTAGCCAGGCAGAACGTACATGTGGTGATTTTCAATCGCGATGTAAAACCAGGTGGGCTGGCGGAATACGGCATTTATCCGGATAAATTCAAAATGAAGGATGGCTTACGCAGCCAATTCGGCCAGATTCTGTCGATGGATCAAATCGAATATTACGGCAATATTGTTATCCGCGAGGACGGCGATTTTAGATTAAATGAGCTGCGCGCCCTTGGCTTTCAGGCAATTCTGGTTACTGCCGGGGCCCAGGGTACCAAATGGCTGGGTTTGCCCGGTGAAGATCTGGTAGGCGTCTATCATGCCAAGGATCTGGTCTATCATTACAACTTGCTGCCGCCTTTTAGCCAGTATACCTACCAGCTTGGCTGCCGTTCCGCCGTGGTCGGGGCGGGCAATGTGATGCTTGACGTGACCCATTATCTGACCACCGAAATGAAAGTGGACGAAGTGATCGCCATTGCCAGGCGCGGCCCAGGCGAAGTAAAATTTACCAAAAAAGAATTGGAAGCCGTGGTTGCCAACCTGGATATCCCCAACCTGGAGACGGAGGTGAGCCGTCATGCCGGCCTGATGCGCTCGCTTGGGCAAAACCCGCATGAGTTGATCGAAATTGTCTGTTCCGCCCTGCCAAGAGCAGAACGGACCGGTTCCAAGACCCACTTCACGGTGCAATTTTTATTATCGCCGCTTCGTATTTTGGGTGATTCCAAAGGCTATGTAAAAGGATTGGAAGTTGAAGAGAACACCCTGGTCAAAGAGGACGGCGTTATAAGCGCCCGCGGCACCGGTGTCCACCGGGTTATCGAGCTTGATTCGGTCGTTTTTGCCATCGGGGATAAAGTGGATGGCTGGTTTGGACTGCCCGTCCAATCCACCGAGTTTGTCAAGAACCCCAACCCTAAATTCCCGGTCGATGGCCTGTCTTACGAAGTATTTGATCCACAAGCCGGCTGCCCGTTGGAAGGCTATTTTGTAGCAGGCTGGTCGCGCAAAGCCAGCACCGGTCTGGTGGGTCTGGCGCGCAAAGATGGCACCAATGGCGCCAAGGCGGTCTTGCAATATCTGGCAACTTTGCCTGAGTTGGAGAATATCCCCTATAAGGCCATTACGGAGCGGATGGAGCGCCTGAAAAAACCCATTATCACTCGTTCGGATCTGATCCGGCTCGAATCAATCGAACAAGATCAGGCGCGCCGCCTGGGTTTATTAGAATTCAAATTTGCCACCAATCAGGAAATGTTAGAGGCGATTGGTCTGTTGTAGCAAGATTTGCGGGGTATATATTGGAACAGCCTGCTGTGGGTAGACATTTGCAGGCTTTATTTGTTCAATTCCCCATGTTGAGTTGCTATCAGTCCTGGGTCTCGCTTGACTGCTTCAGAAAATGGGAATAAGGGATCAGTAGCAAGAATCCGATTGCAATCCCCATCTCGCCGACAAATACCCCTTCCTCCTGCAGATAACCATAAAAAGGATGGGGTAAAGGATGGCTGCCAAATCCGAAGATATCTGCCATGCCGGAGAATACGGAGATCAGATATCCGGTGGTGACCATGCGCATCCCGATATCTGCCGCGATACTGGTTCCCTGTTTACCCCACAAGGAGCGCAGGCTGATATACCCGCCTACGCTAATGATCCCCAGACCAATCAGGAAGACAGTAATTTGCACAAAACCTACTACCGGACTGCGATCCAAACCAAAGAGCGATGGACGAGCCCCGATCAGGAACACTACAAAACCAGCCATGGTGGTGATTAAACCGTTGCGGGTGATGTGATTTACTGGCCCTCCATTGCCATTTGGAAGCCACTCGTTACGCTCACTTATTTCGTTTTGCTTGTTGGCCGACAACGTTGGATCGGAGGTACTGTTTAGATCTTTCGCAAGATCGCTCTTCAAGAGGGTAAGGTCCTTTCAAGATGCCGGCGCCAATTTCCACCCAGGATGGCCTGGATGTCATCGCTTGCATACCCCTTTGCTTGCAATAATGGTACCAATTTTTGCAAATCAGCAATTGAATTAAGTTCCAGTGGGACAGATTGCACGCCAAAGCTGCCATCGAAATCGGATCCCAGGCCGACGTGCCGGGCATCACCGGCTAACTGGCAGATATAATCGATCTGTGCTGTCACCAGCTCCAGGTGCATGTCTCTGGGTCCATCACTCGGCAGCCAATCTGCCTTTAAATATTTATTATACGGCAAGATGCCGATCACACCATCTCGTTCAATTAATTTGTGGATATTCATATCCGAGAGGTGACGTTCATCCGCTGCTGCATGGATCAGGGCCCGAGCGTTGGAATGGCTAGCGATTACCGGGCCGCTGTAATAATCTAAGGCCTGCGAGGTGGATTTTTCCGACATGTGGGATACATCCAGTGTATAGCGCAGATCTGCCATGACGTCCAGCAGCTCAAAGCCTTCCCGGCTGAATGCGCCCGGCTGGTACATCCCGCCGCAGAAACGCGTCCCGGCCCACACCGGACCGACCAGCCGCAGGCCGGACTGCCACCATTCTTCCAGTTCTTCAGCGGTACGGATACCCTCGGCCCCTTCCATTGACAACACCAATCCAACTGGATGGGTCACCATCGGATATTCGGCCGGCGTCCGGTCCCAGCTGGATAAAACATCGTCCAGGTCCTTCCGTGAGTGGATCAGCTTAAATTTATCCGGGTTTTCATCACACAGGCGCTGGTATACATCCATCTGGCGCTGGTAAAGCTCATGCGCCTGTGCAGTGCTGGAATATGTCTGCGTGTCCCATTCACCCTCTTTATACTGGCGGGGCACAATAAAAAGGGTGGCGAAGATGAGCGCAACCTGGCCGATTTGGTAATCGGGCCAGCCCAGCAGGCTCTCGCCCCATATGCCAGGTATATCAGTACCCTGCTCTAGCAGGCGGGTTTCCTGGCTCGAGCGGCGATAATCGCGCCAAAAGGTCAGCATGTTATAAGCGAGATCTTCATGAGCATCAAAAATGAGTGGCATTTTCGTGGCGTCCTGCGGGATTAAAAGAGCGCACCGGTTGCGGTGCGCTCGTGGCAATCAAATCTTGCTCAGCTCGCAGCCGGTGTTTCATCTCCCGGCTCGTCCGGCTCGTCCGGCTCGTCCGGCTCGTCTTTTTTCTCTTCTTCCTGATTTTCTTCTTCTAGCAAGGTCTGCCAATCCATGTCCGCATAAGCCATCGACTCGACCCGGCGCAGGCTCAAACCGATGCGGTGGTTTTCGGGATCGATCTTGATGATACGCAGTGTGACGGTATCCCCTTCATGCAGCACTTCTTTGGGGTGCTCAATCCGTTTTTCGGAAATTTCCGAGATGTGGATCAATCCTTCCAGATCGCCTTCCAGCCGTGCAAAAGCGCCGAACTTGGTCAGGCGGGTGATGGTACCTTCCACCAGCTGGCCAACCTGGAAAGCGGCTGCCTGGTGCATCCAGGGATCTTCGAGCAATTGGCGGATAGAAAGGCCGATGCGTTTCTTATCCCGATCGATGCTGATGACCTTAACCTTGACTTCTTGCCCGACCTTTAAGACCTCGCTGGGATGCTGAATCCGTTCCCAGGTAATCTCGGACAAATGCACCAAGCCGTCTGCACCGCTAATATTCACAAAAGCTCCAAAATCTGCCAGGCTGGTAACGCGCCCGGTACGGATTTCGCCTTCTTTTAGATCTTCAATCACGCGTTCTTTTAAGGTCTCACGTGTCTCCGTGCTTGCGGCGCGCTCAGAAAGGATCAGCCGGCGCCGTTCGCGATCGACTTCGATCACGCACACGTCGATATCCTGCCCGATCATCTTGCTCCAGCGCTGTTCAGGAGTCTCACCGCTCATACCCGCCCGGCGAGACAGGCTGATTTGCGACGCAGGCACAAACCCGCGCAAACCGCCCACTGGTACAATCAGGCCACCTTTATTGAAGCCAATGATGGAACTGTGGTAAGTTTCCTTCGAGGCTAGCAGCGCCTCGGCATCCAGCCAACTGACTTCTTCGCGAGCCCGAACAAACGAAAGCGTGAGATTCCCGTTTTGGTCCTCTGGGTTCACGACAAATACCGGGATTTCTTGCCCAACTTTTAAGGCTTTCAATTCTTCATCTGGAATTATTTCGTATTCTTTGCCCGCAATAATTCCTTCTGATTTGGTGCCAATACTGACCAGAATCTGGCCAGACCCAATACTTGCAATGACACCATGGCGAATTTCGCCTTGTCGTGGGAATTCAATCCCGAGACCTTCCTGTTCAAGAAGGGAGGCCATGTTGTGGTTTTCATTGTTACTATTATTCTCGGGCGTTGCCCCCTGCTCGAGTTGGGCGTCGTTTTGGTCCATACGATCTCTTTACTCCGGTGAAAGAAGATTAAATTAGATTATAAAGGGTTAATAGGATATTGGCAACCCCAACTTGTAAAATCGGATTTTACACTCTCGGTTACTTTTAATTTAATTTTAATTTACACACGATCTCGTTTATTCGGAGTAGTATTTCCGCCCATAATGAACGCCGGGTGTGATTTTACCAAGAAGAAGTTTAAGCCCGGGAGCGAGCGGCGCAATCTGACTGAGCTTGATCGAAGCGGATGTAAAGGGCTTCCAAAGTAGATAACCGAGCTTTTTATGCCTTCGAACTAGATAGAATATAGCAAAAATTGCGAGAAGTCCAAAATCTGCGCTTCAGACCTCCTAGTGTCTTCTTCGCTTCTTCTTGTGCGCTTCGCTGGTTTCCCCGCCGGCGGGCACCGGCGTTTCGCTTTCGGCAACCGGCGCTTCAGGCAGGCTCTCATTGCTCTCGCCGGAGACTTCCACGCCGTGGCGCGGTTGGTAGGTAAACATGCGCCCGATCACACCGATACGGATTTCTGCCAGCAGTTGGGTGAACATTTCCGAGGCCTTGCTCTTATACTGCACCAACGGATCGCGCTGGGCATAAGCTTCCAGCCCAATTGAGACCCGCAGCGCTTCTACCCGCGTCAGATACTCGACCCATTGCTGAGATATGATCTGCAACAGCAGCTCACGGTAGATTTCGTTTTGGATACGCCAGCCCAGCACGTCGCCTACCAGCTCCTGGTCTTCGGCGCTGAACGAGTTGAGCGGTTGATTGGCAAGCTCCATAAATCGTTCGGCGCCCAAATGGTCGGCCAGATAGCGGCGCATGTTTTCATCTAACTGTTGCAGGGTGACCTCGCTCAGGAGCAAGCGCTTCCATTCCACCATGCCCCACACTTTTTGCAGCACATGTTGGGCTTCCACCAGGTGCTCCAGCACCCGGTCGGTGACTTCTTGCGGCGTGGCCACCTCGATCAGATGGGCCGCCAGATAGACGTAGCTCAAACGGTCAAATTGCTTCCAACCCTGGCGGTGGGTCTTGCGGTCAAAGGCCATGCGGCTGCCCCTGGTCATCAGGCGCAATAAGGATACCAGGCGGGTGTCATCCAGACCCGTACCGTCCAGGTGAGCCAGAGCGGTGTCCAGATCGTGAGAGATCTGACCCTGCTCGCCCAGCAGGCGCACTTTACGCTGGTCGTAGATGCCCTCGATGGACTGTAAAATCATTTCGTTAAACGTCTTCCAGTCCAGTTCCACACCCGCCTGCAGGTGCAGGTTTAAGGGCTCTTCCAGGCGGCGCTCCACCGCGCCGATGACGCGGTTGATGCCCAGGTTTGTCAGCCCGCTATTGAGCTGCTGGCGCAAGAGCTCTTTTATTTCCGGATCAGCCTCAGCCAGCCGGCGTAATTGCTCCGGGTTGAGTTTAAATTGGGCGCGTGTCAGCTCGCTCACTTCTGTCAGCAGTTCCTGCGGGCGGCGCGGCTGCTGGCCCTCTTCGGTCTCGCCGATATTTTCGAAGAAATTATCCAGCGCTTCCTCGCGTTCCAGGCGCTGATCTTCCATGTTCTCACTGGTTTTTTCCAGTAGAGTGCGCGTGCTGCGCAGCAGGTGCTGTTTTTCGGCTTCCAGGGCGCGATCGGCCAGATCCAGCAAGGCCTGGCGCACCTGCGCCAGCGAGGGTTCTGGGCCTTCTATGGAATGAAGGATTTCGTCGATCAGCAGCCGGAAAGTAAAGGAAGGCATGGTAGTGCCTTCGTATTCCATCGGCGGTTGGATCTCTTCCAGGTAAGCCAGCAGCTTCCAGGGGCCTTCTTCATCTTTCAAGGCAGCCGGGATGCGCTCCTGCAGCTCGCTGCGTAGCATATCCAGCACGTCCTCACTCAAATCTTCTTTTGTAAAAACCATGTCGCGCTGGCTGTAAATACGCTTGCGCTGGCTGTTCAGCACGTCATCGTATTCTAGTAAATGTTTGCGGATGTCAAAATTTGAGCCTTCTACCCGCTCCTGGGATTGTTCGACCAGCCGGCCCAACAACCCCACTTCCAGCGGCTGGCTTTCATCAAAGCTCAGGCGCTTCCACAGGTTTTCCACCTGGGCTCCGCCAAACAGTCGCATCAGCTCGTCTTCCAACGACAGGTAAAAACGCGAGGAACCGGGGTCGCCCTGGCGGGCGGCGCGGCCGCGCAGTTGGTTATCGATCCGGCGGGCTTCGTGTCGTTCCGAACCGATCACGTGCAAACCGCCCAGGGTGCGCACGCGCTTCATATCTTCCAGGTATTGGATGAATGCCTTGACCGGCTCTTCATAAATTCCATATTCGGCCGGGTCGATCTTCTCCAAAGCAGCGCGGCGTTCCTCGTTTGTCATATCGTAGGGGTCTTTCACGCCCGCTTTGCTCAACACCCGGATGACATCCTGCAGGATCTCTTCGGGCAAATCCCCGCCCAGCTTGATATCCACCCCACGACCGGCCATGTTGGTAGCAATCGTTACGCTGCCAAAAGCCCCGGCCCGGGCAATAATCTGGCTTTCTTCATCGTGCTTGCGTGCATTCAGCACCTGGTGAGGGATGCCGCCTTGCAACGCTTTGAGTAAGCGCGGCTCATCTTCCGGGCTCAAATCCAGGATCTGAACCAGCTTCTTGAGATTGGCCGGGTCTTCCACATTGAGCGAGATGCCCATTGAACGGGCCAGCGGGCGCATTTCGGCGATATCCAGGTCTTTGATCGGTTTATTGAGCGGTTTTAGCTCGGGTACTTCACGCTCGATGGATTCCTTCTTATTCTTATCCATGTAGGCCTGGCGGATCAAAAGGGTCTGCATCAGCCGGCGGATCGGCTCAGCCGCCAGGTTATCTGAAAGCAGTTCCGAATGCTCCACCGAAGTGGTGCCTACCAGTTGCGGGCGGCCCATCACGTGATAGCGTAGGATCTCCGTTGTGATCGAGCGTTGTTTGGCTTCATCGGTGCGGTAAACCACATCCGGGAAATCCTTGCGCTTCCAATAAATGGGTTTGCGCTGTGTGTCGCCGCGCGGCGCATAATAAATGTATTTATAGCCCTGCTCGTCCCGATCCTCGATCTCCGCCAGTTGAGAATCGGAGCCCATGGCGGCGTATTCCAGGTTGGTTGGGATGGGCAGCACTTCCAGTTTATAGATTTTGCTGAACTCTTCTGCTTCGGTTTCGGCTGTACCGGTCATGCCGGCCAGTTTTTCGTACATGCGGAAGTAGTTTTGCAAGGTGATGGTGGCATAGGTGACGTTTTCGGGCTCGACTTTGACGCCTTCCTTGGCTTCCACCGCCTGGTGCAGGCCTTCTGACCAGCGCCGCCCCGGCATTAACCGCCCGGTAAATTCATCCACGATGATGACCTTGCCGCCTTGCACCAGGTAATCCTTGTTTCGCCGGTACAGGTATTGCGCCCGCAAGGACTGTTCCAGATAGCCCATGATACGGGCCTGTTCGGGGGTGATATCCTCAGGACGGTCGGGGTCGCCCAGGGTCATATCCAGCAGGCTCTCGACGTGGGCTTCACCCACCTCCGTCAGAGTAACCGTGTGGTCTTTCTCGTTGATCTCATAATCTTCAGGGTTGAGCTGGCGCACCAGCACCGCCATCCGGGCATAGAATTCGGTATCCTCGGAGGCCGGCCCGGAGATAATCAAAGGCGTGCGGGCTTCATCGATCAGGATGTTATCGACCTCATCCACAATGGCGTAATAGTGGCCGCGTTGCACGCGGTCAGACAGGCTCATCACCAGGTTATCCCGCAGGTAATCAAAACCGAACTCGCTGTTGGTGCCGTAGGTAATATCGGCCAGATAGGCTTCGTTGCGCAGCACCAGCCGCAGTTGGTCCTGGTCTTCGTGCGGCGAGGGCTTTTCCGGATCGATAATGAAGGCATTGCGCCCATTATCGGTGCGGGCGGCCATCTGCAGCACACCCACGCTCATGCCCAGCTTCATATAAATGGGGCCCATCCAGCGCGCATCGCGCCGTGCCAGATAATCGTTCACCGTAACCAGGTGAACGCCGCGGCCCGTTAGCGCATTCAAATAGAGCGGCAGCGTGGCCACCAGTGTTTTGCCCTCACCGGTGCGCATCTCGGCGATTTTGCCCTGGTGCAGCACAATCCCGCCGATCAGTTGCACGTCGTAATGGCGCAGCCCGATAGTGCGTTTGCTAGCTTCGCGTACGGCCGCAAATGCTTCCGGCAGCAGATCATCCAGGGTTTCACCCTCGCTCAAACGGCGGCGGAATTCTTCGGTTTTAGCGTGTAGAGCATCTTCACTGAGCGCTTCATATTCGGCTTCGAGCTCATTGATCAGCTCAACATCCGGTAGCATCTTTTGGATTTCTTTTCTGTTGGGGTTGCCCCCAATAAATTTAACGATCTTTTGAAACATATCGAACCTTTCTAGATTTCGGATTATAGCATAAAAGGGCAGCGACTTGAGTGACGCAGGGTTAATAACAGTTTAAGACTTGCTGCGCCGGTATTAAACCGGGCAGTGATATTCTTAAGTTACTCTGGATGTTAAGGTGTGACCCTCTATCTCGACGATGCCGCCGTTGACGCCACGCTGGCCCGGGTTTGCGCCAATGTCTTGCCCAGCAGCGCCATCATTTTTGATTACCAGGATATGTCCACGCTGACCCGGCCTCATCGCGCCTACCAAATTCTAAACCGCCTGACAGGCGAGCAGCGCGTTTTTGGCATCGGAAAAGGCCAGATCGCCGAATTTCTCACCCGCCGCGGCTTTACCAATATTCTCGATGCAAATTCCGAACAGCTCGAACAACTGTACTGCACCGGGCCCAACCGGCGCCGCACCGTGGCGCACTACTATTCGATTGTCCATGCTGAAGTAGGAGAGAAGCAGGGATAGAATTCACCACAAAAGACACGGAGACCACAGAGCTTTTATTAAGGATTTCTATCTCTGTGTGCTCTATGCCCTTTGTAGTGAGTTTTTTCTTTTAGAGCTGAAGAATTTATATATTAATCGACTTACCTTCCGCCACATGTGCCGCTTCCATCACGGCTTCGCTTAGAGTCGGGTGGGCGTGTACATTGCGGGCAATCTCTGCCACCGTCAGCTCATTGCGTTGCGCCATGGTCAGCTCGGGCAGCAGCTCGGATACCTCCGGGCCGATCATATGGGCGCCCAGGATCTCGCCGTACTTTGCGTCCATGATCAACTTGACCCAGCCGGTGTAATCGCCCAGACCCAGTGCCTTACCATCAGCCTGGAACGGGAACTTTCCCACCTTGATTTCATAGCCTTGTTCACGCGCCTGCGCTTCGGTCAGACCCATCGAAGCCACCTGCGGCTGGCAGTAAGTGGCGCGCGGCATCATACGGTAATCCAGCGTAATCGTCTCGACGCCGGCGATATTTTCGGCGCAGATGATGCCCTGGGCCGAAGCGACGTGCGCCAGCAGCACCTGCCCGGTCACATCGCCGATGGCCCAGATGCCCGGCACGTTCGTGGCCATGCGTTCGTCGATTTTGATGAAGCCGCGCTCATTCAAGCTCACTCCGGCTTCCTCCAATCCCATATCGCGTGTGTTGGGTTTGAAACCGATCGCCACCAGCGCCTGCTCCGCTTCGACACTCTTTTCGCCATCCGGCCCGGATACTTTTACCACCACACCGGTCTCGCTGGGCGTGATGGATTGGACGCGCTGTCCGGTCATCATCTGGATGCCGCGTTTGGTAAAGGCTTTGGCTAGCTCGGCGCTGACTTCTTCATCTTCCAACGGGACGATCCTGGGCAGCATTTCGATCAGGGTTACCTTGCTGCCGTAACTGCTCCAAACCGTGGCAAACTCCACCCCGATCGCACCCGCACCAATAATCGCCACCGATTCGGGCCGGCGCGTCTGCAAAATGGCTTCCAGATAAGTGACTACCTTTTCGCCGTCTGCTTTTACGCCCGGGATCATACTGGTCTGCGCGCCCATCGCCAGCACGATGTTTTTGGCCTTGATTTCCTGGCTCTGGCCGTCCTTATCCGTCACTTGT